>DATEOT010000030.1:0-37953 GCA_035273795.1 Solirubrobacterales bacterium | reverse complement strand
GCGGGTGTTCATCTCGAGGAAGAAGTACTCGTCGCCGACCTGCATCCCCTCGATCGTGCCGGCGCCGCGGTAGCCGACCGCCTCGGCGGCGTCGGTGGCGATTTTGCCGATCCGCTCGCGCATCTCCTCGTCGACGTGCGGACCGGGCGCCTCCTCGACGACCTTCTGGTGGCGCCGCTGCAGCGAGCAGTCGCGCTCGCCGAGGTGGATCACGTTGCCGTGGGAGTCGGCCAGGACCTGGACCTCGACGTGGCGCGGGTCCTCCAGGTAGCGCTCGACGTAGACGCGCGGGTCGGAGAAGAACTTCTCGCCTTCGCGGGCCGAGCCTTCGAAGGCCTCCTCGAGATCGTCGGGAGTCATCGCGACGCGGAAGCCCTTGCCGCCGCCGCCGCCAGCGGCCTTGCAGGCGACCGGGTAGCCGGCTTCGTCGGCCTGGCGGCGGGCGTCGTCGAGGTCCTTGGCGACCTCGGTCGAGCCGGGCACGATCGGCACCCCGGCCTGCTCCATGATCTCGCGCGCTTTCGTCTTCGAGCCCATCGCTTCGATCGACTCCGGCGGCGGACCGATCCAGGTGATGCCGGCGTCGGCGCAGGCGCGGGCCATGTCGGCGTTCTCGGCGAGGAAGCCATAGCCGGGATGGATCCCTTCGGCGCCGGCCTCCTTGGCGGTCTCGATGATCTTCTCGATGTTGAGATAGCTCTCGGCGGGGACCGCCGGGCCGATCAGGAAGGCCTCGTCGGCCTCGCGCACGTGGGGGGCGTCACGGTCGATCTCCGAGTAGACGGCTACCGAGGTGATGCCCATCTCCTTGAGGGTGCGGGCTACGCGGATCGCGATCTCTCCGCGGTTGGCTATGAGGACCTTCTGGAACACGGACGCGGCAGTCTATTTATCTGAGGCGCGGAAGGGAGTCGTGTCCTCTTCTCCGGGCAGCGGTCGTGTGACCCTCTCCAAACGCGCTCGCTTCGCTCGCTTTGGGGAGTGTTTGGAGAGGGTCACACGACCGCCGATCTGGGCCGTAGCTAGGGTGCGCGCCATGCTGATTGAGCTGCAGAGTCATTCGACGGTTTCCGATGGACAGCTGCCTGCCGCGGAGGTGGTTGAGAAGGCTGCTGAGGCGGGGGTTACGACGCTGGCTCTGACCGATCACGATGCGATCGCGGGGGTGCCGGAGGCTGAAGAGGCGGCGCGGCGGGTCGGGATCGAGTTGGTGCCGGCCATAGAGATGTCCTGCGTCCACGAGTACGCGGAAGACCTGCACGTCTGCGGGTACTGGATCGACTTGGAGAAGATCGGGCCGGCCTGCGATCGGGCCCAGCAGGAGCGGCGGGACCGGGCCGGGGAGATCGTCGAGAACCTGCGCCGCGAGGGCTTCGACCTCACGCTCGAGGACGCGATCCGCGAGTCGGGCGCCGCCGACTCGATCGGCCGCCCCCACATCGCCCGCGCCGCCGGCGCGACCGGCGACCTCGGACCCTTCTTCGAGGAGTACCTGGTGCCCGGGGCCAAGGCCTTCGTCCCCCGTCGCTGGCCGACCGCCGAGCAGGCTGTCGAGCTGATCCGCGAGGCCGGCGGCGTCGCCGTCGTCGCTCATCCCTACTGGGACGTCAAGGATCCGGCCCAGGTCGAGGACCTGATCCGCTCTCTGCGGCCCGACGGAGTCGAGACCTACTACCCGAGCCACACCAAGGAGCAGACCGAGCACCTCCTCCGGCTCTGTGCGGAGCTCGACCTGGTCCCCACCGCCAGCTCCGACTACCACGGCCCCACCCACAAGACCTTCGCCGAGTTCGGCGCCTACGACACCTACGGCTTGGGCGAGCCCCGGGTGCCGCCTAGGCCGTAGCGACCCGCAGGCAAACCCAGTCGACGAACTCCGCCTCGCTGATCACGCCTTCTTCCAGGGCTTCGAAAATCGGCGGCACCACGAACGCGTCCTCCTGCGACATCCTCCACGGCTCCCCAGCGCCGTCCAGCAGCAAGTACATGAAGCGATAACCGATCTTGCTGTTGTCACGTGGGAAGGGTTTGCTGCGAACGATCCAGGCTCCGCAGATGGCGGCTACTTCGGTGATCGTCGGCGACGGATCCGTCTCTTCGAGGCCGGTGAGCAGGGTCCCGAAGGCGGGATCGGAATCGAGGGAAGTCGCTTGCAGTAGCTCCTCGGCAGGCGTCTCCAGTTGCGCTCCCGCTACAAGAAGCAGATCGCCTATCAGCGTCACTCGATCTGGCATCACGCGTACATATTACAGCTTTAATGCCGCAAGCTAAAAAGTTTCTTTTTCTTTGAAAGCGGATGACTCGACGGTTGAGGTATATATGCGTTAAGCTCCTTTCGCACGATGGCCAGTAAAGCGACGAGCCTCCGACTCCCCGAACCCATGGCGGCAGAACTCGCCGCCGTCGCTCGCGCCGACGGCATACCCATCTCAGAGGCGGTGCGCCAGGCGATCGAGAAGCACATCGCTGAGCGCCGCGCCGACGAGGAGTTCCAGAAGCGCCTGAGGCAGCTTCTCGGAGAAGAGCAAAAGCTCCTCAAGCGCCTCGCAAAATGAAAGGAGGGACGGTCTCCCGCCCCTCCTAAAGACTCACGGCTAGGCGTTCAACTTCAACTGGACTTTCCGAGTCAGCATGGAAGCAGACCCGCCCGTCGGCGTGTAGACGAGTTGGACCCGAACTTTCGCTTTGCCGTTCGCTTTCAGGGCTTTCAGCGCTTTGCCCTTGGGCACGACCGGCAGTTTGACGTTTCCGGCTGCTTTCGCCGCCTTGCTGCGTCTTTTGATCTTTTTGCCGCTGACCACGAGCGTGCCCGGGCCACCGACGTTGACCGTCAGCACGGCAGTGCCTTTTTTCTTGTTGCGTTTCACTTTTTTGCCGAACTTGAACGACGCGAAGTTGGCCGTGACTGACTTCGGCCCGTCCATCGTCAGCGCGCAGGAAACACCCGTGCAGGCGCCCGTAAAGCCGGAGAAGGCGAAGCCCCTGTTGGCGGTCGCCGTCAGGGTCACGGGCGTCTGATAGAGGAAGTCAGCTCCACAGACGGCGCCACAGGAGATTCCTCCGCTTCCCGCCACCGTTCCCCCTGAGGGGTTCGAGTTGACAACAGCCAACCGCTGCCTGCCAAGCATGCGAACCGCGTTGACGACGATCTGGCCGAAGTTGCCGTTCCAGACTTCTCCGTAGCCGTCGCCGATATAGGCGCTGATGTTTACCACCCGGCCTTTTAGAGCGATCGCCGGCCGCCCGTCCGCCCAACTGGCAACCAAAGTCGCTCCGGACGCCAGGGCGTTGGTGGTGTTGAGTTCGGTCTCCAGTGAGCCGGGGATCACTCCGCTCATCAGCGGGCTGGCCGCATCAAAGCTGCCGAGGGTGGTGAATTCATTGTCGTTGTCGCCCAGGAGGAACGGCGCGTAACCACCGGTTTCCCAGCGTCCAGTCGGCGCTCCGCCGCCGTCCCAGGTGTCGTAGGTCGTCGAGACGACGACTCCCCCACCATCGACATAGGCGGCTAGCGAATTGCCCCAGGCTTCGTTGTCAAAGTAGGTGCTGTCGCCGATACTGACGACGAGGTCGTAGGGTGCTAGTTGGGCTGAACTTGGCGGCGGGTTGTTTTCCGTATCGGCGAAATCGACTTTCGCCACGTCCGGGAAAGCGGCAACCTGATCCCCCAGTTTTTTGGCCGGTTCTTCGGAGGTCTCAGCTATCAGCACCTGGTAGGCACCGGGCGCAGCCTTTGCCTCCGAGCCGAGGAGACAGCAGAAAGCAATAAGCGCGGCAACCAATCCGACCGCGCTCTGTACCCACACGGCCTTCGGCCGCTCGTTTACATCACCCAACATCCAAACTCCCTTCGATTGCCGTCAGCGAACAGGCGGATCTTCTCAACCGAGGCGGCGTGGACAAGCACGCCGCGACCGGCAGCACAAAGAGGGGGGTGGGAGGCCCTCTCCAGACACTCAACCGCGAGCCATAAGCGGGCGGTGTCTGGAGAGGGCCTCCCACCCCCTCCCTAACGCTTGTGCAACCGCCTTAAGCGGCCGCCGCCTCCCTGGCGGGGATGAAGCCCCGCTCCTCGAGGTAGGCCAGCAGCTTCGCCGCCGACTCCTCGGGAGTCTCGCTTTCGGTGTGGCAGACGAACTCCGGGTTCTCCGGGGCCTCGTAGGGGTCGGAGACGCCGGTGAATTCCTTGATCTCGCCGGCGAAGGCTTTCTCGTAGAGACCCTTGACGTCGCGCTCGGCGCAGGTGTCGACGGAAGCCTCGACGTAGACCTCGACGAAGCGGTCGCCCATCAGCTCGCGGGCCTCGTCGCGGATCTCCTTGTAGGGGGAGATCGCGGCGGTGATCACCGGCACGCCGTTGCGGCTCAGCAGGTCGGCCACGAAGGCGATCCGCCTCACGTTGGTGTCGCGATCCTCCTTCGAGAAGCCAAGCCCCTTCGAGAGGTTTTCGCGGACGATGTCTCCGTCGAGGATCTCCAGCTTGGAGCCGCGGGCGCGCAGCTCCTTTTCCAACTCGTGGGAGATCGTCGTCTTGCCGGCTCCGGAAAGCCCGGTGAACCAGAGGGTGAAGCCCTTCTCGTCAGCCATCTACGTCAGTCCTCCTTGTAAGCGTCGATAAGAATGTCGGCGACCTCGTCGCGCGAGAACTCGTGCGGCGGCCTTTCGCCGTTGCCGAGCATTTCGCGGACCTTGGTCCCGGAAAGGAACAGGCGGGCGTCTTGGTCGTGGGGGCAGGTCTTGTTCGAAGCCAGGCCCTCGCACTCGTTGCACCAGAAGGTGTGCTCGAACATCAGTGGCTCGATCCCGAGCTCCTCGACGTCGATCGTGTCGAAGATCTTCTGCGCGTCGTAGGTACCGTAGTAGTCACCGGCGCCCGCGTGGTCGCGGCCGACGATGAAGTGCGTGGCGCCGTAGTTGCGGCGGACGATCGCGTGCAGGACCGCCTCGCGGGGGCCGGCGTAGTGCATCTTCGCCGGCTTCACCCCGAGGACCACGCGGTCCTCCGGGTAGTAGTTCTCCATCAGCACCTCGTAGCAGCGCATCCGCACCTCGGCCGGGATGTCCCCCGCCTTGGTCTTGCCGATCAGCGGGTGGATGAAGAGCCCGTCGCAGGTCTCCAGCGCGGCCTTGGTCAGGTACTCGTGGGCGCGGTGGATCGGGTTGCGGGTCTGGAAGGCGACGATTTTCTTCCAGCCTCGCGCCTCGAAGTCGGCCTTGTGCTCGGCCGGCGTCTTGTAGCGGCGCATGAAGGCCTCGTCGTGATCCGGCAGCGCGTCGACCTCGATCGGGCCGGCGATGGTGCGGCCGCCCTCCTCGTAGATCGCCGCGACGCCGGGATGAGCGTCCTCGGTGGTGCCGTAGACGTCGCGGGCCTCGCGCTCGAGGTCGCGCTCGTAGATCTCCTCGACGGTGATCCGGCCGAGCTTCTTGCCTTCGTCGGAGGAGAGCTCGACGACGTCGCCGACCTCGCACTCGAGATCGGTCGGGAGGGTGATCGGGATCGGCCAGTAATCGCCGGCAGCGGTCCGCATCTCGCTGCAGACGCGCTCCCAGTCGGCGGAGCCCTGGAAACCGGTCAGCGGCGCGAAGCCACCGTTGCCGATCATCTCGAAGTCCGCGGTTTGGCGCTCGGAAAGGGTCAAGGACAACTCAGCCATCGTCTCGCTCATCTCACCTGTCGGGTCGGGGGAAGGGGTAACTGTTTGAGGGTCAGGGGCGGCTTGCCGGGATGCCGCTAGTTGATCCCGCACTCGGTCTTTGCGAGGCCGTTCCAACGACCTGCGCGCAGATCCCCACCCGGTTCGACCGGCTGGGTGCAGTGGGTGCATCCGATCGACGGGTAGCCGCGATCGTGAAGCGGGTTGTACGGGAGGTGGTGCTCACGGATGTAGTTCCAAACGTCGCGCTCGGTCCAGTCCGCAAGTGGGTTCAGCTTCCAGAGGTTGAAGCGCTTGTCCCAGCCGAACTTCGGCGTCTTGGAACGGGAGCTGGAGTCTGCCCGGCGGACGCCGGCGACCCAGCAGTCTACGGAAGAAAGGGCTTGGCGCATCGGCTCGACCTTGCGCAGGGCGCAGCAGGCGTCCGGATCCGTCTTCCAGAGCTCGGGGCCGTACTCGGCCTCCTGCTCGGCGAGCGTCAGGTTGTGGAAGCGGTCGAACTCGATCCCCAGCGCCTCGGCGAGGCGTTCGCGGGTCTCGTAGGTCTCCTCGAAGAGGACCTCGGTGTCGAGGTAGAAGAAGCGGGCCTCGGAGTTGATCGTGCTCGCCAGGTGAGCGGTCACCGAGCTCGTTTTCTGGAAGGAGCAGGCGATGTAGTGCTGCTCGCCGAAGTTCTCGAACATCCACTCCAGCGCCTCGGAGGCGGTGGAGTCCTCGAGCTTGGCGGCGATCTCCTCGTGGTCGAGGTCGGCCGGTGTAGGGACGGTGCCAGACAGGGTGACGGGAGGCGGTTTCATCGCGCGGGCGCGATCAGATCGCGCACTCCCCCTCTCCGCGCACGACCTCGTACGGGCTAGAGCGGTTCCAGTCGATGAACTCCTGCATCGTCTCGAGGCTGAACTCGGCCGGCAGGGTGAGGTCCTTGGCGGCGGCTTCGAAGGGCTCGGCGCCGACGCGCTCGGCGAAGGCGTTGAACTCCTCGCCGTCGTTGCGCTCGGTCTCGTACAGCCGCACCCAGCGCTCGACCGCCTCGGGAACCCGTTTGGCCGGGAGCCGCGATTTGAGCCGCTTGCCGAAGGCGACCTCGCCGTCCTCGAAGTTGCCGCCGATGTGCGGGATGTAGGCCGGCATCTGGCGGCCGCCGACTTTCAGTGAGGCGCCGTAGAAGCCGATGTTTGCGATGTGGTGCTGGCTGCAGCCGTTCGGGCAGCCGCTCATTTTGATGTGGATCCGCTTGGTCAGCTCGTCCGTGATCTGCAGCGACTCGACCCGCTCCTTGATCGCCCGATTGAGGCCCATCGAGGCGGTGATCCCGAGTTTGCAGCTGTCGGTGCCGGGGCAGCTGACCACGTCGGTGATCTCGCGGGCCCCGGCCTCGTCGAGGCCGAGGGCGCCGAGCCGCTCCCAGACGTCGTAGAGCGCCTCGTCGCGGACCCAGCGGAGGACGAAGTTCTGCTGCACGGTGCTGCGGGCGTTGCCGCCGCTGTACTCGCGCATGATCTGGGCGAGGCCGCGGAACTGCTCCGGGGTGAGATCGCCTCGGGTGACCTTGACCTCGACCGTGTTGAAGCCCTCCTGGCGCTGCGCCTGGACGTTGCCGGCGAGGAAGCGCTCGAACTCGGTGCGGTCGCCGTTGGGCGAGGACGGGGCGAGCGGCGGCTCCGGCGCGCTGGACTCCTCTTCGTAGTCGAAGCTCATGCGCTCGACCAGCTCGGGGCCGAATTCGCGCTCGGCGACCCAGTCGCCTTCGAGCTCCTCGTCGACGAGCTCGCGGAAGGCGTCCATGCCGATCTTGTCGACGAGGACCTTGATCCGGGCGCGGGCGCGGTTGACGCGCAGCCAGTCCTGGCGGTCGAAGATGCGGAAGACGGCCTCGGCGACCTTGAGGTAGTCGCCGTTGTCGGCCTCGACGAACTCGTAGAGGGTGGGGGCGACGCGGGCCATGATCGAGGTGCCGCCGCCGACCCGGACCTCGAAGCCCTTGACCCCGTCCCTTTCGCGGGAGAGGAAGGCGATGTCGTGGATGCCGCTGATCGCCCGGTCCTCGGCGGAGCCGGTGAACGAGGTCTTGATCTTGCGCGGCATCAGCTGCGTCGTCGGATGGCGGACGAAGTAGCGGACGTAGGCGGTGCCGTAGACGGTCGGGTCGAAGATCTCGTCGGGGGCGACGCCGGCCCAGGGGTCGCCGGTGACGTTGCGGACGGTGTTGCCGCAGCCCTCGCGGGAGGAGAGGCCGGCTTCGGCGATCTCCCGCAGCAACAGCTCGGTGTCGCGTAGCGGCACGTGATGGATCTGGATGTTCTGGCGGGTGGTGATGTGCCCCTTGTTCAGCGGCGCGTACTTCTCCACGACGCTGGCGAAGGTGTCCCTCTGCTCGGGAGTGACGCCGCCGAACGGAAGCTTGATCCGGATCATCTGGACGTCGGGCTGGCGCTGCCCGTAGACGCCCTGTTTGAGGCGGAAGCCGATGAACTGGTTCTCTTCCAGCTGGCCGGAGAGGAACTGCTCGGCTTCGTTGTCGAAGTCGTCGAACTCGCGCTCGATGATCGGGATGATGTGGCCGGGGACGTTCTCGTAGGTCTCGGGGTTCTGCGGGGTCCCGACCCGACCCTTGCCCTTCTGCACCTTGTTCTCTGCGACGGCTACCTCCATGCGCAGAAAGGTAGCAAACCTGATTGGGATTCAGGTATTAAATTTTCTGATCGGTCCTGAGAGCGCCCGATCCGGCTCTGGATGGGGCCTGGAGCCGCCTAGCTGTGGGAAGGTTTTTTCTGCGCCTGGAGGATCGCCGACGCCTCGCCGGAGTCCGCCACGTAGCCGCCCACGGGCTCGATCGGCAGCTCCGCCTCCTTCCAGCCGACGATCCCCTCGCTCAGCTTGACCGCGTCGAAGCCGGCCTCGCCGAGCGCCGCGCTGGCCATCGAGGAACGGTTGCCGCCGCGGCAGTAGATGACGACCGGGCGGTCCTTGTCGATCTCCTCGGTGCGCTGGGGCAATTCGGGAAGCGGGATATGGGTGGCGCCGGCGATTCGGCCCACCTCCCACTCGTGGTCAGCGCGGACGTCGATCAGCTGTGCCCCCTCGTCGACCATCTTGCGCGCCTCCTCGCGGGAGACCTCGCGGGGCTCCCCCTGCTGCGGTGCGTCTGCCATCAATCGACCTCCGTTCCCTCGATCAAGAATGCGACACGAACGTGGGCGCGGTACTCGTCGAGGTTCTCGCCGCGAATCCCGGTGGAGACGATGTCGACGGCGCGGATGTTGCGCAGCGAACCCTGCGCCTGCAGCAACGCCTGTTTGGCGGCGTCGTCGGTCGACGTCTTGGAGCTGCCGACCAGCTCGATGATTTTCACGACAGCCATGCGGATCCTCCTCGTAGGTTCTCGATGGTCTCCTTCGCGCTTACGCCCTCCAGTAGAGCCGCCCGCTGCCAGGCGGGCGTTTGCTGCTGCTCGGAGGTCGGCGCGACGGCGAACTCGGCCTCGAATTGCGCGATCGCAGCGGCGACGGCCGCGGCCTCGTCTCCACTGGGGGTCTTCCGTGCCACGTCTGCAAGCCTAATCCAGCGCCTTGCTCAGGGGGTGGTCAGCTCCCGTCGGCGGCGCTCGAGCAGGGTCCTGAGGTTGCCGATGACCTTGCTCGGTTCGCGATCCAGGCGCGGCTTGGTCACTCGGATCATCTCGATCCCGAGCAGCTTCAGCTCCTCCTGGCGCAGGCGGTCGCGCTCGAAAGCGGCCCGGCTGCCGTGCGTCTCGAAGAGGTCGAGTTCGACGGCGAAGCGGAGCTCGGGCCAGTAGGCGTCGAGCTCGTATCCGGCGACGTTGAAGTTCATCGAGGGGTCGGGCAGGCCGGCGGCGCGGACGAGCCGCCGGAAGCGCTTCTCGAATCGGGAGCGGGTGAAAGCGGGGTCTGGTTGATAGAGGGCAAGCGCGCGTCGTAGCCGTCCGCGTCCACGGTGCCCACCAGCCCGGTCGAGCAGCGCTTCGACGACATGAACGTCGAGGAGATCCAGTTCTTCGGTCCGCTCCAAGAGACGATCGAGCTGCTCAGGCCGCGACCGAATCGCCAAGTCCAGCAGCGTCCGCGGCACCGAGGTGACGGGGATTCCCTCGCGCTCCGCTCGGTCCTCAACAGCGAGGATCGAGGAGAAGTGCACTCGAAACGAGCGCTTAGCCCGCCGCCGAATCGGCGCGGTCACATCAACCGTCCCTGGCGCATACCGGTAGATCCCCCAGAGATAAGCGGCGGAGCCATGGCTGGCCACCGCCGGCCAAACCACGTGATCAGTCTCATTAGCTTCGGCTCCCAAGATCCCCGCCCAGCAATGGCTGTACCAAGTCAGCCGCCGGTGTCCGACGGCGTAGACCCCTTGGTGGAGTCGATGAAGTCGTGCATTGAGGAAGGCGTCTGAAGTCACGTCCAGCGAATAGCCAAGCGCCAGCAGCTGCTTCGTAGCAACAACCCCGTGCTGGCGCGTCGCGAGATCCGAAAGCAGCTGATGCGCTGCCGGCGTTCGTCCTTTGTCGGCCATATCCCGATAAAGGACGAACGCCGCGGTGGTTCTCCCCCCTGCCGCGGCTCCTCCGGCGGGTGGCGACAATCGGGAGGACTCTCCCGGCAGGGAGAGCCCCCGATCGGAGACAGGACCCGCCGGCCAGCGCTCCCCCGGGCCGGCCTAGGCGCTCGGGGGCGGGCTTGGCTATGCGCTCAGGCGTCAGCCGTGGAGGCCGGGGACGGGCTCGCCGTACTTGACGAATTCGCAGTTGTAGGGGGCGGGGTCGAACTCGTCGGTGATCGCGCGGCCCTCGGGTTCGCCGGTGCCCTCGGTTTCCTGGGTCACCTTCTTGCCGCCTTTGCCCTTGGTGGTGATCTTCTTCGGTGGCTCGCCTTTGCCGCACTGGATCGAGAAGTCGCGGACGCCGTCGCGGGCGTCGATGATGTCGTCGCCGCCGTTGCCGTAGAAGCGGTCCTCGCCAGGCTGACCGAGCATTGCGTTGGGACCGCCATCCCCGATCAGGACGTCCCAGTCGAAGGAGCCCTCCATGTCCTCGTTGGAGTCATCGAGGCGGACGGAGTCGCAGCCCTTGATCTCGTCGACCCAGGCGGCGTTCTTGGGGAAGGAGATGATCAGCAGGCCGGGGTGGGCCTGGGTCTCGGCAAAAGACGCGTCGTCCTTGCCGGGGCCGCCGACGATGGCGCCGCCGGCGCAGCCGCCGCCCGCCGCCAGCAGGTCGCCGCTGCCTTCCCCGTAGAGGAAGGTCGGCCCCGGAAGACCGCCGACGAGGCCGTCGGCGCCGTCGCCTCCGTAGAGGTGATCGGCACCCGGCCCCGACTCGATCAGGTTGTCCTCCGGACCGCCTTTGATCGTGTCGTTGCCCATGCCGCCGGCGAAGCGCACGCTGCCCACCGCCTCCAGCGAGCCTTCGACCCGCAGGCTGTCGTTGCCGGGGCCGAGATCGACCATCAGCCAGCGGCCGGGGCCGTTGGCGTCGCACCAGACGGTGAGGACGGATCCGGGGGCGTGGACGCAGCCGGCACCGATCGCCACTCCCTTCTTCGCCGTGATGCTGAAGTTCTCGCTCGCCTCGTCGAAGGCGACGACGAACTGGTCGCGGCCGGCGCCGCCGATCACCTGCAGTCCGGCCCCTCCACCCGGAGTAGGGGTGAGGTTGATGAAGGCGGTTGCCTTCGGCGGCGCTTCCCTGCCGCAGGAGGTGGTGCGGCCTTTGGCGCCCTCGCAACCGTCCTTGCCCTGGTCGCCGTCGAGGAAGTCCTGGCCGCCGCCGCCGACCAGCTGGTCGTCGCCGGGGCCGCCGTCGATCACGTTCGCCTGCGGGCTGCCGATCAGCGTGTCGCGGAAGGCGGAGCCTTCGAGGCTCTCGAAGCCGAAGAGCTTGTCGTGGCCGTCGCCGAAAGCCTTGTGCTTCTTCAGCGAGACCCAGACGCCGCTGCCCTTGCCGCCGGCGCGAGCGGTCGCAAATGAGGCGATGTCGCCCGGGCCCGCGCCGCCGGACATGCGGTCGTAGCCGTAGTCGCCGTGGACGTGGTCTTCTGCGCCGGACCCGCCGTTGACGATGTCGATGCCCAGATCGCCGGCCACCTCGTCCTGCTTGCCGGCCCCGCCGACGACCTTGTCGTCGCCGAGGTTGCCGCTCACCTGATCGTGGTCCCCCGCGTCGCCGTAGACCTCGTCGTTCCCCCGGCCCCCCTGCATCCGGTCGGTCCCGGCGCCGCCGCAGATCAGGTCGTTGCCGAGGCTGCTGAAGATGACGTCGTCGCCCGGCCCGCCCCAGATCACGTCGCGTTCCGGCGTCCCCCGCAGCAGGTCGTTCTCCTCGGTGCCGACGATCCCCGCCTGCCGGCCGTGGCAGCGCGGCACGTCGTCGCCTTCGTTGTCCGGGGCCGCAGCGCCGGTGGTCACCGCAAAGACGGCGAACGCCAGCAGCGAAAAAGCGATGACCCCCCTGAAGCTTCGGCTCACGAGGGATGGATCATCTCAGGCGCTGCGGATCAGCTTCTTGTTGACGAACTCGTCGGCGCCGTAGCGACCCAGCTCGCGGCCGAAGCCGGAGCGCTTGAAGCCGCCGAACGGCAACTCGGGGCTGTCGGCGAGGACCAGGTTCACGTAGACCATCCCGGCTTCGAGCTTGTCGGCCACGCGCTCGCCCTGCTCCTTGTCGGTGGTCATCACATAGGAGCCGAGGCCGAACGGGGTCTGATTGGCGAGCTCGACCGCCTCGTCCTCGGAGCCGACCTTGTAGACCTGCGCGACCGGGCCGAAGAACTCTTCCTGGGACGCCTCGTCGCCGGGTTTGATCCCGGTCAGGATCGTCGGTTCGAAGTAATTGCCGTCGCGCTTGCCGCCGGCCACCACCTCGGCGCCGTTCCCGACCGCCTTCTTGACCTGCTCCTCGAGCCGGTCGGCTGCGGTCTGCGAGGAGAGCGGGCCGATTTCGGTGCCCTCGTCGGTCGGGTCCCCCGACTTCGACGCGGTCATCTTCTCGCGCAGCTTCTCGAGGAACTCGTCGTAGAGATCGTCGGCGACGATGAAGCGCTTGGCCGCGTTGCAGGACTGGCCGGTGTTGTCGAGCCGCGCTTCGGCCGCCTTCTGCGCGGCGTCGTCGACGTCGTCGGTGCCGAGCAGGATGAACGGGTCCGATCCGCCGAGCTCGAGCACGACCTTCTTCAGGTTGCGCCCGGCGATCTCAGCGACGGCGGCGCCGGCGCGCTCGGAGCCGGTAACCGAGACGCCGCGCACGCGCGGGTCGGCGATCACCCACTCGATCTGCTCGTTGCTGGCGTAGACGTTCTCGTAGGCGCCCTCGGGGAAGCCGGCGTCGTCGAACATCTGCTGCATCGCCTCGGCCGATTCGGGGCACTGGGGGGCGTGCTTGAGCAGGATCGTGTTGCCGATCACCAGGTTGGGTCCCGCGAAGCGGGCGACCTGGTAGTAGGGGAAGTTCCAGGGCATGATCCCGAGCAGGACGCCGAAGGGGCTGCGGCGGATCAGCGCGGTGCCCTCGCCGCCGGCCAACTCGATCGGCTCGTCGGCCATCAGGTCCTCGGCTTTGTCGGCGTAGAAGCCGTAGATTTCCGCCGCGAAGTCGACCTCGCCCAGGGCCTGCTCGATCGGCTTGCCCATCTCGCGGACGACGATCTCGGCCAGCTGCTGGCGGCGCTCGGAGTGCAGGTCGCCGACCTTGCGCACCAGCGCCGCGCGCTCCGCGACGCCCGTGGAGCTCGGGTAGCTGCGAGAGGCCTGGTCGGCGCGGTCGATCGCGGCGCGGAGCTCCTCGTCGCCAATCTCCGGGTACTCCTTGATCGTCTCGCCGGTGGCTGGGTTGACTACGGCGTAGGTGCTCATCTCGGCTCCCCCTCTAGATGCGTTTCCAAGTTCGTCCTACCCCTTCAAGGTCTGTTCCAGCCCGAGGGCGGCCTCGACCGGCACGTAGTCCATCCCCACGCCCTCGGCCACGGCCGGATGAGTGACCTTGCCGCCGGCGACGTTGACCCCGAGCCGCAGCCCGGGATCGCGGCGGATCGCTTCGGCGACGCCGTGGTCGGCAAGCGCGAGCGCGTAGGGCAGCGTCGCGTTGGTGAGGGCTTGGGTGGAGGTGATCGGGACCGCGCCGGGCATGTTGGTGACGCAGTAATGGGTGATGCCGTCGACCTCGAAGGTCGGGTCGCGGTGGGTGGTGGGGCGCGAGGTCTCGAAGCAGCCGCCTTGGTCGATCGCGACGTCGACCAGTACCGCCCCCGGCTTCATCAAGGCCAGCTGCTCCCGCCGCACCACATAAGGGGCGCGCGCGCCGTGGACGAGCACCGCCCCGATCACGAGGTCGGCCCGCGGCAGCATCTCCTCGATCGCCAGCGTCGTCGAGTAGACGGTCGAGCAGCGGCCGCCGAAGTCGATTTCGAGCTCGCGCAGGCGATCGATCGAGTTGTCGTAGACGAAGACGTCGGCTTCCATCCCGATCGCGATGAAAGCCGCGTTCATCCCCACCACGCCGCCGCCGATCACCATCACGTTGGCGGCGGCGACTCCGGGCACCCCTCCTAACAAGATCCCCCTGCCGCCCAGCGGCTTCTCCAGCATGAAGGCGCCTGCCTGCGTCGCGATCTTCCCCGCCACCTCGCTCATCGGCGCCAGCAGCGGCAGCCGTCCGCGCGCGTCCTCGACGGTCTCGTAGGCGATCGCGGTGACGCCGGCGCCGCACAGCCCCCGCGTCTGCTCGGGGTCGGGCGCCAGATGCAGGTAGGTGAACAGGAGCTGGCCGGGGCGCAGCATCTCGATCTCGCTCGGCTGCAGCTCCTTGACGTGGAGGATCATCTCCGCGGTTCCGAAGACCGCGGCGGCGTCGGGGGCGATCGCCGCCCCCTGCGCCTCGTAGTCGGCGTCCGTGATCGCGCTGCCCTCGCCCGCCCCGGCCTGGATCAGCACCTCGTGGCCGTGATCGACGAGTTCGCGCACTCCGGCCGGGGTGACGGCGACCCGGTACTCGTCGGCCTTGATCTCGGTCGGGACGCCGATCTTCACGCGACCAGCTCCCTCGCTCGCAGGGCCAGCCAGAACTCGATCCGGTCGTGGGCGCGGGAGAGGTCGCGGCCGGTCAGCTCTTCCACCTTGCGCATCCGGTAGCGCAGCGTGTGGCGGTGGCAGTAGACCTGCCGGGCGGCGCGCTCCCACTGGCCGTTCTGCTCGATGAAGGCCTCCAGCGAGCGCAGCAGCTCGCCGCCGTACTCCTGGTCGCCGCGCTCGATCGGCCCGAGGACGCTGTCGCAGTAGAGGTCGAGGGCGTCGTCGTCCTGGATCGAGAGCAGGAGGGTGAAGGCCCCGAGGTCGCGCCAGGAGGCGACCTCGGGGGCGGCGCCGTTGTCGAAGGCGGTGGCCTCCAAAGCGCAGCGCGCCTCGTGGAAGGAGTGGCGCAGGCGCTCCGGCGGCGCCGGCCGGCTGGCGGCGGCGCGCACCGCCCCCCGCTCCTTGCCGAGGTCGCGGCGGACCTCGGTGGCGACGTCGATCGGGTCGCGATCCCCGCAGTCGATCACCGCGCAGAGGAGCTCGCGTCCGCCGAGGTTGTGGGGGGCGACGACCGCGGCACAGGCATCGGCGGCGAGCGCGGCTTCCAGGTCCGCCGCCGCCTGCCCGGGATCGTCGAGCTGGAAGACCAGCACCGCCGCCTCCTCGCCGATCCCGAACGGCTCCAGCCGGCGGCGCAGCTCGGTCGGGTCCATCCGCCCGCCCAGCGCCGCGGCGACGACGTCGCCGGCCAGCCGCCGCTCGGTCTCCTGCGCCACCCGCCGGCGCATCAGCTCCAGCGCCACCACCGCGACCGCCTGCTGCAGGATCAGCCGCTCGAAATCGCCGAGCCCGCCGGAGTCGCGAACGATCACCACCCAGGCTTGCGGCGGCCCGCCCCCCGGCGAGACCACCGGGTGCGCGAGCGCCCGCCCGGCGACGCTCGGATGCGAGGGGACGAAGGGGTGGCCGTCGCCGGCGTGGCCGAGCGCTTCCTTGCGGATCGCGGTGACGGCGTCGGCCGAGAGCTGGCGGCGGAAGCCGCGGCCGGCCAGGCGCTCGCCGCGGCCGTCGAGCACCGCCACGGTGCCGCCGACCGCGGAGGCGATGGTGGCGGCGATTTCCTCCAGGCCCCGCTCCTCCAGCACCAGCCGCTCGAGCCGGCGCTGGACGGCGATCCCCCGCTGCAACACCTCGTACTGCTCGTTGACGAGGCGGGCGAAGGCCTTCTCGGTTATGGCGATGAACGGGACGGAATAGGGCACCTCGAAGAGGGGGAAGTCGCGCTTTTTCGCCTCGTCGACGAGCGCTTTCGGCAGCGACTTGTGGTTGAACCCGGTCCCGAACCCGAGGCCGGCCAGGTTGCGGTCGGCGAGGATGCGGACGAAGGCCCGCTGCTTGGCGGCGGTGTCGAGCGGGATCCCCGTCGTCAGCATCAGCTCGCCGCCCGAGAGCCACGGGGTCGGGTCCTGCAGCTCGGAGATGTGGACCCAGCGCACCGGCGCCGCGGCCGCGTCGGCGCCGGCCGCCAACTCGAGGTCGAGCTCGTCGAGCAGGCTCTGGACGGTGAGCATCCGCGCTCCTATCGAACTACCTGGTCCCAGGCCTCCGTCAGCACCGCGCGGAGGACGTCGTGGATTTCTTCGAACTGCTCGGTGTCGGAGATCAGCGGCGGCGCCAGCTGGATGACCGGGTCGCCGCGGTCGTCGGCCCGGCAGATCAGCCCGCGCTTGTAGAGCTCGGCGGAGAGGAAGCCGCGCAGCAGCCGCTCCGACTCCTCCTCGTCGAAGCTCTCCTTCGTCTCCTTGTCTTTGACCAGCTCGACCGCGTGGAAGAAGCCGGCGCCGCGCACGTCGCCGACGATCGGCAGGTCGTGCAGCGTCTCCAGCATCCCGCGGAACTCGCTCTCCTTGCGCAACACGTGGCCGCAGAGGTCCTCGCGCTCGTAGACGTCGAGGTTGGCCATCGCGATCGCGGCGGCGATCGGGTGGCCGGCGAAGGTGAAGCCGTGGGCGAAGGAGGCGTCGCCCTGCATGAACGGCTCGGCGACCTTGTCGGAGGCGATCACCCCACCCATCGGCGCGTAGGCCGAGGTCAGCGCCTTGGCGACGGTGATCAGGTCCGGCACGTAGTCGAAGCGTTCGCAGCCGAAGTAATGCCCGAGCCGACCCCAGGCGCAGATCACCTCGTCGGAGATCATCAGCACGTCGTACTGATCGCAGATCTCCCGCACCCGCTGGAAGTAGCCGTCGGGCGGGACGAAGCAGCCGCCGGCGTTCTGGACCGGCTCGAGGATCACCGCGGCGACGGTCTCGGGGCCCTCGAAGACGATCCGCTCCTCGATCGCGTCGGCGACCCAGAGCTCGTCGCGGTCCTCGGGGAAGCGGTAGATGTTCGTGTTCGGGACGTGGCAGCCACCGGGGGTTAGCGGCTCGAACTGCGAGCGCAGCTCGGTGATGCCGGTGGCGGAGAGCGCCCCGAAGGAGGTGCCGTGGTAGGCGACCTCGCGGGCGATCACCTTGTGCTTCTGGCCTTTGCCGTGCATACGGTGGTAGTTCCGCGCCAGCTTCAGCGCCGACTCGACCGCCTCCGAGCCGCCGGAGGTGAAGAAGACACGGTTGAGGTCGCCCGGCGCCATCGTCGCGATCCGCGCCGCCAGTTCGATCGCCTTCGGGTGTGCGTAGCTCCAGAGCGTGTAGAAGTCGAGCTCTTCGACCTGCCGCGCGGCCGCCTCGCCGTACTCGGTGCGGCCGTGGCCGGCGTTGACGCAGAAGAGGCCGGAGAGGCCGTCGAGGTAGCGGTTGCCCTGTTCGTCGAAGACGTAGCAGCCCTCGGCCCGGGTGATGATCGGGATCTCGTGCTCTGGCGAGTAGGCCCCCATCCGCGAGAAGTGCATCCAGAGGTGGCGTCGCGCCATCTGCTGGAGATCGGTTCCTGCTGGGGCCTGCGACGCGGTGGCCATGGGGCTCTCCTCTCCGGTTACGACGTTATGGACAAAGCTAGAGCCAGAATCCAACGTTGGCAAGTGGTCTTTGGGTCAAGGCCGGACGGCTCGTTTGTCCATTATGGACAAGTCGGTTCTGTGCTTTTAGGACATTCGCCCCTTGCGCGTTGATCCACCGGGGCTTACCGTCGCGATTGGGTAGCCAGAGGTTCTGGGAAGCGAAACCACCAGAAGGGGGCTGATAGACCGGTAATGGACGTTCACGGAGAAACCCCCAGCGTCGAGCTCTGCAGCGTCACGAAGCGCTTCGGGGAGTTGGCCGCCGTCGACGACCTCAGCCTCGAGCTGGGTCAGGGAGAGTTCTTCACGCTCCTGGGGCCGAGCGGCTGCGGCAAGACGACGACGCTGCGGATGATCGCCGGGTTCGAGACCCCCGACGAGGGGGAGATCCGAATCGAGGGCGAGGACGTGGCGCAGCTGCCGCCGCACAAGCGGCCGACCAACACCGTCTTCCAGAGCTACGCCCTCTTCCCCCACCTCAGCGTCGAGGCCAACGTCGCCTTCGGGCTGAAGCGGAAGAAGGTGGCAAAGGGCGAGATCGCCGAGCGGGTCGGGGCCGAGCTGGAGCGGGTCGGCCTCGCCTCGCACGCGAAACGGAAGCCCTCGCAGCTCTCGGGCGGGATGCAGCAGCGGGTCGCCCTGGCGCGGGCGCTCGTCAACCTGCCGAAGGTCCTGCTCCTCGACGAGCCCCTCGGCGCGCTCGACCTGAAACTGCGCAAGGGGCTGCAGGTCGAGCTGAAGCGGATCCAGCGCGACGTCGGGATCACCTTCGTCTACGTCACCCATGACCAGGAGGAGGCGCTGACGATGAGCGACCGGATCGCGGTGATGAACCGCGGCCGGATCGAACAGGTGGCGCCGCCGGAGGACGTCTACGAGCGCCCGGCGACCACCTTCGTCGCCGGCTTCATCGGCGTCTCCAACCTGATGCCGGCGACGGTGGCCGGCGACGGCCGGGTGCGGCTGCAGAGCGGTCCGGAGATCGCCACCGAGACCGCCGGCCTCTCGACCGGTGAGGAGTGCGCGGCGGTGGTCCGGCCCGAGAAGCTGCGGGTGGACCCGGTCGGGGAGGGTGCGCCGGCGAGCAACGGCTCGCCACGGGTCGAGGGCGTGGTCGAGAGCTCGCTCTACCTCGGGACCGCGACGCAGGTCGTCGTCGGGCTCGAAGAAGGAGTGCGGATGACGGTCCTCGTCCCCAACGCCAGCGAGGCCGAGCGGCAGCGGTTGCCGGGCGGAGGAGCGCGGGTAGAGCTGAGCTGGGAGCCCGAGCACATGCACGTCGTAAGAGAGTCACCAGTCGATGGAGCCGCCGGGAACGGGGCCACCGTTAGCGGTGGCAACGGCCCGGAAGTCGAGGAATTACAGAAGGGATGAGTCGGATGGCAACGGACCGATCGAAATCAGGCGGGGCGTGGAGAAGGGTGTTCGCGGCGGTCGCCGTGCTCGCCCTGGCGCTCGGCCTCGCTGCCTGCGGCGGCGGAGGTGGCGGTGGTGGCAGCAGCGAGGACGCTCCGACGGCTAAAGCGGGTCCCGTCAAAGGCGATCTGACGATCTCCAACTGGCCGGGCTACATCGACCCGGGCGAAGACGGCGAAGAAGGCACCGTCGCCGAATTCGAAAAAGACACCGGCGTCACCGTCAAATACATCGAGGACGTCAACGACAACGAAGAATTCGAAGGCAAGCTGAGGCCCCAGCTCGAACAGGGCGATTCCGGAGGCCGCAGCATCTTCGTCGTCACCGACTGGATGGCAAAACAGATGTACGACGAAGGTTTCGTGCAGGAGATCAACCCTGACGACCTGCCGACCGTGTTCGAAAACATGGCCTCGAATCTGCGGGACCCCTCCTTCGACCCCGGCCGCAAATTCTCGATTCCCTGGCAGAGCGGGATGACCGGGATCTGGGTCGACAAATCGAAGGCGCCGGAGATCAAATCCGTCAACGATCTCTTCGACCCCAAATACAAGGGCAAAGTGACGATGCTGAGCGAGATGCGCGACACCGTCGCCCTGGTGATGAAGGCTGAAGGCGTCGACCCCGCCGAGGCAACCAACGAGGAGTGGCTGGCAGCGGTCGACAAAATCGACGCCGCCGCCGACTCCGGGCAGATCCGCCGCTTCACCGGCAACGAGTACAACGAAGACCTGAACGCCGGCAACGTGGTCGCCTCGATCGGTTGGTCGGGAGACGCCTCGATCATCAACAACGACAGTGCCGAATGGATCATGCCGGCCGAGGGCTGCGTGCTCTGGTCGGACAACATGGTGATCCCGGTCGGGGCACCCAACACCCCGGCGGCCCTGGGCTGGATGGAGTTCGTCTACCAGCCCGAGGTAGCGGTCAAGCTGGCCGAATACATCACCTACGTCTCTCCGGTGGAAGGGATCAAAGAGCTGGCCAGCCCGGAACTGGCGAAAAACCCGCTCGTCTTCCCGACCCCGGAGTTCCAGAAAGATTGCTCTACCCAGGTCTCTCCGCCTGACGTCGCAGGGGTGGAAAAAGCCTGGCAGGACGTACTGACCGGCTGATCAGATGAAGAGCTTGAAGCAGCGCCTGGTCCCGTATTGGCTCCTGGGACCAGGGCTGCTCTGGCTCATCTTCTTCTTCGTCGTGCCCATGTACTTCATGGGCGAACTGGCGCTTTACTCGGGCTCGCTGAGAAATGGTGGATTCGAATTCACCTGGGCCTTCGAGAACTTCCCCAACTCGCTCTCGGGCCACGAGGAGCAGATCCTCCGCTCCTTCTTCTACGCCGGCACGGCAACGCTGCTGGCGTTGCTGATCGGCTACCCGCTCGCCTATGCGATCGCCTTCCGCGCCGGCCGCTTCAAGGTGCTGCTGCTGTTCGCGGTGATCGCGCCCTTCTTCACCACCTACCTGATCCGCACGATCGCCTGGAAAACGATCCTCAGCGACGACAGCCCGATCGTCAGCGTCCTGCAGACGCTCTCGCTGACGCCGTCCGACGGGCGGGTGCTGGCGACCTCGGGGGCGGTGATCGCCGGCCTCACCTACAACTTCCTCCCGTTCATGATCCTGCCGCTCTACGCCAACCTGGAGCGACTCGACATGCGGCTGATCGAGGCGGCCAAAGACCTCTACTCGTCCTCGCGCACCGCCTTCCTCAAAGTGACGCTGCCGCTGACGATGCCGGGAATCGTGGCCGGCGTTCTTCTCACCTTCATCCCCGCCTTCGGCGACTACATCAACGCCGAGCTCCTGGGCGGCACCGGCCAGTCGATGATCGGCAACGTCATCCAGTCGCTCTACCTGAACCAGCGCGCCTACCCGGAAGCGGCGGCGCTTTCGTTCCTGATGATGGCGCTGATCCTGGCGATCGTCCTCGTCTACATCCGCTTCGCCGGCACCGAGGCGTTCATGGGTGACGAAGACGACGCGGAGGCAGCCAAGTGAGCCCACCCGCACGAGCCTGGGCCTGGCTGCGGCACAGCGCGCTGCCGATCTACGCCGGGCTGGCGGTCCTCTACATGCTGATCCCGATCATCGTCATCGCCGTCTTCTCCTTCGGCGACACCCCGAAGGACAAAATCACCTTCACCCTCGACGACGGCTTCACCCTCGAGTACTGGCGAACGATCTTCGACATCCCGGAACTCAACGACGCCCTCTGGACGAGCCTGCGTCTGGCGCTCTTCTCGACCCTGATCTCCACCGCGATCGGAACCGCGATGGCGATCGCCCTGGTCCGCCACCGCTTCCACGGCAAACGCGTCGCCAACCTCCTGATCGTGATCCCGATGGCGACGCCGGAGGTGGTGATCGGCGCCTCCCTGCTCTCGATGTTCATCTACTACACGTTCGCGCTCGGCTTCACGACGCTGCTGATCGCCCACGTGATGTTCTCGATCAGCTTCGTGGTCGTTGTCGTCCGCTCGCGCCTGATCGGCTTCGACCGCAACCTCGAGGAGGCGGCGGCCGACCTCGGCGCCGGCCCATGGACCACTTTCCGCACCGTCACCGCCCCCCTCCTCGCGCCGGGCATCATCTCCGCCGCCCTCCTGGCCTTCGCCCTCTCGATCGACGACTTTGTCATCTCCAACTTCAACTCGGGGACGACCGTCACCTTCCCCCTCTACGTCTACGGCGTCAGCCTGCGAGGGATCCCGGTCCAGGTGAACGCGCTGGCGACCCTCCTCTTCCTGATCGCCGTAGTCGCCGTAGCGATCGTCCTCTTCCAGCAGCGCCGCGCGGAACGGATGGCGGCAGTGCAGCCGGAGACGGAAGCAGACGGGCCGATCCCGCTGCCGGGTACGGCTGCAGCGCAGTAATTACTGGCTAGACCCGCTTTCGATTGCAGTAAGTCCATCCGCGGCCAGAGCTAACGCCTGCTCCGCTTCCTCCCCCGTCACCGGCTGGCCATGAACAGCGCGGTTGCATATCTCTATCGCACGGCGAAGTGAATAAGCCGCACCTTTTGGTACCACATCCTCTGCAACAAGCCGCCTCAGCAAGGGCCCTGCCCCCATCTTCCCAGGTGAGATACCGGCTTTCGCTGCGGCTTTCTGCAACGTGATCTCGATCTGACGACGAAGGCTTGACAGACCTCCCCAGAGATCTCCTGCGGCAACGTCTAACTGAGCACGCTTTGCATCCTCTTGAATCAACCCCTCGACATCTCCGCGGACTGAGGCTCGGTCCGCATTTAGGAAATTCTCCACATTGCGCACGGCATCCGAAACGACTCTTCTAGCCTCCGCATCATCTGCATAGTCAGATAGGGGAAGTCGCCCGAGCGTATTGAAGAAATAGTCCCCGAGATTTTGTAAATCGCCTTGACTCAGAGCCTGATCGACCCGGGGCTCGCGGGCCGCCTCTAGCGCTTCCCTCGCCTCCTCCTGAGAAAGCTGTGCAGACCTAAATTGGAGAAGCGCCGTGATCAGACCGATGACAGCAGAGACGACCGCAACAACCGAGAGAAACTCCATCTAAGGTCGTCGGCCTTTTACCGCGGCAGGTGACTGAACATAGGTTGACTGATAGAGCCGTAACAGTGGCGCGAGGTCCTCGAGTTCGCGGAGTAACTGCAGCGCGGCGAAGTACTGTCGATACACGACTCGGGCGGCTTGAAACCTCCAAACCCCCATCCCGGCGAAAGCTAGGGCTGAAGCGCCGATGATCGTCAGTTGCCACCACTCAACTTCAATCTGCTCTTTGAAAGCGGCGGCAGTCACTGCCAGCAGAAGCGATCCTGCTACTCCAAAAAGAAGCTTCACCCCAGTCATGCTCCGCTCGAAGTGCCATTCGAACGCCTTCTGAAGGTGCTGAGGAGCATCCGGCACCTCCGCCGTCGTTAGATCCAGTAGCTGTCGAACAGTTAGATCTTGCACTTGTGGCTGCCTTCCCCCATGCGCTCGATGATCCTAGTCCGAGCTGACTCAGCAGTCCCCAACCGACCGATATTCCCATGGAGCTATGAGTCAGCGGCCGATGTGGAAGCCGATCAACTCTGGGACCTTGGCGATCGTTGACGAGATGCGACCGGGCTGACGACCGGCCATCTCCGCCTCCTCCTTCTTGAGGATCCCCAACCGAATCGCCTCGCCGCCGATCCAATGAAAGGGCTCGGGGGGGACGCGGGGGGACTTGGCGTCGATGAAGGCGAGGCGGGTGTGGTCGTCTTCGCGGCCCAGGGCGAGGGAGGCGAGGGTGCGGCCGACCATGTTGCTCGGGCCGACGCCGTTGCCGGTGTAGCCGGCGGCGGCGAAGGCGCAGCCGTGGGCGAGGGTGTGGACCGAGGGGAGATGGGTTGGGGAGGCGTCGATCGGGCCGCCCCAGGCGTGGGTGATGCGGCGGCCTTGGAGCTGCGGGAAGTACTCGTGGAGGTGCTTGGTCGCGGCGGCGACTACGTCGGCGTCGACCTCGGCGCGGCCCTTGGTCCTCGAGCCCATCGCGATCCGGCCCCCACCCCAGCCGAAGGCGATGCGGCCGTCGGGGGTGGTGCGGAAGTAGTGGAGGAGCGCCCGGGAGTCGGTGATGCAGTCGCCGTTGCTCCAGCCGATCTGCTCGAGCACGTCCGCGACCGACTCGGTGAGGACGATGTGGGAGGAGGCGACGGTGAGGCGCCCGCGCATCGGTCCGCGGCGGCCCTTGGCGGCGCTGCCGATCGCAAGCACGCCGCGCCGCGCCCGAACCGAGCCGGCGGGGGTCCGGGCCAGGACGCCGTCGCCGGTCTCGTGGAACGAGCGCACCGGCGTCGACTCGAAGATCTCCACCCCCGCCGCCAGCAGCTGCTCGCGCAGCCCGAGGGCGAGGCGGGCGGGCTGCACGGTCGCCGAGGTCGGCGAGACGGCGCCGGCGCGGAAGGCCGGCGACTTGCAACGCTCGGCGACCTCGGCCTCGCTCAGCGGCCGCAGCATCTCCGGTACGCCCAGCTCGCGGCACGCCTCCAGCGCGGGCAGCCAGGCGCCGTCGTGCGCCGGCGCGGTCGAGACCTGCACGTAGCCGGCGGGGCGGAGCCAGGCGTCGACAGCGTGGTCCTCGCAGAAGGCGCCGATCCTCGCCACCGCCTGCTCGGCCGCCTGCGCGACTTCCAGCGCCGGCACGTCGCCCCAGCGAGCGCGCATCGACGCCAGCGAGAACCACATCGCGTTGCAGAAGCCGCCGTTGCGCCCGCTCGGCCCGCGCCCGCAGACCAACTCGGACTCGAGCAGGACGATCCGCGCCTCCGGCTCCAGCTGCCGCGCGTACCAGGCGGTCCACATCCCGGTGTAGCCGCCGCCGACGATCACCACGTCCGCCTCGCGATCACCGCTCAGCGGCGGCCGCGGCGCGACCTCCCCCGCCTCCTCGATCCAGTAGCCAAGGCGCGTGTGCCTCATCCCCCGATTCTCCCGGACGGCCCGGCTCGCAACTGTCCAAAGATCGAGGCCGAGATTGTCCAAGGGCCAAACCAGCGATCCCTACACTCGCTTGGATGGCAGGAGACCGTCAGGACTCCACCCCTTACGTCGACGCCCTGCTCGCCTATGCGAAGCGCGACCCGGCCCGCTTCCAGGTCCCCGGCCACAAGGGCGGCAGCGGCGCCGACCCGGCGATGGTCGAGCTGGTCGGCGAGACCGGCCTGCGCAACGACATCCCCTCGGTCACCGAAGGGGTCGACGTCGGCCCCGAACCGACGCCGTTCCAGCAGGCCCAGCAGCTCGCCGCCGAGGCCTGGGGAGCCGGCCGCACCTGGTTCCTGATCAACGGCGCCTCGCAGGGAAACCACGCCGCCTGCATGGCGCTCGCCCACGGCGGCAACCGCGTCGTCGTCCAGCGCAACGTCCACTCCTCGGTGATCGACGGCCTCGTCCTCAACGGCATGCGGCCGACCTTCGTCGAACCCGAGCTCGACCCGGAGCTCGGGATCGCCCACGGCCTGACGCCGGACTCGCTGGCGGCGGCGCTCGACGAAACCCCGGGCGCCGTGGCGGCGATGGTCGTCTCCCCCACCTACTTCGGCGCCTGCGCCGACGTCGCCGCCCTGGTCGAGGTCGCGCACTCCCGCGGGGTGCCGCTGGTGGCCGACGAGGCCTGGGGGGCGCACCTCCACTTCCACCCCGACCTGCCGCCCGACGCGCTCTCCTCCGGCGCCGACCTGGTCACCTCCTCGACCCACAAGATCGTCGGCAGCCTCACCCAGGCGGCGATGCTCCACGTCGGCCGCGGTGGCCGCATCGACGGCGCCGTCGTCGACCGCTGCGTCAGCCTGGTCGAGACGACCAGCCCCAGCGGCCTCCTCTCCGGCTCGCTCGACGCCGCGCGTCGGCAGGTCTACGTGCACGGCGAGCGGATGCTGGGCGAGACCCTGGCGGCACTGGAGGGAATCCGCGAGCGGATCCGCGAGATCCCGGGGCTGGAGCCGCTCGACGAGCGTTTGGTGGGCCGACCGGGGGTCGCCGGCTGGGACCCGTTGCGGCTGGGCATCGACGTCCGCGGAACCGGCTCCAGCGCCCAGCGGCTGTGGAAAACGGCCTTCCAGGTCAGCGAGATCGACCTCGAGCTCTTCTCCGGCAACGTCGTAGTCGCCATCTTCGGAGTCGGCGAGCCGGCGGAGGCAGCGGGAGAGCGATTGGTCGCGGGCCTGCGCAAGGCTGTCGCCCAACTCGAGGAAACGCCAGGAGAACCGGACCCGACGCTGGCACCGGCGCCACCCTGGGGGGAGCTGGTGCTGACCCCGCGCGAAGCCTTCCTCGGTCCGCAGGAGGTGGTCCCGTTCGACGCCGCCGCCGGCCGCATCGCGGCCGAGGGCCTAGCCGCTTACCCGCCCGGCATCCCGAACGTCCTCCCCGGCGAGCGACTGACCCCCGAGACCCTGGATTTCATCCGAGAAAGCCTCGACCACGGCGGCTACGTGCGCGGCAGCAGCGACCGAGAGCTGAAGACGCTGCGAGTGACGCGCTAGCGGCTGTCTAGCCAAGCGGGAGGAGCCGGGTGAGGGGGTCGCCGGACCCTCCCCCGCTGTTGTCCGCCGACCCCTCACCCGGCTCCTCTAGTCTGGGGCCATGCCCAGTTTCGACGCCATCGCCGACCTGCCGCTCGCGATCGAGAGCTGCGAGTTCGAGGGCCTCAGCCTCAACGCGGGCTCCTTCGAACGGCTGACGACGATCGTCAGGCTCCACGGTGGCGGCCACGACGGGATCGGCGAGGACGTCGTCTACGACGCGGTCGACCACATCGCCCAGCAGGACCACGGGCCGCCGGAGGGGCTGGCCGGCAAGTTCACCTTCGCCGAGTTCTCCGAGCGGCTCGACGGGATCGACCTCTTCCCCGCCGGCAAGCCGGAGCGCGAGGACATCTCCTACGACTACCGCCGCTGGGCTTTCGAGTCGGCGGCGCTCGACCTGGCGCTGCGGCAGGCCGGCACCAACCTCGCCGCCGCGCTCGGCCGCGAGCCGCAACCGCTGAACTTCGTCAACTCGATGCGCCTCGCGCCCTTCGAAGAGGGGGCGCGCTCCTCGATCGAGCCGCTGCTCGCCCGCCTCGCCGTCTACCCGACGCTGCGCTTCAAGCTCGACCCGGCCAACGACTGGGACGACGAGCTGATCGCGGCGCTGGCCGAGACCGGGGCGGTCGACTCGCTCGACCTCAAGGGCTTCTACAAAGGCACCCCGGTCGACGTCGAGACCGACCCCGAGCTCTACGCGAAGCTGATCGAGACCTTCCCCGAGGCCTGGCTCGAGGACCCGGACGTGACCGAGGAGACGAAGCCGCTGCTCGACCCGGTCTCCGAGCGCGTCACCTGGGACGCGCCGATCCACTCGATCGCCGACATCGAGGCGATGCCGTGGTCGCCGCCGAAGACGGTCAACGTCAAGCCTTCGCGCTTCGGGCCGATCCGCAACCTCTTCGCCGCCTACGACTACTGCGAGGAGCGCAGCATCGGCGCCTACGGCGGCGGCCAGACCGAGCTCGGCCAGGGCCGCGGCCAGATCCAGTACCTGGCCTCGATCTTCCATCCCGACACTCCCAACGACGTCGCTCCCGGCGGCTACAACGACCCCGAGCAGGCGACCAAGCCGGGGCTGCCGAGCAGCCCGCTGCAGCCGGCGATCGAGGAGATCGGCTTCCGCTGGCGCCTCTGACCGCAACCTAGGTTAGGTTGAACCTCCCGCCCGCAGAGAAGGAGCCGAGATGCCCAGCCAGTCTTTCGCCGACGCCCTCAACAAGCAGATCTCCAACGAGTTCGCCGCCTCGCAGCAATACGTGGCCGCGGCCGTCTACTACGACGCGGCGACCCTGCCCCGCCTCGCCTCCTTCTTCTATCGCCAGGCGCTGGAGGAGCGCGAGCACGCGATGATGATGATCCGGTACCTGCTCGACGTCGGCGAGCCGGTCCACATCCCGGACATCAAGGCCCAGCAGACGAGCTTCGCCGACGGCAGCGCCCCGGTGCGGATGGCGCTCGAGCAGGAGCAGCGGGTCAGCGACGAGATCTTCGCCCTCTTCGAGCTGGCGCGCGAGATCAAGGACTACCGCGCCGAGCACTTCCTGCAGTGGTTCGTCAAGGAGCAGGTCGAGGAGGTGGCACTGATGGGCGACCTCCTAAACGTGGTCGAGCGCTCGCGCGACAACCTACTGCTGGCCGAGGACTTCATCGCCCGGGAGAGCCTGGGCGAAGAGAGCGAGGATCCGACGGCGCCACCGGCCGCGGGGGAGTGACGGTCAGCCGGCGAGGAACTGGCTTGCGATCAGGCCGACTGACGCCGTGACCAACACCAGATAGAGACGCTCGAAACGTTGGTCGACTCGCGCAAATCCCTCGCGCATCTCCTTGAACCCCTCGTCCATGCGCCGGCTCATTTCGTCGAGCCTGTCGTCGTTCCAGTTCTCCATCGGCCGCTCCATCGTCCGTGCCTCCATGATGGCAGAACTGTAGACGAAACGTTTCTACGTCTTACGCGCCAATCGCAAAATCTCTGAGCCGAAGCCTCGGCGACTTCGTCGCTAGCCGAGCCAGCCGGCGCGCTTGCGCATCGTCTTGATCCGCCGGAACTCGGCGATGTCCTCGCGCAGGGCAGCCGGTGCCGGCGCCGGCAGGAACCGCGCCGGCAGAGGCGACTCGGCCACCTCGCCCGCGCGGCTGCTGACGCGGTAGGCGCGGGCGCCGCGGCGGGCGGTCAGCGCCGATGGCGTCCCTTCGCCCTCCCAGAGCAGACCGGCGTAGTCGTCGAGGCCGTAGCCGCCCGGCATCCCGGCGCCGACCGCGTGCAGGTAGGCCGCCCGGCGCTCCGGCTCGTTGTTGTAGTGGACGCAGAGGCTGCCGTCGAGGAGGCCGAGGCCGGCCGCGGCCAGGGGCTTGCCGGACGACTTCGTGATCCCGGCTTCGAACCAGCACATCGCCCCCGCGCTCTGACCCGCGAGGACGATTCCCTGGCGCCAGGCGAGGCTGAGGATCGAGGCGACGTCGTGCGCCTCCCAGACCGCGAGCAGGTTGAGCATGCTGCCGCCGCCGACGTAGATCAGGTCTTGGGAGAGGAGATGGTCGCGCAGCGCCAGCGGCCGCCGGCCGAGACGGAAGAGGGAGAGGTCTGAGGGCTCGCAGGGACGCTCCCCGAAGGCCGAATAGAAGCTGGCGATCAGGTCGGAGGTGTCGCCGCTGGCGGTCGGCAGGATGCAGATCCGCGGTCGCTCGCCGCCACGCTCGGAGCCGAGCCGCAGCAACAGCTCGCAGACCGCCCGGTCGGGGGGCCGGGAGCTGAACTCGTGCCCGCCGAGGGCGAGGATCCGGCGCACCGGCGTCGCCGCGGCCAGGGGGCGCTCGCCGACGCCCATCAAGCCGCGGGGGCGGTCGAGAGCGCCTCCGGCAGCGGAGCGGCGGGGACCGCGTCCCGATCGCCGAGGTAGGTGGTGGCGATCCGCATCTCCACCACCCGGGAGCCGGCGACGTCGAGGCGGTAGCCGCGAGCCTCCGGCCTCGAGGAGACGACCCGGCTCAGTTCCTCGCCGCTGAAGTGGAGGGCGGCGCCGTCCTCGGCCGCATAGCCGCCGCGCATCCCTTCCCGCAGAAAGCGGTGGTAGGCCTCGCCGCGCTTCGACCCGCGCTCGTAGTGGACGCAGTTGCTGAACGGCAACAGCCCCAGCCCCCGCAGCCGCTTCGCCTCGCCGTGGAAGCCGCTCATCGCCTCGGCGAACCAGCAGAGCGAGCCGGCCGAGAGACCGCAGAGGATCACCCCCGCTTCCCACGCCTCGCGCAGGATCGAGTCGATCCCGTGGGCGCGCCAGACGCCGAGCAGGCTGACGACGCTGCCGCCGCCGACGTAGATCAGGTCCTGGGAGAGGAGGTGGCGGCGCAGGTCGGCCGGGCCCTGCTCGCGCCGGAAGAGCGAGATGTGGCTGGCCTCGCAGCGGTGGGCGGAGAAAGCGCGGTAGAAGCGGACGATGTAGTGGTCGGCGTCGCCGCTGGCCGAGGGGAGGAAGCAGACCCGCGGCCGCTCGGCCCTGGTCAGCCCGAGCACGTAGTCGTCGAGGAGCGGGTTGCCGGACTCCATCGAGAAGCCGCCGCCGCCGAAGGCGACTATCTGGCGCTCTGCCATCTCCATGCAGATATGTTCGCCGTGACCGGACGCGGCGTCGTTGTACAGCGGTCCGAAGTTCGGCCCTAGGCGCTCGCCCCGACGTACAGCAGGCGCAGCCGGTTGCGCGCGCGGTGCAGCCTCACCTTCACGGTTCCTTCGGGGATGCCGAGGCGGCGAGCGATCATCGCCTGCGTCAGGTCCTCCTCGTATTTCATCTCAAGCAGCTGCCGGTCGCGTTCGCTCAACAGCCGCAGGGCCGCGTGGATGTCGGCGAGCTCGACCGCCGCCAGCACCCGCTCGTCCTCCGCCCCCTCGCTGAATTCGATCGCGGTTGTGGGGTCCGGCCGCACCCGCGCGTGCTGGCGGAAGGCCTCGTTGCGGACGATCGTCGCCAGCCACTGGTTGCGCCGCTCGGAATCGCGCAGGGTCGAGCGTCGACGCCAGGCCCGAAGCAAGGCATCCTGAGCTATGTCTTCGGCTTCACTCGGATTGCTCGCGTAGCGATACGCCATTCGAAGACAGACCCTCTGTGCCTCACCCCACTCCCAGCCGTCGTCGTTCCCGCGACGATGCCCTATCGGAGCGCTGATTGAACGAACCTACATAAGCAGTGCACCAAATTGCCACCTCTGAATTAGAAACTGTTCAGAACTTGCGCAGGTCTCAGAACCATGGCCGGGGACCCAAGGGGGAAGCGACCGCGCTGGGCGGAGATCGCCTATGAGGCGATAGCCCCTGCCTACGACGATTTCACCGCCCATCACGACTACGACCTCTGGCTCGGCGAACTGTTGCCGAAGCTGGAGAGGCACGGGGTTCCCGGGCGGCGATTGCTGGACGTCGGCTGCGGGACCGGCAAGAGCTTCATCCCGATGCTGGAGCAGGGCTGGGAGGTGACCGCCTGCGACGTCTCCGCCTCGATGGTGGAGATCGCCCGGGGGAAGGTCGGCGACCGAGCCGCGCTCCACGTCGCCGACATGCGGGAGCTGCCGGTCTTCGGCGAGTTCGACGTCGTCTTCTGCCTCGACGACGCCGTCAACTACCTGCTCGACCGCGAGGAGCTGGAGCAGGCGCTGAGCGGGATGCGCCGCAACCTCGGGCCCGGTGGCCTGCTGATGTTCGACGTCAACACGCTGGAGGCCTACCAGACGTTCTTCGCCGAAGAAGTGGTCCTCGAGCGGAACGGGCGACTGATGATCTGGAGGGGCATGAGCACTCCCGACGCCAAGCCGGGCTGCACCGCGGAAGCCAGCTTCGAGGTCAAGCCCCTGGACCCCTCCGCCGGCCCGCCGATTCCAGCCGAGCTGCACCGCGAGCGGCACTTCCCCGAAGCAGAGGTGCTGGAAGCCATGGAGCGAGCGGGACTGGAGTGCCTCGACGTCTACGGCCACCACCACGACGCGATCCCCAAGCAACCCCTGGACGAAGTCGCCCACGCCAAGGCGATCTACATCGCCCGCGCCGCCGGCGGCGACGCGGGCTTTAGCGCTTAAGCCTCGTCGGGCCGTTTCACCTCGCCGCGCCAGCCGCCGTTGGCGCCTTGGGCCTCGACCAGTTCCTTGAAGCGCTCCAAATCGCCGTGAACACGGCGGTCGGGCGCGCCGAGCGCGTCCCCGATCTTCTCCTTGATCCCCTCCGGGACGAAGTCCATCTGCACCATGATCCGGGTGGTGTCGTCGTCGATGCGGTGGAAGGTGACGACGCCGGCGTTCTCCTTGCCGTCCGTGTTGCGCCAGGCGACCCGCTCGTCGGGCTTCTGCTCGGTGATCTCGGCATCCCATTCGTGGCGCGAGCCTCCGAACTCGGCGACCCAGTGCAGGTGAGTGTCGTCGATCTGGCGGATCTCTTCGACGCCCTCCATGAAGCGGGGGAACTCCTCGAACTGGGTCCACTGGTTGTAGACGCTGCGCAGAGGTGCGTTGACCTCGATCGACTCCTCGATGGTGGACATTCCTGGCCTCCTCATTCCGTTTTTGCTTTCCTCCCCGAGTAGCCGCATGAACTCCCTCTCAAACGGGAACACGGCAAAAGTGACCTTCAGCGGAATCTGCGAGCTGGTCCTGGAGACCGAGGACGTCGAGGGCCTGCAGAGCTTCTACCGGGAGCTGGGCCTGGAGCTCCTGCTCGAGGAAGAGGGCCGGGTCTGGCTTGCCGCAGGCAAGCACTGCCGCCTCGGCATCTGGCCCCCGGGCGAGAAGGAGTTCTCCGACCGCGGCGGCCGCCACGTCCACTTCGCGCTCTCCGTCGATCACGACCAGCTCGACGCGCTGGAACGGCACCTGCGCGAGCGGGAAGTCGAGGTCGAAGGCCCGATCGAGCACCAGGGGGGCGACCGCTCCGCCTACTTCTTCGACCCCGCCGGCAACCGGGTCGAGCTCTGGGACTTCTTCCAGGACGGCGACGGCGCCGAGGACGGCGTGATGGCGCTAGCGGAGGACGACTGATGGCGCGCAACCGGGTCCACATCCACGCCACGCCGGAGCAGGTCTTCACGGTCCTCTCCGATCCGGAGAACTATCCGAAATGGGTGGTCGGGGCGGACAGGATCCGCGACTACGACGAGGAGTTCCCGCAGGTCGGCTCCCGCTTCCACCACAAGGTCGGGCCGGGGCCGGTCAACATCAGGGACCACAGCGAGGTGATCGAGGTCGACCCGCCGCGCCGGCTGGTGCTGAAGGCCAAGGCCCGGCCGCTCGGGACCGCGACGATCGCGCTCGACCTGGAGGAGAGCGAAGGCGGCACCGAGCTGCTGATGGAGGAGACCCCCGGCGACCGCCTCACCTCGGCCTTCGTCGGCAACCCGGTGGCCGACACCGCCCTGCGGGTCCGCAACGCCGAGGCGCTGTCGCGGCTGAAGCGGTTGGTCGAGGGAACCCCGGAGGGAGACCCGATCGGCGAGCGGGAGCTCGCCAACCAGCGCGTGCTGATCACCGGCGGCAGCAGCGGCATCGGCCTCGCCGTCGCCGAAGCCCTCGCGCAGGAGGGAGCGGAGGTGGCGCTGCTGGCGCGCAACGAGCTCGGCCTGGCCGCGGCGAAACGGAAGCTGGCCGAGTCCGGGGCCGAGGCGGTGACCGTCACCGCCGACGTCACCGATCGCGAGTCCCTCGGCGAGGCGATCGACGAAGCCGCGGCGCAGCTGGGTGGGCTCGACGTCCTCGTCACCTCCGCCGCCAGCCTCGCCTTCAGCCGCTTCACCGAGACCAAGCCCGAGGATTTCGACGCGACGGTCGAGACGGTCCTCGGCGGCACCGTCGACACGATCCGGGCGGCCCTTCCCCACCTCGAGGACTCGCGCGGCGCCATCGTCTGCGTCGGCTCGATCGCCGGGCGGATGCCGCTGCCGGGGATGTCCGCCTACACCGCCTCCAAGCACGGCCTCGCCGGCTTCCTCGACACGATCCGGATCGAGCTCGAGGAGGGCGGCTCTTCGGTGACGCTGTCGCTGGTCAACCCCGGGGCGGTCGACACCCCGCTCTGGAGCAACCTCGAAAGCTCGACCGGGCTGCTGCCGGCCGAACCCCCCTTCCCCTCCGTCTACTCGCCGCAGTCGGTTGCCGAAGCGGTGCTGACGATCATCCGCCACCCCCGGGACGAGTACACCGCCGGCGGGCTCGCCCGCCTCCAGATCCTCTTCTACTCGGCCTTCGGCAGCCTCGGCAAACGGGGGATGCGGGCGCTGGCGCGGCTCGAGCACACGGCCGGCGACCGTCCCGCCGGCGAGGGGGCTCTCAGCGCCGGCAAGGGAAGCGGCAAGACCGACGGCGGCTTCGGCGGGCGCCCGAGCGTGGCGGTCAAGGCGCTGGGCGCCTGGGACGGGATGCTGCGGGCGATCGGACGAGGCTGAGGGTGACGGCGGACGCCGTCGTCGTCGGCGCCGGCCCCAACGGCCTGATCGCCGCCAACCACCTTGCCGACCGCGGCTGGAAGGTCGTCGTCTGCGAGGAGCAGCCCGAACCCGGCGGCGCCGTCCGCAGCGGCGAAGTGACCGAGCCGGGGTTCGTCCACGACCTCTACAGCGCCTTCTACCCCCTCACCCTCGCCTCGCGCCACATCGCGCCGCTCGAGCTCGAGCGCTACGGCGTCAACTGGCTCAGCTCCAAGGGCGTCGTCGCCCACCCCCATCCCGACGGACGCTGCGCGCTGCTCTCGATGGACCTCGAGGAGACCTGCGCCTCGCTCGACTCCTTCGCCCCCGGCGACGGCGAGCGCTGGCGCCGCCTCTTCGACCTCTGGCGCCGGGCCGGGCCGCACCTCGTCGGCGCCCTGCTGACGCCGATGCCGCCTATCCGCCCGGCGGCAGGGATGCTGGCGGCGCTCGGCCCCCGCGGCGTCGCCGACTTCGCCCGCTTCTCGCTGCTGCCGGCGCGGCGGATGATGGAGGAGGAGTTCAAGGGCGAAGGCGCCGGCTGGCTGATCACGGGAAACGCGCTCCACGCCGATCTCACCCCCGACAGCTCGGGGGGCGGGATGTTCGGCTGGCTGCTCTGCGGGCTCGGACAGCAGCACGGGTATCCGGTGCCGGAAGGCGGCGCCGGGGAAATCACCCGCGCACTGGTCGAGCGGCTGCGGGACCGCGGCGGCGAGGTCTTCTGCGGGACCCCGATCGAGCGGATCGAGGTGCGGGGGCGGCGCGCCCGCGCCGCGCTCTCCGCCGACGGTCGCCGCTTCGAGGCGAGTCGGGCGGTCCTCGCCGACTGCGGGGCGCCGGCGCTGTTCACGAAGATGCTTCCTCCCGAGGAGGTCCCCGAGCGGATCCGCGACGCGGTCACCCGTCGCTACCAGTACGACAACTCGACCTTCAAGGTGAACTGGGCCCTGCGCGAACCGATCCCCTGGAGCGCCGAGGACGCGCGCCGGGCCAGCACCGTCCACGTCGCCGAAGGGATGGACGGCCTAACGCAGGCGACCGTGCAGCTCGCCGAACGGAAGATCCCCGCCCGCCCCTTCCTCGTCCTCGGCCAGTACTCGATGGTCGACCCCTCCCGCTCACCGGAGGGGACCGAGACCGTATGGGCTTACACCCACCTCCCCCAGCGCCCCGCCGGCGACGCCGCGGGCGAGCTGACCGGCGACTGGGACGGCGAGGACGCGGAGAGGTTCGCCGACCGGATGGAGGAAGAGGTCGAGCGCCTGGCGCCCGGCTTCCGTCAGCGGATCGTCAAACGCCACATCCAGACCCCGCTCTACCTCGAACGCCACAACCGCAACCTCGTTGGCGGCGCCATCAACGGCGGCACCGCCCAGCTCTACCAGCAGGCGATCTTCCGCCCCTACCCGAGCCTCGGCCGGCCGACGACGCCGGTGCGCGGCCTCTACCTCGCCTCGTCTTCAGCCCACCCCGGCGGGGGCCTTCATGGGGGGCCGGGAGGGAACGCAGCCCGAACGGCGCTCTGGAACGACCGCCTACGCCTGCGGCGCTAGCCGCGCGAAGTAAGCAAACCAGTTGCCCGACTGCTCGGCCAGGTCGAGTCCAGCCTCGGCGCCCAAGCGTTGGAGACTGGCGCGAGTGGTGAAGTGGGGATCGCCGAAAAGCTCGCCGACCACGAGGCGGCCGTCGGGTTTCAGCACGCGGCGGATCTCGCGCAGGGCGGCGGAGCCGTCGGGGATCTCGCCGAGGACCGCGGTCAGGACCACCGCGTCGACCGAGGCGTCCTCGTAGGGAAGGTCGGTCGCGTCCCCCCGGGTCGGGACGAGGTTGGTCAGCCCGCGTTCCGCCGCCGCCCGCATCACGTGGTCGAGGAACTCCTGCTGCAGGTCGAACAGCTCCAGCTTCCCCTCGGGGCCAGCCCACTCGGCCATGTCGAGGCTGTAGTAGCCGGTGCCGACCCCGATCTCCAGCAGGCGCTCGCCCGGCTGCGGCCGCAGCACCGAGCGCAGCCGCTCGCGGGTGATGATCGGGTGCGGGGCTTCGACCCAGAAGCGCTGCCCGTACGGGCAGGCGGACGGGTTCTTCCGCCACCAGAGCGCCGCTGCGAGGGTCGCCGCCGTCGCCGCGCCAAGCAGGTGGCGCGGCCTCATCGGCCTAGGCTCCCAGGCCGAAGCCGACCCGGTGCTCGCCAGACTCGATGCGGACGAACTGGACCTTGCCGAGGTAGAGGGCGATCGTCCCCTCCTCGGTGTGGAGGTCGTGCCAGCCGCCCTGCTCGAGCCGCGAGCGCAGATCCTTGAGGTCCTCGTCGGAGAGCCGGGTGGAGATCACCTGACCGCCCTCGAAGCCGATCTCGACTCGGTGCGCGTCTGCCATCAGTGCCCTCCCGCGGGTTCGACGATCTCGGTCAGTACCCCGCCCGTGGAGCGGGGGTGAAGGAAGGCGACGCGGCTGTCGCGGATCCCGACCCGCGGCTCGGAGTCGATCAGCCGCAGCCCGGCGGCGGCGATCTTCTCGAGGGCGGCGTCGATGTCGTCGACCGCGTAGGCGACGTGGTGCAGGCCCGCGCCGTTCTTGGCCATGAACTTGCCGACGGGGGTGTCGGGACCGAGCGGCGCCAGCAGCTCGACGTGGCCGTCACCGACGTCGAGAAGGACCGCCTCGACGCCCTGCGACTCGACCGTCTCGCGATGGGCCAGCTCCATTCCGAAGCCGTCCCGGTAGAGCTCGATCGCGACGTCGACGTCCTCGACGGCGACTCCGATGTGGTCGATCCTTCCGAACAAGGTCGCGAAGTCTATGCGGCCTCGGCCCGGAGGATCTCCCTCAAGGCGGCCATCCCCACCTCGAGCTGCTCCGGGGTCGGCTCCTTCGTCGCCAGGCGCCGCTGGATCTCGCGGCCTGGGGTGTGGAAGGCCTCGGCCAGGGGCTCGCCGTGGTGGCGGTCGCTCCAGGCGAACATCTCCACCGCCAGCGACGCGCCGCCGAGGCCGACGCCGGCCCGGGCGGCGGTGCTCGGGTTCTCGACGAGGCGCTCGAGCAGGAGGGTGCCCCCGGTGGAGAGCAGCATCATCGGCACGATCAGGTTGGAGCCGCAGCGGTCGTGCTCTTTCGGCACCGCGGCAACGTCGTCGGTGGCGGGAGTGCCGGGGCCGCGCTCGTAGGCGGCGATCGCCTTGTGCTCGACCCCGTGGTAGGCGGCGAGATCTCGGTCGGCTAGCGCCACCATCGCGGGCACCGCGCCGATCGCCTGCACGACCCCCTCGCGCAGGGCGGTGGCCGGCGCCCGTCTGCGCAGCAGCGAGGTGGCCACCAGGGTCGCCGCCGCCGCCGCCAGCACGCGCCCGTCCTCGAACGGGAGGCGCGCCGCGGGCAGACGGCGGCGCGCCAGCGGCAGCACCGCCATCGCCTCGGCCAGTTTGATCGGCCCCCGCAGCCCCGGCATCTTCGCGACGAGGGCCGGGGCCAGCTCCGGCTTGCGCTGGGAGGCGACTTCGATCCCGCCGTCGCGCTTGCGGACAGCGGCCGCCCAGTGGGTCGGACCGTGGATCAAGAGGCCGTTGCGGAGGGCCATCCCGCCGAGGCGGAGCTTCTCGGGTGAGCGATCGGCCACGCGTCCAAGATAGCCAACACAAGAGGGCGTCGAGCCCAGTCCGCTCGACGCCCTCGTCCCCCCTGTTTCAACAGGCCCGGCCGGGACCCCCAGTCCTGGTCGCCGGCCGGGTTGTCGGCTCTCCCTGGCTTAGCTTTGGGAAGGCCGACTCTGAAAACCCCTCTTGGACCGAGAAGTTGCGCTTCGGTTTTACGGCTTGTCCAATTTCTCCCTTAGCATTTCGAGGCGCTCCCGAAGCGCCGCCTCGAAGCCGCGACCGGTCGGCTCGTAGAACCGCCGCTGGCGCAACCCCTCCGGCATCAGCGGCTGGTCGCTGACCGCGCCGGGCTCGTCGTGGGCGTAGCGGTATCCCTCTCCTCGCCCCAGCTCGGCGGCGCCCGGGTAGTGGGCGTCGCGGAGGTAGTCGGGGGGCGTCTTCGCCCCGTTCGCCCGGACCTCGGCCCGGGCCGCGTTGAGCGCCTTGTAGGAGGCGTTCGACTTCGGCGCCAGGGCGAGGTAGACGGTCGCCTGGGCGAGGTTCAACGCGCACTCGGGGAGGCCGACTCGATCCACCGCGCGGGCGGCGGCATCGGCGACGAGCAGCGCCTGCGGGTCGGCGTTGCCGACGTCCTCGGAGGCGAGGATGACCATCCGGCGGGCGATGAAGCGCGGGTCCTCGCCTCCCTCCAGCATCACCGCCAGGTAATAGAGCGAGGCGTCGACGTCGGAGCCCCGGGTCGCCTTGATCCAGGCGGAGACGAAGTCGTAGTGGCGGTCTCCCTGGCGGTCGTAGTCGA
>DATEOT010000029.1:0-14361 GCA_035273795.1 Solirubrobacterales bacterium | reverse complement strand
AGAGGCGGACGCGGCGCGGCGCCAGGTAGGCGCGCAGGTCGGCGGCCAGGTCGCGGGCCGAGCGGTCGTCGGGGCTGACCAGAAGAGCAGGGCGACCGGCCAGCCCGCGCTCGTCCTCGAGCAGTGCCGCGAGCAGCAGCGGCCGCAGCATCGTCGAGGCGCGAACGGCCTCCCCCTCGCCTCCGCGCGCCGCCGCGTTTGCGCGCGACATCAGCGCGTGGACGCGCTCGTTCTCGGCGGCGATGTCGATCAGCGGACGCAGGCTCATGGCATGGAAAGAACCCGGACAGGGCCGGGCGGACGGTCGATTCTAGGGAGCGTTCAGTCTCGGGTCGGCAGCCCGGGACCGGACCGCTGCCACTCGACCTGGCCACGGCCCTCGGCGGCGGAACGACCCTCGACGTCGTCCCACTCGTGCAGCATCCGCTTCAGCTGGGCGACTGCCTCGGGCGGGTGGGCGGTCACGCCGGCAGCCAGCTCCAGAGCCGCCTGCTCGGTGGCGGCGGCGGGGGCGACCCGGTTGACGAGACCGAGGCGCAGGGCCTCGTCGGCGCCGACGGTACGCGAGCTGAGCAGCAGGTACTTGGCGGTTGCGAGGCCGCAGAGGGTGACGAGCCGCGCCGGGCCGACCGGCACGCCGAGGGCGGCGCCGGGAAAGCGCATCCGCAGGTTCGAGCCGCCGACCCGCATGTCGCAGGCGATCGCGACCTCAGCACCGCCGCCGACGACGTCGCCGTGGCAAACCGCGATGGTCGGCTTCGGAAAGGCGACGACGGAGTCGTACAGATCGGCGAAGAGCTGCATGCGGCGGACCTTGCCCTCGGCGTCGAGCTGCTCTCTGACGTCGGCCCCAGCCGAGAGCCCGAGGTGGTCGGCGGAGCTGACCACCAGCACCCGCACCGCATCGTCGTCGCGGGCGAACGCGAGGTGCCCGAGCAGCTCCTCCAGCATCTGGGTGTTGATCGCGTTGCGAGCCGAGGGCCGCTCCAGGCGCAGCAGGGCGATCCCGCGCTCGTCGACGACGTAGCTGGTGGCCTCGGTGCCGGGGGTGCCGTTCTCGCCGCTCATTCCTCGGAAGCTATCCGTTCGACCAACCGCTCGGTCTCGTCAGCGGCGCTTTCGATCAGTCCCTCCACCTCCGCCTTCGGCTCGCTGAAGCGGCCGAGCACGTGGGCGGAGACGATCTCCGGGTCGGTCGAGTCGGGACGCCCGACTCCCACCCGGACCCGCCAGAACTCGGCATCGCCGAAACCGCGTTTGAGGCTCTTGAGACCGTTGTGGCCGGCGAGGCCGCCTCCCAGCCGCGGCTCGATCCGGCCGAACGGCAGGTCGATCTCGTCGTGGAGGACGACGACCCGGTCGAGCGGCACCTTCAGCGAGCCGCGCGCCGGTCCCGCCGAGTTGCCGGATTCGTTCATGTAGGTCAGCGGCTGCAGCAACGCCACCCGCGGGCCGCCGGGTCTCACCCGCCCTTCGGCGATCAGGCCGTTGAACTTCTGCCGCGGCTTCGGCAGGTCCCAGCGGCGCGCCAGCTCGCTGGCCACCGCGAAGCCGACGTTGTGGCGCGTATTCGCGTACTCGTGCCCGGGGTTGCCGAGCCCGACGATGAAGATGCGGTCGCCCCCCTCGCCGCGTTCTCCACCTAGGCGGCGGAAGAGCGACAGGGGCTACTCGCCCTCGGACTCGCCCGAATCGCCGTCGCCGTCGCCGTCGGCGTCTTCGCCCTCGCCGACCAGCTCGGGATCCTCCTCGACCTCCGGCGCGGCTTCTTCGACGCGCGGCGGCGAGACGGTGACGATCGTGATCTCCTCCAGCTCATCGGCGACGAAGGTGACGCCGTCGGGCGCGGTGACGGTTGCGAGCGAGAGGGTGTCGTTGATCTCCAGGGCGGAGACGTCTACGACGATGTTGTCGGGGATCTCGGCCGGCAGCGCTTCGACGGTGACCTCGCGGGTGACGTGCTCGAGCACGCCGCCCCCCTTGACTCCGGGAGCGCTCTCGACGCCCTCCAGCTCGATCGCGACCTCGGCCTGGATCGCCTCTTTGAGGTTGACCTGCATCAGGTCGAGGTGCTGGAAGCTGCCGCGCACCGGGTGGTGCTGCGCCTCCTTGATCACGACCGGGACGGCTTTGTTGCCCTCGACCTCGAGGTCGAACAGCGCCGCGCCCTCGCTGAGGACGTTGCGGATGTCCCGTTCTGAGACCTGGAAGGGGGTCGCCTCCGAGCCGCCCGAGTAGACGACGCCCGGGACCAGGCCCTCGCGGCGCATGCGGCGCGAGGAACGGGAGCCGAAGTCGGCACGGGGTGCGGCTTTGAGAGTGGAGCGCTTGCTCGCCATCGGACGGGAGAGAATAGAGAACTCGCCGCGATGCGGTGGCTGTGACACCCTTCGGGCCGATGTCCGACGAGTCGAAGATCCCCAAGGGCCGGGTTCGCCGCTCCGCCAAGCTCGGCTCGATCGTCGGCGCTCAGAGCGCCCGCTACGCCGGGACGAAAGCCGCCAACGTCGGCCGCTCCGAGGAGGAGAGCAGGAAAGCTCTCGAGCAGCGCCACCTGGAGACGGCGATGAAGATGGTCGGCGCCCTCGGTCAGATGAAGGGCGCGGCGATGAAGCTCGGCCAGTTCGCCTCCTTCATCGACACCGAGTTCATCCCCGAGGAGTACCGCGAGGTCTACCAGGAGCAGCTGGCGAAGCTGCGCACCGACGCCCCGGCGATGCCCTGGGAGAAGGTCGTCAAGGTGCTCGAAGAGGAGTACGACGACGAACCGCTCTCCGAGCTCTTCGCCGAGTTCGAGGAGGAGGCCTTCGCCGCCGCCTCGATCGGCCAGGTCCACCGCGCCGAGCTGCTCGACGGCCGGGAGGTGGCGGTGAAGATCCAGTACCCGGGGATCGCCGAGGCGCTCGACGCCGACCTGCGCAACGCCGGCACGATCGTCCGCCTGGCCCGCGCCCTCGCCCCCGGCCTCGACGCCAAGGCGATCGCCGAGGAGCTGCGCGAGCGGGTGATGGAGGAGCTCGACTACGAGTACGAGGCGCAGAACCAGCGTTCCTTCGCCCGCGCCTACCGCGGCCACCCGTTCATCTACGTGCCGGAAGTGGTGACCCGCCTCTCGCGCCGGCGGGTGCTGGTCACCGAGCTGGTCAAGGGCCGCGGCTTCGAGGAGATCAAGGTGCTCTCGCCCGAGGAGCGCAGCCGCTTCGGCGAGATCGTCTTCCGCGGCAGCTTCGGCTCGATCTACCACCTGCAGCACTTCAACGCCGACCCCCACCCCGGCAACTACATCCTCATGGACGACGACCGGGTCGCCTTTCTCGACTTCGGAATGACGAAGAAGATCGACCGCGAGCAGATCCTGCTCGAGCAGCGCGCTTTCGATGCCGCCTCGCGGGACGACCCGGAGGCCTACCGCCAGGCCCTGCACGACCTCGGCTTCGTCAAGAAGCCCTCGAAGCTCGACGCGGAGCGCCTGCTCGAACACATGCGCGTGGTCGGCGGCTGGTTCGTGACCGAGGACCGCGAGCTGGAGATCACGCCGCGGCTGGTGATGAAGATCATCGAGTCGACCAACGACCCGCGCTCGGAGTACTACGACGTGATGCGGCGCGCCTCGCTGCCCGCCGACGAGCTGATGGGGCGCCGGATGGAAATCGGCGTCGTCGCCGTCCTCGGGCAGCTGCGGGCGAAGGGCAACTGGCACCGGATCGCCCGCGAGTGGGTCTACGCGGATCCGCCGGCGACCGAGCTCGGCGAGCTCGAGTGGGACTACTTCGAGGAGCGCGGGGTCAAGCGCACGCCGGGACTTGCCGAAACGTTTTGAGAAACCAGTCACCCGAGGAGGAGCGATGGGCAGGATCAAACGCGGTTGGGGTCTGACGAAGAAAAGCTGGGCGCTACTGCGCGAGCACCCCTCGCTGATCCGGTTCCCCCTCTACGGCGGGATCGCGACGACGCTGCTGGCGATCGTCTTCCTCGGCCCGGGCCTGTACATGTTCGAGGAGGACCAACTGGCCGGCGCGATCCCGCTGATCGTGATCGGCGCCTACGTCCTCAGCTTCGTCGGCTTCTACTTCAGCGTCGGCCTCGCCGCCTGCGCCGACATGATCTTCCGCGGCGAGGAGGCGACCGTCTCCGACGGGCTCGCCGTCTCCCGCAGCCGCCTCAGCCAGATCAGCGGCTGGGCCGCGGTCTCCGCCGCGATCAGCCTGGTGATGGGCGTGCTCGAAAACCAGGGCGGGACCCTCGGGACCATCGCCGCCCGGCTGGTAGGGATGGCCTGGTCGCTGATCACCTTCCTCGCGGTCCCGGTGATCGCGATCGAGGGCACCGGCCCGTTCGAGACGATCAAGCGCTCGGGAGCGATGTTCCGCCAGCGCTGGGGCCAGCAGATCACCGGCAACATCGCAATCGGCGCCGCCATCTTCCTGATCGGCGTGCTGCCGGCGGCCGTGCTGATCGGCGGCGGGATCGCCCTCTGGTCCTCGGCCGCCTTCGCCGGGGCGCTGCTGGTGATCGTCGGAGCACTCGTGCTGGCGATCGCCCTGCTGATCTCCCGCGCCGTCAGCGGCATCTTCGGCGTCGCCCTCTACCGCTACGCGCTCGACGGCGAGACCGTCGGCGGCTTCACCCAGGAGGACATGGAGTCGGCGGTGAAGGTGAAGAAGGGCGGCCGAAACGCCCCGCCGACGGCCACCCCCGGCACGGTTTAGCCGCGACGCAGGCTCAGCGCGATTCCGGCGACGAGATAGGCGATCGCGACGAGGAGGAGGGCGAACTTGGTCGCGGCGAAGATCGTCGCCAGGGTCGGAAAGGCCGATCCGGCTCCGTCCAGGACCGCCAAGAGGCACGCGTTCTCCACCGCGTCGCAGGCAGCGGCGAGGGCGCCGAACGGGACGATCACGGTGCCGATCGCGGCGAGGCGGGGTCGGCCCCGGGCGCCCACGCGGTCGCGGACCGCGGCGACCGCGAGGACGAGGAACGTCCCGTACGCGATTAGGAAGGCGAAGTCGATCAGCAGCTGTTCCCGGGCTGCGTCCTGGCCGTCGCTTCCCCATTCGTCCAGGATCTCGTCGGCGCGCTCCTGATCGCCGGCCAGCTCGAAGGCGACGATTCCCGGGCCGTTCTCCTGCATCCGCTCTTCGGCGGGTGCCATCGCCAGCAGCAGCGCGACGAGAGCGATCCCCGAGACGATCAACCCCCATCGCCGCGTCATGGTCGCCTTACAGCTCCGCGAACAGGCGCGGGTCGTTCGAGCAGATGCCGTCGACCCCGGCGGCGACCAGCTTCCGCATCCGCGGCAGGTCGTCCACGGTCCAGGCGATCAACTCGACCTGGGCGAGGTCGCAGATCCGTGCCAACCGCGGCGTGACCAGCGGGTGGTAGACCCACATCGCCTCGACTTCGAGCTGGGGGAGCTTCTGCGCCGCCAGGCCGGGGAGGCGGTGGCGCATCGCCACCAGCGCCGCCAGCACCGGGCCCTTCGCCCAGCGCCTCGAGTTCCAGTCCTTGGTCACTTTGGGATAGGTCCAACCGCGGCGCAGCGCCGGGTTCAGTTCGAGGATGCGTTTCAGCGTGTGCAGCTCCATCGTCGAGATCATCGCCCGCTCGACCAAGCCCCTCTCCTGCAGCGCCTCGACAACCTCCTCCTCCCTCCCCGGCAACTTGACGTCGAGGTCGATCTCCACCTGGTCCAGCGGCGGCTCGAGGAAGGCGTCGAGCGCCTCGGTCAGCTTCAGAGGCGTGCGCCGCTCGGCGTCCCCCCAGTCGTGCGCGACCACCAGCGGGTGCCGCTGCTCCAGCGGCAGATGCGCGTCCTGCAGCCAGAGCACGTCCATCTCGATCGTGTCGACCCCGGCCTCGACCGCGGCGCGGAAGCTCTCGATCGTGTTCCCGGGCGCGATCAGGTCGGCCCCCTTGTGGCCGACCAGGCGCAGGCCTTGCTTGGGCACTAGAACAGTTGGTTCTCGCCGGCGAAGATCTCGCTCACCGAGCCGTCGGTGAAGATGCTGCGGATCGAGTCGGCGAAGATGCCGGCGGTAGAGAGAACCGTGATGTTGTCCGGGGCGTTGGGCCGCAGCGGCAGCGTGTCGGTGACGACGATCCGCTCGATCCCAGAGCTTTCGAGCCGCTCGAAAGCGGGGCCGGAGAAGACGCCGTGGGTGGCACAGGCGATCACCTTGGCGGCGCCCTCGTCGAGCACGGTCTGGGCGGCGGCGCAGAGGGTGCCGGCGGTGTCGATCATGTCGTCGACGAGCACAGCGGTCTTGTCCTTGACGTCACCGACCACGTAACCGATCTCGGCGACCTGCTGCGCTGGCCGCTCCTTCTCCATCACCGCCCAGTGGGTGCCGATGCGACGGGCGAAGTTGCGGGCGGTCTTGACCCGGCCTGCGTCCGGGGAGACGATCACCAGCTCGTCCTTCAGTTCCTGGTCGATGAACCACTGGGTCAGCATCGGCATCGCGGTCATGTGATCGACCGGGACGTGGAAGAAGCCCTGGACCTGTCCGGCGTGGAGGTCCATGGTGAGGACGCGGTCGACGCCGACGCCCTCGAGGCACTTGGCGACGATGCGGGCGGAGATCGGCTCGCGGGGAGCCGACTTCTTGTCCTGGCGGGCGTAGCCGTACCAGGGAAGGACGGCGATGATCCTGTGCGCGGAGGCGCCCTGGGCGGCGTCGATCATCGTCAGCAGCTCCATCAGGGCGTCGTTCGGGGTCATCCCTTCCTGCTCGTTGGCGCAGGTCGACTGGACGAGGAAGACGTCGGCGCCGCGGATCGACTCTTCGTAGCGGCAGTAGACCTCGCCGTTGGCGAAGGTCGTCAGCTTCGCTTCACCGAGGTCGACGCCGAGCTTGCCGGCGACTTTGGCCGCCAGGTCCATCGAGCAACGGCCGCCGAAGACCATCATCCGTTTCGTGTAGTCGTGGTCGATGGCGGTACCCACCTGCGGGCGCTCCTCGATCATGCTCACGGGCTTTTGTCCTCTCGCATCTCGGCCGCCTTGCGAGCGGCATATCCGTCGATGTTCCGTTGCGCGTTCTCGCTGACGGCCAGCGCCCCCTCGGGCACGTCGTCTTTGATCACTGCGCCGGCGCCAGTGTAAGCGGAGTCGCCGACTTCTACCGGTGCGATCAGCATCGTGTCAACGCCGATCCGCACGTCGCGGCCGATAACCGTGCGGTGCTTGCGGAAACCGTCGTAGTTAGCGGTGATCGTGCCGGCGCCCAGGTTGCTGCCGGGGCCGACGTCGGCATCGCCGACGTAGGAGAGGTGCGGGACCTTGGTCCCCTCCCCCACCTGCGAGTTCTTGATCTCGACGAAAGTGCCGGCCTTGGCCCCGTCCTCGAGCAGGGCGCCGGGACGCAGGTAGGCGAAGGGGCCGACCGAGCAGCGCTCGCGCACGTCGCACTCGACCAGGTAGGAGTGCAGAACCTGGGAGCCGCTGCCGACGGAGCAGTCGATCAGGGTGCTGAGCGGGCCGACGACGGCGCCAGGGGCGATCGTCGTCTCGCCGCGGAGGGTGGTGCCGGGCTCGATCCGGGCGTCGGCGCCGATCTCGACTCCGGCGTCGATCCAGGTCGAGGCGGGATCGACGACGGTGACGCCGGCGCGCATGTGAGCCTCGAGCAGGCGCCGGCGGGCCTCCGCCCCGACGGTGGCGAGGTCGACCCGGTCGTTGATCCCCATCGTCACCGCGAGGTCCTCGGCGAGGTGGGCGGCGACCGAGTGGCCGGCCTCGCGCAGGGCGGGGAAGACGTCGGGGAGGTAGTACTCGCCCTGGGCGTTGTCGTTGGAGAGCGTCGCCAGGGCGACCGCCAGCGGGGCGGCGTCGAAGACGTAGGTGCCGGCGTTGATCTCGCGGATCGCCAGCTGCTCGGAGTCGGCGTCGCCGGCGGCTTTGACCTCGACCACGCGCTCGACCCCGCCGGAGGCGTCGCGGACGACGCGGCCGTAGGAGGCGGGCTCCTCGAGCTCGATCGTCAGCATCGTCGCCGCCGCGCCGGAGCCTTCATGGGCCGCGAGGAGGCCGGCGATCGTCCCGGTCGAGATCAGCGGCACGTCGCCGGAGAGGACCAGCACCGTCTCGCTCTCCTCGATCAGCGGCAGCGCGGCGCGAATCGCGCCGCCGGTCCCGTCGGGCTGCGGCTGCTCGACCGTCTCGACCCCCTCGGGCAGGCCGGCGGAGAGGTCCCGCCCAGGCGAGACGATCGCGGCCACCCGCCCCACTCCGGCCTCGCGCGCGGCGATGATCGGCCAGGCCACCATCGGCCGGCCGCAGACGGGGTGCAGCATCTTCGGCGTCGAGGAACGCATCCGCGTCCCCTCGCCCGCCGCCATGACCAACACCAGAGGCGAACTCACCCGCAGATCGTATTGCGGACGCTGTTCATCTGTAGAACGAAGGTAACTGACGCACGGGACCTGTCGCAGGACCAAGGTGCTCCGGCCGGCGGGTCCTGTCTCCGATCGGGGGCTCTCCCTACCGGGAGAGTCCTCCCGATCGTCGCCACCCGCCGGGGGAACGTCTGCGCCCGAGCAACGGTCGTGTAGCCGAGCACGATCCTCCGGCGGGTGGCCCGAGTGTGGGGGGTACCGAGCATCCAGCGCAGGCGCCCCCCATCAGCTCGGGCCACCCGCCGGCCGGAGCACCTCGGTCCTGGAGGAGTTAGAGCTGGTTAGGCGCGCTTCGAGAGGTCTTTGCCGAGGAGGGCAACCGAGGTGAGGGTCCAGCCGGCGAAGATCAGGTCGATGCCGACTAGGAGGCCGATCGCCCAGTCGGCGCTGCTGGGGAACTTGGCGAGGATGAAGATGCCGATCAGGAGGCTGGCGACGCCGTTGAGGCCGAGTAGGCCGGCGTTTGGCTGGCCGCGGACAGCGAAGGCAACCGCGGTCCGGGTCAGGCCCATGAAGAGGAAGTAGATCCCTAGTACGAGGGTCAGCGTGAGGGTGCCGTTGTGCGGTTCGACGATCAGCCAGATGCCGACGATCAGCGTCAGGATCGCCCAAGCCAGCCGCAGGGCCACGGTTCCGACGGAATGCGCCGAGAACGCCGCGGCGACCAGGACCGCGCTGGCGCCCACCAGCAACCAGCCGATGAAGATCGCGGTCCCGACCGAGGCCACCGCCGGCACCAGGATCGCGATGCAGCCGAGCACGATCGCCGCGACGCCGACGAACATCAGCGCCTTCCAGCTACGGCTCAGACCCTCGCGCACCTCAGGATCGAGCGACGCTCCTCCGATCTCCATGAAGAAGAAGCTAGAACGCCGCCCGGACGCCCCGGGGGCGGCTGCCGGTCAGACCTTGCGGTAGCGGGCGTCGACGATCGAGTAGAGCCCGAACCCAATCAGCCCGGCGGCGACGAGGCCCAGCAGGGCAGGGCCGTAGGAGGCGTGCGCGAGTTCGCGCAAGGCGCCGTCGAGACCGATCGCCTCCTTCGGGTTGTAGTCGATCGCGGCTTTGACCAACCCGTAGCCGATCAAGGCAAAGACGAGGGCCCGGGCGACGTGCCCGAAGACGCCGAGGGCGGTATAGCCCTTTTCGACCCCCTCGCTCATTTCCTCGGTCTTCGCGTCCTCGAGGAACTTCCGCGACAGGCCCTTGTAGGCCTGATAGATGGCGACGCCGATAAGGATGGCGCCGGCGAGCCCGACCAGCACGGTGCCGCCGGTCCAGCCGAGGACGCCGGCGGTCGTCTGCTTGGTCGACCCCGAACCGCCGGCTGACGAGGTGAGGATCTCGATCGCCGCTATGCACAGGAGCCCGTAGGCGATACCGCTGTCGAGGGCCGAGATGCGCTCGAAGGTGCTGTCGCGCTGTTCGGCGCCGTGGCCGACAGCCGCGCGGATCAGCCGCCAGAGCGCGTATCCGCCCAGCCCGACCGCGACCAGGAGAAGCAGCAATTCGCCGAACGATTGGTGGGCGATCGTCTGCAGCGCGCCCTGCTGGTCGGTCGCTTTGCCGCCGTCGCCGAGGGCGAGCTTCAGCGCGAGGACGCCGATGATCCCGTAGACCAGCCCGCGGGCGACGAGGCCCGCCCGCGCGAGCCAGCCGAGCGTCTTCGCGTGCGCGAGTTCCTCGCCGCCCCGCTTCGCCTTGTCGCCGAGGTCCTCCGAACCCATCCCCACGTCGGTCTTCATCTCGCTCCGTTTCCATTTTGGGTCGCGCCGGGCACGCAGACCGTGATCGCGTCGGGTTCGACCTCGACCTTGAAGCTCTTCACCTTCTTGCGGTCGCCGCCGTCGAGCTCGTAGCGGACCTTGCGGTCGAGCTTCACCTGGACCGATTCGGCCTGGGTCACCCGCACGAAGGGCGACTTCTCGGCGCTGCCGACGGCGGTGCGCGCAGCCGCCCGCGCCAGCTGGACGGGACCCTCGGAGGTGAGCACGCCGACGTCGAGCTTGCCGTCGTCGGGCCGGGCGTCGGCGAAGACTTCGATCCCGCCGAACAGCTCCCCGACGTTGCCGACGAGGATGCAGCTCGCCGGGCCCTTGTACCAGCGGGTCCCGTCGACCTTGATCTTCGCCTCGAAGCTCTCGCTGTCGAGCCTTGCCGCCCCGCTGACGACGTAGGCGGCGCGGCCGAGCCGGTCCTTGAGCTCGTCGGCGCCCTTGATCATCGCCGCGTCGAAGCCGGCGCCGGCCATCACCGCGAAGCGCTCGCCGTCGAAGCAGCCGACGTCGAGGCGGCGGCGGTCGCCGTGCAGCGCGACCTGGACAGCCTGGGCGATGTCGCGCTCGATTCCGAGGTGGGTGGCGAACAGGTTCGAGGTCCCGGCCGGGACGATCGCCAGCGGCACCTGCGAGTCCTTCAAGGCGTTGACGCAGCGGCGCACCATCCCGTCTCCACCCCAGGCGAGGAGCAGCTCGGCGCCGTCCTCCAGCGCCTCGGTGACCGCGGCCGGAGCGCGCTTGCTCTTCGGCACCTCGGTCCAGAGCGGCTCGGAGATGCCGGCCCGCTCGAGGGTGCGCCGCAGCTCCGGCAACCCACCGCCGACCGTCTTGCCCGCGTGCGCGACGACCGCGACCTTCATGCTCGCGATCGCCTCCCCGCGGCCGCGCCGGCGGCGCGGCAGGCGAACAGCAGGACCAGGATCGCGCCGATGCCGACGAAGATGCCGCCGACGACGTCGAGCGGATGGTGCATCCCTTCGTACATGCGCGAGAGGGCGACGAAGGTGGCGATCAGGATTGCGGCGGTCCAGGCCAGCGCCTTCTTCAGGCTGCTGGTGAAGCGGGTGGTGAGCAGCAGCACCAGCCCGGAGTAGACGGCGATCGAGGCGGCCGTGTGGCCCGAGGGGAAGCTGGCGTCGACCTCCAGTTGTTCCAGCCGGGGGACCGAGGGCCGCTCGCGGGGAACCACGATCGAGGTGACACGGTAAGTGGCCGACTCGACGGCGAGCACGAAGATCGCGAAGGCGGCGATCAGCCAGTGGCGCTTGAAGGCGCAGACGAGAGCGACGATGCCGACGATGATCGGCAGGACCGGAGCGCCGCCGACCTGCGAGCCGATTTCGGCCAACGTCGTGAGCGTGCCGGTGCGGTTCTCGGCAAGCGTGTCGTTGAAGCTCTCGTCGGTTCCTTCCAGCCCGAGGCCGCTGCCGCTGACCAGGACGTGGACGACGAAGAGGGCGAGCAGGATCGACGCGGCGGCCAGCAGCAGGAAGCCCGCCAGCAGCGCGAGGAAGAAGACGAGGGCAGGATGACGCCCGTCGAGGGCGTCGGCGAAGCGAGCGGGGAGGCTGCCGGGGCGGGCCTCGAAGATCGGGACGGCGTGGCGGTCTTCCGTCCGCTCGCGCGCAGGGGCCGAAGCGGTGCGTGATCTCTCCTCGACCGTCACGCCGTGTCTATCCCCATTGGGTGACTTAAATATGCATCGGTTCCTCTATCCAATCGCGGGTATCTCCCGAGTCACCGGGGTACCCCCCTTTCCGATGCCATTTTTTCTTCTACTGCTGATCTCCGGTCTCGCAGCTCTCGGCGCCGCCTTTCTGGCCCGTCGCTACCCCGGCGGCACGAGCGCACCGACCGTGGTCGAGGTGGCGCGCGAGGCCGGCGAGCACGCCTCCGGGGCGGCGGGACAGCGGGCTGCGCGCGCCGCCCGGACCGACCCGGAGCGGGCCACCGGGCTCGCGCTGACCCTCGCGCTCCTCGTCGTCTTCGTCGGCGGCGTCGTCCTGGCGCTGCTGGCGGTCGTCGTCCGCAGCAGCGACGCGCTCGCCGGTCTCGACAGCAGCGTCGCCGAGTGGGGAGACCTCCACGCCACCCCCTGGACGCACGATGCGATCACCCTCGTCACCTACCTCGGCGAGACCTGGACGGTGGTCGTCGTCGCAATCGTGGTCGCGGGGGTCGAGGTCGCCCGCACCCGCAGCCGCTGGGTGGTGCCGTTCCTGCTGGCGGTGATCCTCGGCGACAAGCTCCTCACCGCGGCGATCAAGCAGCTCGTCGATCGCGCCCGGCCGGAGCTCGAGGCCGTCGCCGCGACCCTCGGCCCTTCGTTTCCGAGCGGCCACACCTCCACCGCCGCCGCCTCGTGGGCGGCTTTCGCCCTCGTCGCCGGACGCTGGTGGGGACGCCGAGCCTGGCCGGCGCTCGCCGGCGCCGCCGTCGGGATCGCGGTTGCCGTCGCACTCAGCCGCGTCCTGCTCGACGTTCACTGGCTCACCGACGTGCTCGGTGGGCTGGCGCTCGGCTGGGCCTGGTTCGCGGCCTGCGCAATCGCCTTCGGCGGTCGCCTGCTGAGCTTCGGCGCATCCGCCCGGGCCGCCGCCCGCGGAGGAGCAGAGGCCGCGTCCTCACCGCAGCCCCCTCCCCGTCATCCCACCCGCTCCCGTTCGCGCTCGTAGAACTTCACCCACTTGCGGACGGCATTGTCGGAGACGCCATACTTGCGGCCGACGGCGCAGTAGCTGGTGGCCTCGATTTCAGCGAGGAGCTGCCCATAGGGAGGGCGCTCCACCCGCCTGTACTGGGGCTTCGGCCTACCACGCAATCGCGCCCGGTCCCAACGGCATCCGCAGGAGTGAGAGCAATAACGATGATCTCGATATTTCGCCTGGAACTCTCTCCCGCATCGCTTGCAGGCCCGGATCTCTGGCTCCCGGCGGTTCTTACGCCCGCAGTGCGTATCAAGCGTTGCGGCACAGTTCGGACAGACGATCCGCAAGTTCTCCAACCGGTTGTCGTCGGGGACTCCGTTGATGTGATCGAGGATCAACGACATCGTCCGTCCTCGCCAATTTTCATCCTGGCCGCACATCTCGCAGCGTCGCTCCTTTAGACCTTCGAGGTAAAGCCGCTGCTTCAGCTTGTTTCGGGGGTAGGTCGAGTATGGGACCAGCACCTCATCGAGTGGCTTGGCGGCTTTGGGGGGAAGCCTTCTCACAGAAGCGCCGCCATCGAAGTGGTCCGTGGGGATCCCCCATCTCTGGACCCATTCCTTGAAGAGACGATGGTTGCCACCCGCAACGTTCATGCCTAGCTTTCGCAATGCCTCTGCGAAGGAGCGAGATTCCGCTACTGCCTGCCGCGCTTCTTGCTCTCCGTATCTGGGCATGACAGGAAGCTACTGAATGCCTCAGACAGAACATTCCGTCCGCCAATCACGGTAGCCTGCGTTTTGCTCATTCCGGGATGGTGTAATCGGCAGCACGCTTGGTTTTGGTCCAAGAAGTGGATGGGTTCGAGTCCCCCTCCCGGATTACTGCCAGTTCGAATTACTCCTCCGCGGCCCGCGCCACCTTGCCGCCCTTCGCCCCCGGCTCCGAGGCCGGCCCGCGGGGCGAAGCGATACCCAGCACGCGCATCGCCTTCAGCCCCAGGCCGAGCTTCTCGCGGCCCTCGGTGGCGCTTACGTCGTGGCCGCAGAGCTCGCGGACGCGCTCGAGGCGGTAGCGGATCGTGTGGCGGTGGGTGAACAGCTGCTTGGCGGTGGCGGCGACGTTGCCGTCGTTGTCGAGGTAGGCCTCGACGGTGGTGACCAGCTCCGTCTCGTACTGGTCGTCGTAGGCGACCAGCGGCTGGATCGTCTCCGCGTAGAAGCGCTCGAGCTCGCCCGGGTCCTCGCTCATCGCCGGCAGCAGCAGGCGGTAGGCGCCGGTGTCCTCGAAGGCGAGCAGCGAGCGCCCCTCCGCCTCGCCGACGTTGACCGCCAGCCGCGCCTCGTTGCCGGCGCGGTAGAGGTCGACCGGGTCGGCGCAGCGGCGGCTGCGGCCCGTGGTCAGGTGGAACCCCTGCAAACTGTCGTCGAGCTCGCGCGCCAGCCCGGCCGCGGCGCGGGCCAGCCGCTCGTCGTCCTCGGCGGGGACGATCGCGGCGATCTCGGCCGCCTCGCCGCCGTCGCTCGCCGCCAGCGACC
>DATEOT010000028.1:0-25653 GCA_035273795.1 Solirubrobacterales bacterium | reverse complement strand
CACCAGCAGTTCGTCGCCCTCGACGGTCACCTCGGTGCCGCCGTATTTGGAGTAGAGGACCTCGTCCCCCTCCGCGACGTCCAGCGGAATGCGCTTCTCGCCGTCCTCGTCCCATTTGCCGTCGCCGACGGCCACGACCTGGCCCTTCTGCGGCTTCTCTTTGGCCGTGTCGGGGAGGACGATGCCGCTGGCGGTCGTCTCCTCCTCCTCGATCGGCTTGACGATCAGCCGGTCCCCGAGGGGCTTCAGCTTCATCCGTGAACCTCCGTGTTCGGTGGGTGTTGAGTGGAAAGTTGAGAATCGTCGCTGCAGAGCCAAATCCGCGGCCTCGCGACGGTTGGCACTCTTAGGGTGAGAGTGCCAACAAGAGAAAGATAGCGAAGCTTCAGTCGATCGCCAAGAGGCGGCAGCCGAGCAGGCGGGAGATTCCCTCGCCGCCGCGGCGCATCACCCAGTCGTGGTTCCACTCGAAAGCGGGCCGCAGCAGCGGCGCCAGCAGGTTCATCCAGGCCTTGGTCGTGCGCACGTTCCACTCGTAGAGCACCGCCGTCACCCCTTCCTGCTCGTATAGACGCCAGCGCCCCACCCCCTCCAGCTCGCCGACCGCTCGTCCCTCCATCAGGGTCGGGTGCTCGATCCGGGTCGTCGTCACCTCGAATCGCACCCGATAGGGCAGGAGGCTGCGCCAGACCATCCGCGAGACGGCGCCGAGGCCGATCTCGTCCCCTTTGCTCAGCTCGGTCGCCTCCTCGACCCCGCGCCACCACTCCGGCCACCTGGCCTGGTCGTGGATCGCCTCCCAGACCGGCTCCCGCGGGGACTCGAGCAGCCAGGTCGTGAGGAAGGCGTACTCGGCCATGCGCCTAGCCTAGGGACGACGCCACTGGGTCAGTTGTGGTGCGGGGTCTCGCCGTTCCCCAGGTGCGCGCGGGGTGGCTCGACGATCTGCGAGAAGCGGATCACCGTGACCAGGTCGTCGTCGGAGACCGGCCGGCTGTAGATCTGCTCGAGGAAGCGCTTGGTCTCCTCGAGGCGGCGGAACTCGGGGTTGTCGTGCTCGATGTCGCGCCGGCTGAGCTCGGCAAGAGGCTTGACCTCGACGTCGTCGATCACCGCGGTGAAGATCTTCTCCCGCGGGCTGTGGCGGAACCCGACCGTGATCCAGACGACCTGGCCGCGCTCGTACTTGTTGCTCTTGTCGCCGAGCCGAATCGTCGCGCTCTTGCGACCGCGCTTCAGCTGGTCGATGAAGACCGCCGAGTAGAAGTTCAAGACGTAGATGCCGCCCTTCATGCGCTGCGAGCGTATAGGAGAGGACTCGCGGGGGGAACTGGACGTCTGTTCGAGGTGAGTGGACGAGTTTTTGGTGATTTTCGTCCCGGCTGAAGGTTCGGGAGATCGGAACCGATGTGCTCAGGGATGCCGACCTCACTCAAAGCTCTTCGCCTCCCCGTCCTCACCCTGTTCGCGATCCTCTCGCTTTTCGTCTTCGCGGCCCAAGCACAGGCCCTGAAGTGCGACGGCAAGAAGGTGACGATCAAGGGCACCGCCGGCGACGACCGCATCGTCGGCAAGAAGGCCAGCGACGTCATCTACGGCGGCGGTGGCGACGACGTGATCACCGGCGGCCCCAACGGCAACGACACGATCTGCGGCGGCCCCGGCAACGACTCGATCAACGGCGGCCGCGGCTTCGACTCGCTGCACGGCGACGGCGGCGACGACAACCTCGACGGGGACACCGGCTCCGACAGCGTCAACGGCGGCGAGGGCGGCGACAAGCTTTCCGGCTTCAAAGGCGCCGACGGCCTCAACGGCGGCGGTGGCGACGACGTGATCATCGGCTACAAGGGCCCCGACAAGCTCAGCGGCGGCGGTGGCGACGACTACCTCGACGGCCAGCAGGGCAGCGACAAGATCGACGGCGACGGCGGCGAGGACAAGGCGCTCGGCGACAAGGGCAACGACACGATCGGCGGCGGCGAGGGCGACGACCACATCGAAGGCGGCCCCGGCGACGAGCCCGACCTCCAGGGCGGCGCCGGAGCCGACGAAGTCTTCGGCGGCGCCGGCATCGACCGAGCCGACGGCGGGCCGGGCGACGGCGACATCGTCCGCGGCGACGCCGGCATCGACACCCTCTCCGGCGGCGAGGGCGGCAACGACATCGTCTCCTACGCCAGCGCCACCCGCAGCGGCGTCATCGTCAGCCTCGCGGCCGGCAAGGCCAAAGGCGACGGCCACGACGGCCTCAGCGGCTTCGAGGACGTGGTCGGCTCACCGCAGGGCGACGAGATCGCCGGCGACGGCGGCGCGAACCGGATCGACGGCGGCGTCGGCAACGACAACCTCGACAGCGGCGGCGGCGGCGATCTGGCCTTCGGCGGCCCCGGCAGCGACGACTGCGCCGGCTTTGCCGGCGAGACCTCCTGCGGCCCCGAAGAGCCGCATCCCGCCCACATGGCCTACGGCACCCTCAACCAGGGCCTCGACGGCTCCAGCCTGATCGTCCTCGGCAGCCCCGGCAGCGACAACATCGCCATCTCCCGCGCCCCGACCGGCTGGGTGATCACCTCGGCGATCCCGATCTTCGCCGGCGACGGCTGCCTCGCGCAGGGCAACGGGCTGGTCTGCCCGGACGCCGGCGGGGCGCCGCTGATCGTCGTCACCGGCGGCGACGGCGACGACGGCCTCGGGGTCGACGGCAGCGTCCCCGGCGGGGCCAAAGTGAGGATCAACGGCAACGCCGGCAACGACAACCTCGTCGGCGGCAACGGCGAGGACGTGCTGGAAGCGGGCGAGAACTACAACGGCCCCAACAACGGCAACGACCGGCTCGAGGGCAACGGCGGCAGCGACGTCCTCTACGCCGACCCGGGGAGCGACACCCTGCTCGGCGGCAACGGCAACGACCTGCTCGTCAACTCGGTTGCCACCTGTCAGGGCCACACCTATGACGGCGGCGCCGGCGAGGACACCGTCTCCTACGCCCGCTCCAACGACAACCTGCGGATCATCCTCGGCGGCGGCGGCGGTCCCGCCGGCTGCGGCAACGACGACCGGGTCCTGGCCGTCAACGAGAGCCTGGAGGGGTCAGACGGCCCCGACGTCCTGATCGGCGACAACGGCGACAACAGCCTGATGGGGCACATCGGAGCCGACGTCTTCATCGCCAAGGGCGGCAGCGACTTCATCGAAGCAGCCGACGGTCAGCGCGACAAGCAGATCGACTGCGGCGGTGGTGGCGACGACGTCGTCAAGGACGGCAGCGACCCCACCTCGAGCTGCTGACGCGTAGCTGACGACTACCGGCTCTCAGCCGAACCCCTCCTCGCCGATCAACGGCACGAACCGGCAAGGGCCGATCGTCTCGGTCTCGAACCGCTCGCCCTGCCGCCGCAGCACCGTCAGCACGTCCGCCTCGCCGGAAGCGATCGGAACGACGAGCCGGCCGCCCTCGGCGAGCTGATCGAGGAGCGCCGGGGGCGCGGCCGGGGCGGTGGCGTGGACCGCGATCGCGTCGAAGGGCGCCCGCTCCGGCACCCCGAGGCTGCCGTCGCCGACCATCAGCTCGACGTTGCCGACGCCGAGAGAAGCCAGCGCTCTCTGCGCCTCGTGCGAGAGCTCCTCGAGGCGCTCGACGCTGACCACGTGGCCGGCCAGGCGGGAGAGAACCGCGCCGGAATATCCGGACCCGGTGCCGACCTCCAGCACCAGCTCAGGGCCCCGTAGCCGCAGGGCCTGGCAGATCGCGGCGACGATCCAGGGCTGGGAGATCGTCTGCTCGGCGCCGATCGCCAGAGCCGAGTCGGCGTAAGCGCGGCTGCGCACCGCCTCCGGCAGGAACTCCTCCCGCGGCACCTGCCCCATCGCCGCCAGCACCCGCTCGTCTCCGATCCCGCGCGCCTGCAGCTGGCGCTCGACCATCCGCCGCCTCGCCTTCGCGAAATCGATCACGGGTCCAGCGGATGCCGGTGGAACCCGCGGGCGAAGCTCCAGTCGGGATAGGCCTCCTCCAGGTAACCGAGGTGGTCGTCCCAATCGGCGGGCTCGAGCTCGCTGGGCCGCAGGTACTCGAAGTCCCGGCCCCGCTTCGAGAAGCCCCAGCTGAAACCCGTCACGGCCCGGACTTCGCGGCGGAACTCGAGCAACTCCCCGCCGAGGCCGCAGAGGAAGGAGTGGGCGAGGAAATCCCAGTTCTCGAGCTCGTCGGTGTGGGGCGCGTCGAAGAGAGCCGGCTCGAGCCCGTAGAAGCCGAAGGGTTGCGGCACGGGACCCAGCGGTTCGAAGTAGTCGAGATAGAACGCATCCTCGCGGGAGCTGGATCGCACCAGCTGCAGCCAGCCGAGCATGTCCGCGTACCCGATCGCCGGGTGCTCGACCGCGGCGTGGCAGAAGGGGAAACCGCGGGCCATCTCGTCGCAGCCGAGCGCCGCGGGGTCGTCGTTGACGCGAACCTCCACCCGCACCCGCCCCTCGGTGCCGTTCCACCGGTAGGGCAGCTCCATCAGTAGATGTAGTTGCGCAGCTTCGGAGGGTCGAGGACGGTGACCCGTCCCCGGCCCGACCGAACGACGCCGGCGCGCTCGAGCTCGGCGAGGAAGCGGCTGACCGACTCGCGCGAGGTGCCCGCGAGCTGGGCGAGATCGGTCTGGTTCATCTGGATCGTCACCTCTTCCTCAGGGTTGCCCTCGCCCCCCTCGTCCTGGGCCTCGCGGCTGAGCTGGGCGAGGATCCCGGCGACGCGACTGGGGACGGTCTGGAAGGACTGGCGGGAGAGGCGGACGTTGGCGGCGCGCAGGCGGCGGACGAGGCCGGCGACCAGCTTCAGGGAGATCTCCGGATGGCGCGCAAGCAGGGCCCGCACGTCGTTCGCCGGCAGCGCCAGCAGCTCGCCCTCGGTCAGGGCCTCGGCGCTGGCCGAGCGCTTGTCGCCGTCCAGCATCGCCAGCTCGCCGAAGATCTCGCCGGGGCCGAGGGTCGCGAGGGTGATCGCGCGGCCGTCGGAGTGTTCGCGGGTGACCCGGAAGCTGCCCTCTTTGACGATGTAGCAGGCATCCGAATCGTCGCCCTCGTGGAAGACACGGGTCCCGGCCGGAAAGGTCCGCGGGACGGCGACGTGGGAGAAGCGCTCGAGCTCTCCCCCCTCCAGGTCGGAGAAGAGCGGCACGCTCTTCAACAGCTCGACCGCGCTCTGATCTGCCTCAGGCACTGCACCGATTATGGCAATGGTTTGGCCACCCAGCCGATCCAGGCAAGCCGGGCGCCTGTTCAGCGGGGGCCGGAGAGGCCGCTGGGAATCCTCCCGTAGGCGGCAAAGGCCGGCTTCGGTACGCCGTTCACGTCCAGCAGGCCCCACCCCGCACCGCCTTCGGAGGCGGACTGATCGAGCAGGGTGAACCAGCCGAGGCCGCTGACGTAGCTCGCCCGGCCGGCGATCGTGTACGCGGCGTTGAGCCTGATCGCCTGTTCCCTGCGCGAGACGAAGAAGCCGCTGAAGAGGGGCAGCGGGCGGTCGGAGACGATCGTCCACTCCGACAGCCACAGCCGTGGGACCTTGCGATGGCCGGCGCGGTAGGCGGCGCCGATTTCCGTGTACAAGGTGTCGATGTCGTTGAAGCCGCGGTAGCGGCCCAAGGGATTGTCGTGAAGGCGAGGGAAGCGGGCGTCGAACGGGTTGTGGCCCCAGAGGTCCATCCGCGGGGGCCGACCGTTGGGCAGCTTCATCATGCGGAGGTAGTCCGGCGGTTTGATCGTGCCGCCGTTGAGGGTCATCCCGCCGATCACCTTGTTGGCCCGGCTCGCCTGCTTCAGGGCCACGAAGGCGCGGTCGAGCAGCGCCGCGTAGGTGCGGGGACCGCGGGCCTGATCCTGCTTCAGCGGCAGGAAGTTTTCCGCCCGGCTCGGCTCGCCCCAGACCATCCACATCCGGATCGAGGGGAAGCGACGGCTTGCCGCGTAGAGGAAGTCGGCGAAGGTGCTCGGGTTCTTGGGCGCCCAGATCGGCTTGCCGTGGCCGCTCGCCCATTTCGGCGCCCGCTGGACCAGCGCCGCCAGGCGGATTCCGCTCTCGGCCGCGCCGTCGACGATCTTCGCGATCGGTCCCCAGTTGTAAGCGGGATCGGCGGGATCGCGCGGCTGCGCCGGCTGCTGGGGCGCGACTTCGTCCCAGTGGATCTGGAACTGGTAGACGTCGACGCCGAGCTGCCGGTAGACGGGGAACGCCGAGCAGCGCTCGCCCGGATCGGGGCAGGCGGCGTTGCCGGCGGGCAGTTCGTCGGGGCCCCAGATCGCCTTCAGCAGCGCCCCCTGCGCGGGAGCGGCAACAGCAAGACAGAAGACGGCCGCCGCAAGCAGCACCACTCCCCACCGTTTACCCCGCATCCTGTTCCTTTCCAAGTTCGCTCAACTCCTGCAGGCCGATGTCGAGCGGGTTGAGCCGCAGCGCCTGCCGATAGTAGAGACGCGCCCGGCCGGCTCTGCCCGCCCGGGTCTCCAGGTCCCCCAACAACCCGAGGGTCACGAAGTTGCCCGGCTCCCGCCGCAGCGCCTCCCGCAGCGCCTCCCGCGCGCCTTGCCTGTCCGCCTGCGTCTCCAGCGCCGAAGCCTGCAGGTAGAGCGGGGTGACCGAGAGGGGATTGAGCGACTCGGCGGTGCGGGCGGAGTCGAGCGCCGCCTGCGGCGAGGTGGCGGCCTCCACCCTCGCCTTGCGTACGTAGAGGTCGGAGAGGAAGGGAAGGGCGATCGCGAGGAGCACCAGGCAGAGGCCCCCCGCGACGGCGAGCCGCCCTGCGGAGAAGCGACCGGGTCCCTCCGCGGCAACCGGCTCCTCGACGGCTTCGGATTCGCTTTCGCCCGCCGCCAGGCCGAGCGTCAGCGCCGCCAGGGCAAACAGGCCCGGCAGCAACCAGAGCCAGTCGACCGCCGACTGGGCCAGCACGGTCGCGGCGGCGGCGGCCAGCCCGGCGATCCAGGTCCGCTGGCCGGAAGACGAGCGGCGGACCCCGCGGGCGACGGCGAGCCCCGCGGCGACGAGCCAGACGGCGAAGAGGGAAGCGCCGAGCAGGCCGGTCTCCGAGAGCAGCGCGAGCGGCAGGCTATGCGGATTGTCGAGGTTGCGGTCGGTGCGGCGCTCCTCGTAGTAGGCGAACCGGTAGCTCCCTTCCCCCGCCCCGACGAGCGGTCGGTCGAGGAACTGGTCCCAGGCGATCCGGTAGAGGTCGTACCGCTGGCCGCTCACGGTCCCCAGGCGAACTCCTGATGAGCTCGTCGTCGAGGCGCTGAGGTCGGTGAATTCGTCGACCTTGTCGTTCGCGTAGGAGATCGGGTTGCCGACCTTGACAAGCGTCACGGTGGCGCCGACGACGACCAGCAGGGCCAGCGCCGCGGTCGCCACCTCGCGGGCGCGCACCCGCCTCAACAGCTCGGCCCGCAACCCGTTGTCGAGCACGGAGAACAGAAGGCCGCCGAGGAAGGCGCAGGAGGTCAGCGCGAGCAGGCCGTAGGCCGCCGAGCGGACGTCGGAGTCGACAACCGTCCCGGTCCCGTCGGCGAACGCGTCGAAGGGCGCCAGCAGGGCGCCGGAGGCGATTGCGACCCCGGCGACAGCGGCGATCAGCAGCCAGAGGCGGCGCAGCCGGTCGGGCCCGATCGCGATCGAGACGAGACCCCCCGCGGCGACTCCGAGGAGGACCCCGCGGGACTGGGTGAGGAAGGCGAGACCGAGCATCAACGTCGCCGCCGCGAAGGCGCCTGCGCGCAAGCCGGACGGGAACCCGCGCCGCGCAGCCACTCCGAGGAAGGGCCAGAGCGCGAAAGCGAAAAGGGCGGCGGCGCCGTTGCGGTACCCGAGCGGAAGGTTGAGACGGCCGGCGAGGAAGAGCTCGGAGCCGTCGGCGAACATCCGCGCCAGGTCGACGAGCGCGATCGCGGCGATGCCGACGAGCAGCAGCGAGCCGATCCGCGCCCGCCCTCCGTCGCGGGCGCCGGCGGCGAGCGCCAGGGTGAAGGCAGCCGCGGTGAGAACCATCCGCGCCGCGCCTTCCCAGGCGCCCGCGGGGCTCTCGGACCAGAGGGCGGAGAGGCCGGCGAAGGCGACGAAGGCCCAGATCGCGGCGATCGAGATCCTGAGAGGGAGGGACCGCGGCAGCCGGTAGGCGCCGGCCGCGACGAGCGCGAGCAGCATCGCCGTCGCGAAGAACGCCAACGGCCCCCAGTAGCGAAGGTCGTAGGCCCCGTCCCACCAGGTCGAGACGAGCAGAAGCGTGCCGAGCAGGACCACCGGGATCGCCGTCGCGAGATCGACTGCCGGGGATCGGCTTAAGATGTGGCCAGGATGCTCAAGCGACCTGGACTTCTCTGCGCTCTGCTGCTCGGTCTGCTTCTCCACGCGGCGCCAGCATACGGCGCCCCAGGGGATCCCGAGGCCGGCAGCCCTTCCGGCGGCGTCTACGAGGTGCCGCTCGACGCGGCGCGCGAAGACGCGGCACCGGGCAGCGGCGGGGCGGCGGCGCCCCCCTCGGAATCTGCCGGCGGCGGTTCCGGCGGAGGAAGCTCCGGGGAAGGGAGCGCCGGCAGCGGCGTGAGCGAAGAAACCGAATCCTCCAACTACCGCTCGGAGAACAACTTCGGCTCCTCCTCCAAGGTCCCGGGGGCTGCGGGTACGGGCGGCGGCGGGGAAGAGGAGATGGCGGGCGGCGGGACGGCTGCGGGCGGGGCCGGCGGCGACGGCGAGGGGGGCGGCGGTGCCGAACCGCTGTCGGCCACCGCCGAGGACACCGGCAACACCTCGGTCGCCGGCAATCTGGCGCTGCTGGGGGCGGTCGCCCTGCTCGCGGCGGGGCTCGGTGTCGTCCTCCACCGGCGCCGGCTCAGAGCTCGGTAGCGCCCCACTCGAGCAGCGCCCGCACGCAGCGCTCGCCTGCTTCACCGCCCCCGTACAGATCCGGGTCGGGAGGAGGGAGGCGGCCGGGCCGGAGCATCTCTCCCAGCGCTTCCAGCGCCTTCTCGCGGTCGAGGCCGACCAGCCGGTTCCAGCCGCTCTCCACCAGCTCCACCCACTCGGTCTCCTCGCGCAGGGTCAGGCACGGGACCCCGGCCAGATAGGCCTCCTTCTGCAACCCGCCGGAGTCGGTCAGCAGCGCCCGGGCGCCGGCCAGCAGACAGCTGAAGTCGAGGTACCCCAGCGGCTCGGTGACGAGCACCCCGGCACCCTCCAGGCGCCCGGCCATCCCGGCCGCCTCGAGGCGCGAGCGGGTGCGGGGGTGCAGCGGCAGCACCAGGGGCCCGCGGGAAGCGGTTGCCGCCGCCAGCAGCTCAACCGCCCTGGCGAGGGCGGCCGCTTCGTCGACGTTGGCGGCGCGATGGAGAGTCGCCACCAGAAACCCGCCGGGCCGCAGACCGAGGCGCTCGAGGACAGTGGAGCGGCGGCGCGCCACCGGCCCCAGCTCCAGCGCGACGTCCGCCATCGGATCGCCGACCAGGCGGGCCCGCTCCTCCAGCCCCTCGGCCCCGAGGTTGGCCACGGCGGTGCCGGTCGGGCAGAGGAGCAGCCGGCCGAGCCGGTCGGCGAGGACGCGGTTCACCTCCTCGGGCATCGAAGGGTCGAAGCTGCGCATCCCGGCCTCGACGTGGACCACCGGGACCGGCAGCTTGGCGCCGACCAGGGCCGCGGCCAGGGTCGTGTTGGTGTCCCCGTAGACGAGCATGGCGTCGGGCAGCTCGGCCCGAACCAGCGGCTCCAGGCGGGACATCGTCGCCGCGGTCTGGGCGGCGTGGCTGCCGGAGCCCACCCCCAGCATGTGGTCGGGGTGGGGCAGCGGCAGCTCCTCGAAGAAGACGGCGGACAGCGCCTCGTCGTAGTGCTGCCCCGAATGGACGAGGACCTCGGTGGCGTGGCGGCGAAGGTGGCGGGATACCGCCGCCGCCTTGACGAACTGGGGCCGGTTGCCGACTACCGTGAGGATCCGCATCGCCGCGACTAGCCGCCGAGGACCTCGACCGCCGCGGTGGCGACCGCGGCGACCTGGGAGTCGCTCAGCGCCGGGCCCATCGGCAGCGCCAGCATCTCCGCTGCCGCCCGCTCCGCGGCCGGCAGCTCGCCGAAGCGGGCGCGGCCGGCGAGTCCGGGCTGCCGGTGGAGCGGAACGGTGTAGTAGGCGCGGGCGCCGATGCCCCGCTCCCGCAGTCCCGCCGCCAGCCGCTCGCGCTCCTCGCAGCGAACGACGTAGAGGTGGTGGCAGGAGCTCCCGCCCGGCGTCTCGACCGGCAACCTGACGACCCTGCCCAGCTCGCTCTCGGCGTAGCGGGCCGCGACCCGGCGGCGCTCTCGCGTCCACTCCTCGAGGTGCGGGAGCAAGACCCGCAGGCCCGCCGCCTGCAACTCGTCGAGGCGGGAGTTGTAGCCGACCTCGGTGTGGAGGACACGGTCCTCGGAGCCGTGCGCGCGCAGGCGGCGCGCCGTCGCGCCCACCTCCTCGTCGTCGCTGACGATCGCCCCGCCGTCGCCGAACCCGCCCAGGTTCTTCGAGGGAAAGAAGCTGAAAGCGGCGGCGTCGCCGAGGCAGCCGACGCTCATTCCCTCCAGGCGCGCCCCCGTCGCCTGGGCGGCGTCCTCGAGCAGCCGCAGGCCCCGCTCTTCCGCCAGCTGCCGCAGCTCCCCCATCGGCGCCGGGTTGCCGAACAGGTGGACCGGCAGCAGCGCCTTCGTGCGCGGGCCGATCGCCGGCTCGGCGGTGGCGGCCGTGACCACGAGGGTGTCGGGGTCGACGTCGCAGAGGACCGGGACCGCGCCGGCGTGGATCACCGCCTCCGCGGTTGCGTAGAAGGTGAGCGCCGGCACGACCACCTCGTCGCCGGGGCCGATCCCGAGCGCCCGCAGCGCGATCGTCAGCGCGTCGGTGCCACTGGCAACGCCGACGGCATGGCCCGCGCCGGCCCAGGCGGCAAGCTCCGCCTCGAACGCCTCGACCTCCGGACCGAGCACGTAGCGACCGGATTCCAGCACCCGCCGCTGGCGGTCGGCCACCTCCGGCAGGAGCGGCGCCAGCGCCTCGCGGGTGGCGAACAGCGGGACCTCGCCCTCGCCGCCGTTCAACGCCATCGCTCCAGCAGGTCCTCCTCGCCGACCTCACGCACCTGTCGGGCCGGCACCCCCATCACCACCGCCCGCGGAGCGACGTCGGCGGCGACCACCGCCCCCGCCGCGACGAAGGCCTCCTCACCGATCTCGACGCCGGGACAGAGGACGACGCCGGCGCCGACGCGGCAGGCGCGCCGCAGCAGAGCCCCGCGCAACTTCTCGCCGCTGTCGTGGCGGCCCATCGTGTCGTCGTTGGCGATCGTCACCCCCGGGCCGAGGAAGGCGTCGTCCTCGATCGTCGTGCCCGCCGCCAGGTAGCAGCGGGTCTGCACGCTCGCCCGCGCGCCGACGACGACCTCGGGGTCGACGGAGACGAAGCTGCCGATCGTGCAGTCGGGACCGATGCGGACCCCGGCGCGGATCTGCGCGTGGTCGCCGAGACGGGTTCCCTCCCCCACCTCGGCGCCGGCGTGGATGACGACGTGGCCTCCGATCCGCACCCCCTCCCCCAGCCGGGCGCCGGGCCCGACCAGCAGGCCGGGCGCCCGGTCGGAGACGGCCAGGTCCCCCATGCTCACGCCGGTACGCCCCGCAGCCGCTCCAGCCGCACCGCGGCGCCGCCTTCCTCGAGCGAGCGCTGCAGCGCCTCCAGCACCGCCACCACGCGCAGTCCGCTCTCGCCGTCGCTGCGGGGCCGTCCCCCCGTCCGCACGCATTCGACGAAGTGGGCGAGCTCGAGCCGCAGCGGCTCCTCGTCGTCGATCTCCGGGCTCCAGGCCTTCCCGGAGCGCGCGACGTAGTCGTCGGGAGAGCCGGCCCCGGGATCGAAGCCCTTGTCGAAGACGGTGAGCTTGCACTCGCTCGCCATGTCGTCGAAGGACGCCATCCGCCGCGAGCCTACGACCGTCAGCCGTCGCTCCTTGTGAGGGTCGAGCCAGGAGAGGTGCAGGTGGGCGACGACGCCGGAGGGAAAGCGAAGGAAGGCGAAGACCACGTCCTCCACCCCCTGGCGCACAAAGCTCTCGCCGCGGGCGGCGACCTCGACGGGGTGCTCCCCGGTCAGGGCAAGGGCGACGGAGACGTCGTGTGCGCCGAGGCTCCAAAGGGCGTTCTCGTCGGCCCGCAGCTTGCCGAGGTTGAGGCGCTGGGAGTGGACGTAGTGGACGTCTCCCAGCTCGCCGTCGGCGAGCAGCCGCTTCAGGGCGACGATCCCGGGATGGAACTCGAGCAGGTGGCCGACCATCAGCACCCGCCCCCCCGCGGCGGCGCGATCGCGAAGCTCCCCGGCCTCCTCGGCGCGCCGCGCCAGCGGCTTCTCGACGAAGCAGTGCTTGCCGGCCGCGAGCACGCGCCGGGCCGTCTCGGCATGGTCGGCGACAGGCGTCGCCACAGCGACGGCGTCGAGCTCCTCGTCGGCGAGCAGCTCCTCGAGATCGCCCGTCAGCCGGGCGGCGGGGTGGCGGTCGCGCAGAGGCTCGAGCCGTCCGGGATCGCTGTCGCAGCACCAGGTCAGGTCGCAGCCGGGAAGGTCGTCGAGGTTGCGGGCGACGTTGGCGCCCCAGTAGCCCACCCCCACCACTCCGACGGAGATCGTCCCTCCCATCAGCGGCACCGCCCGATGCGGTTCAGCGAGGCGATCCCAGTCCCAGGGCGAAGACGACCGGCAGCGCGACGACGGCGACGGCGACGCCGGCGTAGGCGACGGAGCGCATCGCCGCTCCCGGCTCGCCCTCGCCTCGCGCCCGCTGGCGGAGCAGGATCAGCGGCAGGGTCAGCGTCTGGCAGACGACGACGAAGTCGCGCCAGAGCGAGTGCGAGTGCGCGTAGGCGAGGTCGAGGGCGACCTTGTCGGGGAGCAGCTCGTCGCGGTAGAAGACCTCCGGGTCGGCGTGCATGCCGAGCAGGCTTGCCTCGACCCCCGCGTAGCGCAGCTGCGTCGGGCCGGTGATCCCCGGCGGCACCGAGAGGATCTCCCGGTAGTCGTCGGCATGGAGGGCGACGAACTCCTCCAGCTCGGGCCGCGGGCCGACGATGCTCATCTGGCCGCGGAGGACGTTCCAGAGCTGGGGCAGCTCGTCGAGCCGGGTCTTGCGCAGGAAGCGGCCGACCGGGGTGATCCGCGCGTCCCCCGCGGCGGCAAGCGAGAAGCCGGTCATCTCGACCTGCATCGTGCGGAACTTGAGCATCGCGAAGGTCTCCCCCCTTCCGCCGATGCGTCTGGCCCGGTAGAAGACCGGCCCGGGGGAATCGAGGAGCACCGCGATCGCGATCAGCAGTCCCGCCGGCAGGGCGAAGGGAAGGACGACGAGGAGGACGAGCAGGTCGAACGCCCGCTTCCCCGGTGACAGATTCTCCGGCTTCATAGATATTTCGCGGTCCTCACCCTCGAACCGAGGGCTTAGACGATACGCTCTCGGCGGGCAGCAGGCAACAGCAGGGAGCATGATGAACTGGCGAGTACCCCTTTGCCAGCCAAATTTCTCGGAGCGGGAGTTGGCGGCGATGCTGGAGGCGTACCGTTCCGGATGGCTGAGCCCCGGCCCGGAGACCGCCCGCCTCGAAGAGGCCTTTTGCGAGTACACCGGCGCCGGACACGCGGTCGCGATCAGCAGCTGCAGCGCCGGCCTTCACCTCGCCTGCCTGGCAGCCGAGCTCGGCCCCGGCGACCGGGTCATCGTCCCCTCGCTCACCTTCACCTCCACCGTCGCCGCCGCCGTCCACGTCGGCGCCACCCCCTGCTTCGCGGACATCGCCGGCCCGACGGAACCCTGGCTTTCGGCCGAAGCGGTGGCCGCGGCGATCGACGAGCGCACCCGCGGCGTCATCACGATGCACTACGGCGGTCACCTGGGCGAGACGATCGAGATCGTCGACCTGGCCCGGGAGCGGGACCTGGTCCTGATCGAGGACGCCGCCCACGCCGCCGGGTCCTGGCTGGGCGGCCGGCACGCCGGGACCTTCGGGACGGCGGGCGTCTTCAGCTTCTCGGCCAGCAAGAACCTCGGCATCGGCGAGGGCGGGATGCTCGTCACCGACGACAGCGAGATCGCGGCCCGGGCGGGAAGCCTGAGCTGGCACGGCCTCGGCTCGCAGATCTGGCAGCGCCACCACCAGTCGGCTCCCGTCTACGAGCTCGGCGCGCTCGGCTTCAACTACCGCTTCGACGACCCCCGCGCGGCGCTCGTCCGCAGCCGCCTGCAGCGGCTCGAGGCGGACAACCGGCGCCGCGCCGCGATCGACGGCTTCTACCGCCAGGCGTTCGACCGCCACGAGCTGATCGAGCCGACCGCGCCGCCGCCGGCCGGGGAGCGCTTCAGTCACTGCCTCTTCACCGCTGTGATCGAGCCGACCGTGGACCGCGAATGGTTCCGCCAGGCGCTGGCGGAACGGGGGGTGCAGAGCAGCGTCCACTACCCGCTCCTGCACCGCGGCGGCGTCCACGCCCAACCGGGCGTGCGGCTCCCGCACACCGAGGAGTACGGCCGCCGCTGCGTCACCCTGCCGCTCTACCCGCAGATGGAGCAGTGGCAGGTCGAGCTGGTCGCCGAGACCGTGTGCGAGGTGCTCTCGAAGGCAAGGGGAGCGAGGGCCGCTGCCTGATCTCGAGCGCACCTACCGCGCTTACGCCGAGGATCCGCGCAAGCGCCGTAAGTGGGCCGCCGACAACCCGGGCAACGCGGCGATCCGGGCCGAGCTATTGGCGGCGGTGCTGGAGCTGGGCCAGCCGGGGCCGGCCGGAGGCGAGGTCCTCGACCTCGGCTGCGGGACGGGCTGGCTGCTCGAGTCGCTGGCGCGGAAGGGGGTGGAACCGCGGCGGCTGCACGGCGTCGAGGCGCTCGCGGTGCGGGCGGAGGCCGCGTCCCGGCGCGTGCCCGGGGCGCAGGTGCTGACGGCGGACGCGCGCGAGCTGCCCTACGAGTCCGACCGCTTCGAGCTGGTGACGCTGGTCACCGTGCTCTCCTCGATGCCGGGGGAGGACGCCGTCGCGGCCGCCCTGCGGGAGGCGCGGCGCGTCGCCTCGCCGGCAGGGCTGGTCCTCTGCTACGAGCCGCGGCTGCCGACCCCGCTCAACCGCCGCACGCGGCGGATCTCACGGCGGGAGCTGGAGCGGTCCCTCGGTCCGGCCGTCGCGCAGCGCTCGCTGACCGGGCTGCCGCCGCTGGCCCGGCGCCTCGGCCGGGCGACCCCCCGCCTCTACCCGCCGCTTTCCAGGATCGCGCCGACCCACCGGCTCACGGTCCATGCAGGAGCTGCCGCTCCGAGACGACGTGGATGACCACGTCGGGCATCTCCAGCTCGATCGCCTCCAGCGGCAACTCGTCCGCCCAGAGGAAGACGAAGCGGCGAAAATGCTCGGCCAGCCAGGGGATCAGACCGAGGCAGGGGACGTCGCCGACGAGCACCGCGTGCGGCAGCGTCGGCTCCTCCCCGATCTCGTAGAGGCGGGGCGCGCGCTCGCCGGTCACCTCGAGGTGCGGCGGCGCCGGCATGCGGAGCGCCCGCAGGCGGGAGACGTCGGCGACCTCTATCCCCTCCTCCCATTGGTCACCCTCGCCCGTTTCGGCCGCCGGGGAGAAGCCGAGCTCCCCCAACCGCACCTTCGGCTTCTCGGCGAGGTCGCCACGAAAGCCTGAACGAGGCCTGAACGAAGCGTCTTCGGACCGCAGCGGCTCGGGGAGATCGACGACTCGCTTGCCGAGCTCCCGCATCAGCTCCCGGTAGGCGAAGAAGGCGCCCGTCTCGCTCCAGTTGCTATGGGTCTTCGGGAAGGCATGGCCGGCGCGCCGCGCCTCCCGCAGTGCCGGCAGCAGATCGAAGACCTCTCCCCCGTCAGCCGCCCGCACCGCCTGGTCGACCTCGGCTACCGGCCGGTCGGCGTGGAGTGACGCGCCCGGCGGCAGGAATTTGCCGTAGACGCGCTCCTTCAACGGCGCCACCGCGAAGAGGTAGGGAATGCGGAGGTCCTTCAGCTGCCGGCGGCTTTGTGCGATGGCGTCGCGGCGGCGCTCCACCTCGGCTGCCGTCAGCAGCGGCGCCCCCTGCAACTGCTCTGCGGTCAGGTGGTCCTCGCCATAGGGAAAGAGCCAACCGTGCTTGCCGACGAGGGCAGCGTCGCCGGGATCGGGAGGGTCCTCGGGGGCGGGGACGAACTGGCGCTTCTTAGCGTCAACGGGGGTGAACTTGGTCGCGTGCCAAGGGGCAGCGCCGGCGCGGACGACGTTCTCGAATTGGTGGAAGGCTTCGATCTCCTCGCGCTCAGGTCCGGCGGTGACGCGGATCGTGTGGGCGGACTCGGCGGCGAGACGCTCGGGCAGGGGAACGTCGAAGCCGTAGCGCCCGCTGCCCATCCCGGCCTCGGCGAGCGCCGTGCGCTCGAGGTCGGCGCGGCCGCTCGCGACCGGCTCCTCGTCGACCATGACCTCCACCTCGACCGAGTCCTCAGGATGGGCCGGGTCCCAGGCCCAGCCCACGGCACGGCCGTCGATCACCGCTTCCAGCCTCCCCTCTAGGCCCGCTGCCATCAGACGGCGGCGCGATCGGCGCCGAGGCGCCGCGCCTGCTCCCAAGCGAAGACGAGGTACTCGGAGAGGGCTGCGCGGTCGATCGAGTAACGCGCCGCGGTTCGACAGGCTGCCTCCTGCATGCCCTCGAGCCGCTCGCGGTCGGAGACGAGGGCGGCGATCGCCTCGACCGCCTCGCCCGGCGCGGAGGTGTCGACCGCGCGGCCATTGACGCCGTCGACCAGGAACTCCCAGACGCCCCCGAGGCGAGGCACCACCGCAGTGCATCCGCAGGCCATCGCCTCCAGCGCGGTGCGGCCGAAGGCCTGGTACATCGACATGTCGAGGAAGACGTCGCTGGCGCGCAGCAGCTCGGCCACCTCCTCGCGGCCGATGATCCCGCGGTGGTCGGAGCCGCGGTGATGCTCAGAGCCGGGCACCTGTCCCAGCTCGGCCTGCGGGCAACCGAAGGTGACGATCTCGATCGCGCGGCCGAAGCGGCGCCGCAGCTCCTCGAGGACGGCGCAGGTAGCGGTCGGCTGGCGCCGAGGCGTGCGCGGGCGCACCATTGCCGCCACCCGCAGGGGCCCTTCGCCGCGCCGCCGGCCCTCGGCGTGGAAGAGGGCCGTGTCGAGGCTGGGCTCCACCTTGGCGACAGGCAGTCCGTGGCGCTCGGCGACGATGTTGCAGAGCCAGTGCGTCTTCGCGAAGAGGAGGCAGCCGGGGATCGCCTCATAGGACTCCTGTGCCTCGCGCAGGTCCTCGTCTTCGCGAGCGGTGAAGAAGGGCTCGTAGTCCTGGACGTAATAGGCGGGGAGGAAGTCCTGGCGCCGGCGTCGCAGCTCGCCGAGCAGGGCAACGGACTTGTAGTGGGTGGCGGAGATGACGTCGGCGCCCGCGGTCCTCTCCTCCAGGTCGTGGATTCCGGCGAACGGCTCGAACAACTCCTCGGCGTCCCCGTAGGTCGCCAGCGCCCGCTCCCAGGCGTGCTCAGCAAGGAAGATGCGGGCCGTTGCCCCCAGTCGCCGCAGCCCCTGGGCCTCCTGGTAGATCGAGTGCGAGCCGCCGGAGCCGCCGACCCCGAGGCCGGGAAGGATGAAGGCAATCGAGAGTGGGTCGCTCGCACCGCCCCGGATGGCCGTGTCGGCGAAGCTGTCCCGGCCGGCCAGGGCAGCGGCGACGGCGCCGCGGAGGGGGCTGAGCGAAGTGTCGGACTCGAGCTCGGCGACGAGGGGCTGGATGTTCTCGGCGCCGTGCTTGCGCAGGAAGATCTCGTAGTTGCGCTTGGCGATCGGCTTGCGGGCCTCGGGCGTGTAGGACTTCGACTTGGCGTGGAAGACGTAGGCGTCGTCGGCCACCGCCAGCTCGAAGCCAGCCTGGGCGGCGCGGTAGCTGAAGTCGTTCTCCTCGCAATAGCCGCTGGCGAAGTGGGTCTCGTCGAAGAACCCGATCGCCTCGAAGACAGGCCGCTTGACGACGTAACAGAACCCGTTGACGAAGGGGAACCGCGGCCGGTCGCGGGGGGAGAGCCGCTCCAGCAGCTTCGCCAGACCGTCCTCGGTGGCGAAGACGGGCAGCGGGTTGGTCGCCCAACCCTCGGCATCGCGCAGCTCCGGGACCGACTGGTGGCTGGCGGCGTTGGAGAGCGGGCCGAGAATCCCGATCCGCTCGTCGGACTCGCCACAGGCGACGATCCGCTCCAGCCAGCCGAAGGTGACGATCGTGTCGCTGTTGAGGACGACGACGTAGTCGGCCGCGGCGGCGCGCATGCCGAGGTTGGCGGCGAGCGTGTAGCCGTGAGGGGGAGTGTCGTTGTGGATCAGGGTCATCCCGTCCGAATTGAGCTGCGCCGCTTCCTCGAGATATGCGGTCGTCTCGGCGTCGCTGCCGTCGTTGACGACGATCAGGTGGAAGGGGTAGCTCCCCTTCTCGACCAGGGACCAGAGGCAGCGGCGGACGTCGGCGAGGGCGTTGTGGACGCAGACGACGACGTCGACGCTGGGGCGCCCGTCGCCGGGGGCCCTGGCCGCGCCGACGAGGACGCCACGGCGGTCGCGCGGAGAGGGCAGGGCGAGCGGGTCGGTACCGGTGGGCGAGAGCGGCTCGTACTCGCTGGTGAAGCTGGCGAGCGCCTCGCGCTCCGAGCGGGTGGGGGCGACTACTACTTCTGGGGGCGCCTCGATCTCCGCCAGCGTCGCCTCATGCATCGTCGCCAGCTCGCGGAGGCGGCGCTCCAGGGCGGAGCGCTCCGACCGCGCCACCTCGGTCTCAGCCTGCGCTCGGCCCAGCGTCGCGCGGAGGCTGAGCATCTCGGCCTCGAGGCGCTGCAGCTCCAGGCCCCGCTCCTCCAGCGCTTCCCGCAACTCGCTCGCGGCGTGGCGTCCGGTGTCCGCTTGGGAGCGCAGTTCGTCGATCCTCCGCTCGAGACTCTCGCGACTCTCCTCGAAGTCGGTGACGAGTCGCGAACGGGCCGCTTTGGCTCGCTCCAGCGCCGCCTCTTTCTCGTCGGCCCGCGCCCGCGCCGTTTCCGCGGCCCCCTCCAACTCCGCCAAGCGGCGCACCGAGCGCTCCCCTCGCTCCGCCGCCGCCTCGACCTCCTCGCGCAGGCTGCGGGCGGAGCGGCGCTCGCGGACCAGCTCGTCCTCCAACTGCGCCTCGCGCTCTTCGGCCGCGTCGCGCTGGCGCCGCAGCTTCCGTGCCTGCCGTTCGGCGTCGTCGAGCTGCTCGGTGAGCTCGGCCGGCACCTTGGGCTTCGCCCGTGCGGCGCGCTCGGCCTTACCGCGCCGAATCTCCGCCTCGATCCGTTCGCGCTCGACCGCCTCGATCCGAGCCCGCAGGAAGTCCGCTTCCTGGGTCGCCTCGAGCAGGTCCCGCACCGCTTTCTTCTTCTTCAGCAGCTCGACTGCGGCAAGGACGCCGAGGCCGTGCTGGCCAGCCACCTCGAACAGGGTCCACTTGCGCCTGCTCTCGGCGACGAAGTCCTCGATGCCGCCGAGCACGCCGTTGTGCCGCGGCGCCGGCAGCTTCGCGTTGGCGAGGTGGGGATTGATTCCGTCGTCGACCAGCTCGTCGGAATCCGGGCGCAGGCCGCGCCGCTCGAAGGGACGGCGCTCCTCGGCGGGGATCCGCTCGGGGTCGTAATAGAGGTCGCGGCGACCGTATGGCCAGCCGACGTCGTGGAGCGCAATGACGGGCGGCAGCGCCTTGCCGGCATCCGCGGCCTGCTCCAGCAGCCGCAGCTCGTTGAGGACCGTGTAGCGATTGTGGTCGCCGTCGATCAGGGCGAGGTCGGCACCCTTCAGGTTCGGCAGCACTTCGAGGCTGGGCGCACCATGGAAGACGAGCGCCTTCGGGTGCGCGCGCCGCAGCTCCTCGACGTCGAAGCTCGGCTTCGGATCGATTACGTCGACGGTGGCGTCGTGCTTCTCTGCCCAGTCGAGCAGGGCGCGGGTGGTCGTCCCCTTGTCGGAGCCGACCTCAACGATCCGCCGTGGCCCCAGCGCCTCGATCAGCGGCTCCAGCAGCGCCTCCCAGAAGGCGAGCATCGAGGGTCCGGGCGGCTTTTTGGGCGCCTTGCTCATCGCCTGCCCGCCTCGACCTGGCCAGCCTCGCCCTCCGCGATCGAGTCAGACACGGCGGGCGGCAGAGCGCGCTGCGCGGCGGCGCGCGCCTCCTCCAGCGGGCCCGGAGGGCGCTTGCGGCGGAAGGGCGCCGCAAGCCGGGCAAACCAGCCGCCGCGGGCAACTTGCTCGGCACGGTCGAGGTGGACGACGACCTCGGCAAGCGAGTCGTGCGCGCCGCTCGACTCGGTGCGCAGGCGTTCGGCTTCGGCGCGCAGGCGGTCGCGCTCCTCCCGCAGGACCCCCGCCAGGTCTTCGTTATGGGCGAGGCGACCCCGTGCAAGTCGTGCCCGCTCCTCCGTCTCTTGCAGCTCTTGATCGCGCTCGGCCAGCTCCCGCTCGAGTCGCTCGCGGAGCTCGGACGCTCCCCGCCGCTCGGAGTCGCGCTCGGCCGCTTGTGCCTCGAAGCGGCGGTCGCGCTCGGCCAGGTCGCCCTCCAAGCGCTCGAGTCGCCACTCCACCGCCTCGCGCCGGGCCCGCTCCTGCGCGACTTCGACGAGGAGCGCGTCCCGCTTCTTCGTCAGCTCGACGATCTCAGGGCGGGGTTCGGGTGCCGGCTCGGGCTCCTCGGCCTTTACCGGGGTCTCCGCGGCGGCCTCTTCCGGCGACTGGCGTCGCGCCGCCGCCAGCTCCAGCTCGGCTTCCAGCCGCGCCGACTCGGCCCGCCGCGCCTGGCGCCCGAGGAAGCGGGAGGACCGCAGCGCCTCGAGCGCCGCGGCAACCGTCGGGTGCTGCTCCAGCAGCCTCGCTTCGGCGAGAACCGCGGCGCCGTGGAAGCCCGGGGCCTCGACCAGGGTCCAGTCGAGGTCGCTGTCGGCGACGAAGTCCTCGACCGCGGTCAGGACTCCCGAACGCGGCTCGAACTCTCTGATCGCGCTCGCCGGGACAAGCCGCAGTCCTTCCTCAGCGGGCTCGCGGCGGCCGGGGACGAGCCCGAGATCGGTGTGCTCGCGGCGCAGCGAGGGTGGGATCGCCTCTGGGTCGTAGTAACCGTCGCGGCGCCCGAATGGCCAGTGGATGTTGTGAACGACGATCAGTGGCGCCGCTCGCTCAGCGCGCCGCGCGGTGCGGGTGAGCAGCCTCATCTCGGAGCGGACCGAGTGCCAGTTGGGATCGCCGTCGAGCAGCGCCAGGTCAACGGGGCCGATCGAGCCGAGGACCGAGGTCGCCCGCTTGGCGTGGACGAGGAGTCGGCCGGCCTCCGCCTCGCGCAGGTCGGGGTCGATCCTCGGTGCCGGATCGATCGCGTGGACCAGCGCTTCCTCGGCGCCGGCCGCTTCGAGGACGCGGCGGGTGAGGCGACCGGACCCGGCCCCCACCTCGGCGATCACGCCCGGCCGGGCCGCCTCGATCAGCGGCGCGACCACGGCTGCGAACAAGCGGTGCACAGCGCGAGTCTAGGCGGCGCTTCGGGTTGCGGCGAGTGCCTCTGGGCGTCGCGCGGTCAGGTGCTGGTAGCGCGACGGGCGACGTTCGCCGCGAGGGCGCTCGACCCGCGCTTCGGAGAAGCCCGCTCGCCGCAGCTCGCGCCGGGCGGCGCCGGCGGTCATCAGCCGCACCTGGGAGCGGGTCCGACCACGAACGGTCAGCCGCAGCGCCGGGTCGGCCAATTGGCGGGGGAGCTGGTGGACGAGCGGCAGGCCGGTGAACGGGTCGAGGGGAGCGCCGATGCTGGGATTGCGCATCACCAGCCAGGCGCCCGGGCGGGAAACGCGGTGGGCGTGGCCGAGCGCCTCGCGGCGGTCGGAGGGCTCGGTCACGTAACAGAACGAGTTGTTGAGGACGACCAGATCGAAGGCCGCGTCGGGCAGCGGTGCCGCCTCGATCCAGCCACGCTGGAAAGTGGCGGCGAGGCCGAGGTCGGCGGCAACCGCGCCGGCGACCCGGGCGCGCTCGTAGTTGGGGTCGATGCCGGTCACCCGCGCCCCCAGGCTGGCGAGGTACAGGGCGATCGCGCCGAAGCCGCAGCCGAGGTCCGCCACCTCGAGCCCCTCCACCGAGTCGAGTCCGCGTCCGCGCAGCAGCTCGATCAGGAGACGGCCGCGCTGCGGGACCAGGGTCGTGTTGGTGTCCAGGGTCCGCAGGCCCGAGTCGTCGTCGATCGCCTCGCCGCGGTCGCGGTAGTGCTCGATGATCCCGTCGCGCAGGGCGCGACAGGCAGGGGCGAAGGCGCGCTCGTCCTGCACGGGCCGCATGATCGCTGATCAGGACGCGGTTGCCCCGCTATGCGCCTGGCCCTCGAGCGCCACTGCCCTTATATCGTCGCCGCGAGATGCGCTCGCTGTGGCCAACGGTTATCGCCCCGCTGCTCGATACCTGCAGACCGGCGACCGTGGTCGAGCTCTGCGGCGAGGACGAGGACCTGGGCGATCTGCTCGACGAGGCGGTGCAGGCGTTCGACGGCGCCGTAATTCGCGAGGCTTCCGCCGCCCCACCGGACCTGGCGATCCTCCACGGCGAGACGAGCTGGCAGGGCGTGAAGGAGGGACTGGAGCGACTCGGACAGGCGGCCGGGCCGGCGCCTTACCCGCTCACGCTCGTTCACGGCGTCGATGCTGCGGCCGGGAGCGACGAGGTGCTGACGGCGGTCGAGGACTTCCTCGAGGAGTGCGGCGAGGAGCTGGAGCTGGTCCACGTCCCGGGGCTCGGCGGGACGGCGATCCTGGTCTCGCCGAGGAGGCTGGAAGACGATGGGTCACGGGATCTGGGGAGACTGCTCGACGGGTGGCGGCTGAGCGGACAGGCCCTGGCTCAGCTGGCGGCGCTCGACGCCGAGCGCCTGCGGGCCGACGCCCGGGTCGAGGAGCTGGGCGCCGAGTTGGCGGCGGCGCGGAGAGGTGTGGAGACGCAGTCCTCGGCCGAGCGTGAGGCGCTGCGAAAGCGGCTCGAGGAGATGGCCGAGCGCGAGGCCGAGCTGACCGCGAGGCTGGCGCGGCGCGAGGCACGGCTGGCGGCGCTCGAAGCGGGGGCGGCCACGAGTGGCGGACGGGCGCAGGCGCAGGCGGCGTCCGCACCTTCCCTCTCGGCCCTGCTCGATGTCTCTCCCGACCCGCCGACGGCCGATGGCGACGAGACTTTGCACGAGGAGGAGCTGCTGGAGGGCGGCAAGCTCCGCAATCCACTGGCGGTCGCCTACGTCCTCCCCGGCCTGCCACCGGGCGGGTCAGGCGGCTCCCATTCGGTTCTGCAGGAGGCCCGGGCGCTGGGGGGGCTCGGCGCCCGGGTGGGGGTCCTGGTCGGGGGTGGGGCCGCCGAGCGAGCGCGGCAGCTCTACCCCGAGGCCGACGCGCTGCTCGGCTTCTACGGCTCCACCGCGGAGCTGGAAGCGGCACTGGAGGGATTCGACGTCGTCGTCGCCACCGAGGCGCCTTCGGCGCGAGCCGTGGCGGCCTACGCAAGCGCCCGGCCGGAGGTCCTCGGTGCCTATTACGTCCAGGACTACGAGCCGCTCTTCTCCCCCGCCGGCGGTCCCAGCGCCGACGCCGCGCTGCTCTCCTACCGCCAGGCGGGCGAGCTGCTGCTCTTCGCCAAGACCCACTGGATCGCCAACGTGATCGGGACCGCGCACGGCCTGTCCGTCGCGAAGGTGCGGCCAAGCCTCGACCGAGCGACCTTCAACGCCGCCGGCCGCAGCAGCGACCCGGCAAGGCCCAGGGTCCTGGCGATGGTGCGGCCGCGGACGCCGCGGCGGCGGGCCGCGGAGACCCTGGCCGCGCTGGCGCGTCTGAAGGCAGAGCTGGGCGACGGCGTCGAGTGCCTCTCCTTCGGTTGCACGCTCGACGAGCTGGCGGCCCTGCCGCCCGCGGCCGGCGTCGACCATCTGGGAGTGCTCTCGCGGACCGAGGTGGCCGAGGTGCTGCGCCGCTGCGACCTCTTCCTCGACCTCTCCTCCTACCAGGCCTTCGGCCGCACCGGGCTGGAGGCGATGGCCTGCGGGGCGGTCCCCGTGCTGCCGATCCGCGGCGGCGTCTCCGAGTACGCGGATCACGACCGCAACGCGGTGCTGGTCGACAGCGAAGATGAGGGCGCGGCGGTCGCGGCTGCCGTGGCGCTGCTCTCCGACCGGGGCCGGCTGGAGCGTCTGCGCGCCACCGGGATCGAGACCGCGGAGTGCTTCTCGTTGCTTGACGCCGCCCTCAGCCAGCACGCGTGCTTCGTCGCCAACCATCCGAGGCGCGGGGGAAGCGCGTAAGCGACGACCCGCTCCTGGCCTGCGAGCTGCTGCGCGAGGGAGCCTGCGCGCAGGTGACGATCCAGCTCTGCCAAACCGACCTGCTCGCCTATGAGCCCAAGGAGCCGCCGGCCATGGTGGCCGCAGTCAGTGCCCGTCTCGTACTCGAGTTCGACGCGATCCTCACCGACCTCGGCGCGGTCGAGTCCGACTACCTCTGGGCCGCGTACCGCAGACCCGCCTGATCTGGGCTCAGGAAGGCGGCGAGTCGCTGATCCGGCGCAGCGCGGCGCCGAGCCGGTCGCGCCAGAGAGCGGGGCCGGAGATCCAGTTGTTGGGATGGGTGAGGCAGAGGAGGGGCGTCTCGCCGGCGCGTAGCAGGGCATGGGGGTCGATGCCGTCGCTCCAGCCGCCTTCGGCGCTGGAGCGGTCGGTGACCCAGGCCGCCAGGCTGTGGCGGCGCATCGCGTCGTTGGCGTCGTAGTCGATGCCGTAGTCGCGCCACTCCTCGCCGCGCAGGAGCTCGCCGTTTTCGATGCCGGGGGCGCGGGTGTCGCCGTGGGCGGCGACGCTGCGGATCGGGCCGAAGCGCGACTCGAAGGTGGCGATCTCCTCGCGCAACAGCTCGCGGCCGCGCCGCAGGCGCTCCGCCTCGTCAGATCCCAGGTCCGTCCCGTCCAGCGCCGCGCGCGAGAGCGTCTCGTAGTGGAAGCCGATCTCCCCGCCGCGCCGTCGCAGCTCCGTAACGACGTCCGGCCGCGCGGTACGCCAGCGCAGGTACCAGGTCGAGCGCAGGCCGAGGCCGACCTCGACGTCTGACATCGCCAGCGCCGAGGTCGGGTGCTGGTCGACGTCGTGGCGGAGGATCAGAACCGGCCCGCTGCCCTCGCCCAAGCGTTCGTCGAGGAACTCCTCGAGGGTGAGGACGCGGTAGCCCTGGCCGAGCGCGGTCTTCAGCAACCTCCCGTACTCGGGCCAGCGGGCGCGGGAGAAGGTGCGCGAGAAGCGGCGGCGGGGGCGCACCGGCGCATCATAGGATCAACCCCAGACTCCGATGTCCGACCCCCGCACCTACGAGCAGATCCTCGGAGCCCACCTAAGGCGGGAGGACCCGGGCCGCTCCGATCCGCGGCTGGCCGCCCTCGAGCGCCGGGTCGCCGAGCTGACCGCAGAGCTCGCGCAGCGCGACGCCGAGCTCGACCGCAGCCAGGCGGAGTCCGCCTCGCAGCGCGGCGAGGACGAGGACCGGGCGCTGCGCCTGGCGAGCCTGGAGGCGCGGCT
>DATEOT010000027.1:0-17841 GCA_035273795.1 Solirubrobacterales bacterium | reverse complement strand
AGCGCCAAGGGGTCGCTCAAGGTCGGCTCGAAGGTGATCGCCGGCACCGTCCTCGGCCGGGTCGGCGAGGGCGCCGACGGCATCGACCCCCACATCAACTTCTCGATCCGCCCGGCCGGCAAAGGCGCGCCGCGGATCGACCCGAAGCCGATCCTCGACGGCTGGAAGCTGCTCGAGGCGACGGCGATCTACCGCGCCAAGGGCAAGAGCCCCTTCGCCCAGCTCAGCGGCGCCGGCGTGCTGCTGCTCTCCAAGGAGGCGCTGCAGAAGCGGGTGTTGGCGAACGAGGAGCTCGAAATCTACGAATGCGGGCGCGAAGACATCGCCGGCGGCCGCATCGACCGCCGCGTCCTGGCGATGCTCGAGTACCTGACCGTCAAGGGCTTCGACCTCACCGTCACCTCGCTGCAGTGCGGCCACGGGCTGCTGACCGCCTCCGGCAACGTCTCCGAGCACACCACCGGCACCGCGGTCGACATCCCGGTGATCAACGGGGAGCCGGTCCTCGGCAACCAGGGGCCGGGATCGCCCACCGAGGAGCTGATCCGTACCGTGCTGCGGCTGCAGGGGACGATGCACCCCCATCAGGTGATCTCGCTCCTGGACTTCCCGGGCCCGACCAGCTTCCCGATGTCCGACCACGCCGACCACGTCCACGTCGGCTACCACCCGCTGGCCGGTGACGCGGAAGCCAAGTTCGCCGCCCTGCTGAAACCGGACCAGTGGCAGCGGCTGGTCGACCGCCTCGGGGAAATCGAAAACCCCGACGTGCCGGTCAGCCCCTCGAAGTTCTCGATTCCGGACCAGACCAGCGGCGGCGTTCCCGCCGACAGCGGCGACTGACCAAGCTATTCGGATTCGTGCAGTTCGAGTTGGCCGGCGCCCTGCCGCTGGGCGACGGCCGCTACCTGGCGCGCAGCCCCGACGCCGAGGAGCAGGAGAGCGTGCTCGTCCTGCAGCAGATCGGAGCGCCCCAGGCGACCGCACGGCGACGCCGACGCCCCCGGCAGGTCGAGCCGGGGGCGGATCCCCGCCCCCTGACGCTGACGCGGGCGACGGCGATCCGCGCCTTTGCGCCCTTCGAAGACCCTGCCGAGGCCGCTCGCTGGCTGGACGAGGCGTGCGAGGCGGAGGACACCATCGACGTTCTCGTCGCCGAAGGGCTGACCCTGCTCAACCGTGCACTCCATGCGCAGGCAGTTGCCTCCGCCAACCCCTACTCAAAAGGTGAACTTGAGGCTGAGGCTATGGAGCGGGTGCTGATCGGCTTCGGCAGCGGCGAGGAAGTCGCGGATAGTCGCTTCGCGGAAGCAAGGGAGATCGACACCCGGCCGCGTGACTCGCGCCGCCGCCGACGCGAGGAGGAGCTGCAGCCGCAGGAACGGGTCGGCTCCGTCCTTCGCGGCCGCGAGCAGCTCGACGCCTGCGAGACCCTCCTCCTCCGCGCCCGCGCCGACCTCGACGCCGGCCGCACCCGCGAGGCCGCCCTGCAGCTCAGAGTCGGTCTCGAGGCGCTCCTGGCCGAGATGCAGGGCGCCCTAAACGATCCTGACCACGAGCAGGACATGGCAACCCTCTTAGCTCGTAAAAAGGAGGCCGGCACCGCCGCCAACACCGCCTTGCAGGGCGACTTGGACGACCACCAGCTCCTCCAAGTCGAGGAGCTACTGAAACTCAGCGAGCGAGTCCTCCGCCGCCGCCGGGTCCTGCGCGGCTAGAGCATCCACCTAGGCGGTTGATGGGGAGAGGGGAGGACCCGGAGGAGCCTCCCCAAATCGCGACGGAGGGTCCTCCCCTCTCCCCCCACCAACCTACGCCTGGTTCCTCTCCGCCTTATCGCGAACCCGGTCCTCCTGCTCGCGCAGCTCCGGCGTCAACTCCTCGCCGAAATCCTCCGCCTCGAAAACCTGCCGAATCTCGATTTCGCCGCCTTCGTCATGCGGGTCGGGGCATTTCTTGATCCACTCCACCGCCTCCTCGAAGGAGTCGACCTGCAGGATCCAGAAGCCGGCGATCAGCTCCTTGGTCTCGGCGAAGGGGCCGTCGGTGACGGTCCGCTCGCTGCCTCCGAACTGGACGCGAGCCCCTTTCGAGGAGGGGTGCAGGCCCTCGCCGCCGAGCATCACCCCGGCCTCGGCCAGTTCCTCGTTGAATTTGCCCATCGCGGCAAGCAGCTCCTCGCTCGGCATCTTGCCGGCCTCGGAGTCCTGCGTTGCCTTGACGATCGCCATCACTCTCATCTTCGGGTCCTTTCGTTGCGTCCCGCGCAAGCTCTCGATGCTTCCGCTTTTACCCAGACGACGAACCGGCAGCGCCGAAATCGACACGCCGGCGAAATTTCTTTTCAAACCGTCTCAGAAGGCGAGCTGCCGGGCGACCACCGAGTCCAGCAGCGACTCCGCCAGGTGGTGCGCCTCCTCGAGCGCGACCCCCTCGACAGAGGGGATGCCGATCACGGTCAGGCCAGCCGCCCGCGCCGCCGCGACCCCGGTCGGCGAGTCCTCCAGCGCCACCACAGACGGGCCGGGCTCGACCCCCAGCCGCCGGCAGGCCTCCAGGTAGGGATCGGGCGCCGGCTTCGGCGCCGCCACCTCGTGGGCGCTGAGGACGACGTCGAAGAGGTCCGCGAACCCGGCGATCTCGATCGAGCGTCGCACGAACCGCAACGGCGAGTTGGAGACGAGCCCGATCGGGGTGCCGCGCTCGCGCAGCCGCTCGAGCAGCTCGCGGGCGCCGATCATGGCCTCCACCCCGCGCTCGAGCTCCGCTACGACCAGCACGTTCAGCTCCTCGATCAGCTCTTCGGCCCGCCCCGGCTCGCCGAGACGGCGCTCGAGGATGGCGCCGGCGATCGCGGCCGAGGTTCCGACCAGCTCGAGCTTGTCGGCGGGGGTGAACTCCAGCCCCCGGCGTTCGAAGAGGTCTTCCTCGGCCCGGGTCCAGACCGACTCGGTGTCGAGCAGGAGCCCGTCGTTGTCGAAGACCACCGCTTCGGGGAGCTCGGCAGCCATCATCGGTCGAGCGCCGCCAGCAGCGCCGCCAGCTCCTCGTCGACCTCGCCCTCGAGCTTCAGCTCCGCATCGCCGTCGTACGGGGTCTCCCCCTTGGTGACGATCGCCAGCCGGCCGCCGCGGCCGAGGGTCAGCTGCGGCAGCCCCGCCACCGGGTGAACCGCCAGCGAGGAGCCGACGCAGATCATCAGGTCGGCGCGCTCCGCCAGTTCGCCGGCGCGGGCCATCGTGCTCTCGGCCAGCATCTCGCCGAAGAGGACGACGTCGGGCTTGACCGCCCCCCTGCAGGTCGAGCAGATCGCCACCCCCCGCTTGTCGAAGAGGGCCTCGACCTCGTCGATCTCGAACACGGCCGCGCACCTGCGGCAGGATGAGGTCTCGATCGAGCCGTGGACCTCGATCACGTTGCGCGACCCGGCCGCGCGATGCAGGCGGTCGATGTTCTGGGTGATCACGCCCTCGATCAGGCCGCGCCGCTCGAGCTCGGCCAGCGCCTCGTGCGCCCGGTTCGGCTCTTTGTCGCCGAGCGCCTGGAAGCGCGGCCGGTAGTAGGACCAGAAACGCTCCGGCTCGCGCTCGAAGACGTCGATGTGGGCGACCTCCATCGGGTCGACCTTCGACCACAGACCCGTCTCCGGGGTGCGGAAATCGGGGATCCCCGAGGGGACCGAGACACCGGCACCGGTGAGGGCGACGGCGCGGCGCGACTGGCCGAGCAGCTCGGCCAGTCGCTCCACCCCCTGTGAGATCGCTACTTGCCGCTCCACTTCGGGCTGCGCTTGCCGAGGAAGGCGCTGATGCCCTCCTTGGCGTCCTCGCTGCCGAAGGCGGCGGCGAAACCCTGCTTCTCCGCCTCGATGCCGGCGTCGATTTCGCCCTTGTGGGAGACCGACTTGATCTGCTCGACCGCGACCGGCGCCTGGGCGGCGAGCTTGCGGCCCCACATCAGCGCCGTCTCGAACAGCTCGTGGTCGGGGACCACGCGGTTGACGAGGCCGAGCTCCAGCGCCTCGCCGGAGAGGATCGCGTCGCCGACCAGGTTCAGCTCCAGCGCCTTGCTCGGGCCGACCAGGCGGGCCAGCCGCTGGGTGCCGCCGAAGCCGGGGATGATCCCCAGTTTGACCTCGGGCTGGCCGAAGACGGCCGCCTCGGCCCCGAGCCGGAAGTCGCAGGCCATCGCCAGCTCGCAGCCGCCGCCGAAGGCGATCGAGTTGACCGCGGCGATGGTCACGACCCGCGCCTGGCCGAAGTCGCGGAAGAGGGCGTGCGCTCGGTTGATCAGGTCCGCCCCGCTCGCTTCGTCAAGCGTGGTGAAGGCCTTGATGTCGGCGCCGGCCGAGAAGACGACCGGGACCGAGGAGGCGATCACCATCGCCCCGATCTCGCCGCTGTCCTTGACCCGGTTCCAGACCGTCTCCAGGTCGGTGATCACCTGCGGCGAGAGCGAGTTCATCGGCAGGTTGGCGAGCCAGGCGATCGCGACGTCGCCGCGGGTGTCCAGCTTCACCGTCTCGGTCTGCTCGCCCTCGTCGGCCTGCGGGTAGGGGTAGAAGCCCTGGCCGCTGGCGAGGCCGTGCCGGCCCTGGGCGACCAGTCGCCTCAGGGTCACCGGCGGCGCGAAACGGTCACCGTGCTTCTCCTGCAGGTTCTCCATCGTCTCCAGCACCTGGTCGAGCCCGGTGACGTCGGCTTTCCAGAACGGCGGCAGCAGACCTTTGCGCGGGTCGAGCCCGGCGCCGGCCATCATCCCGAGGTCGATGTCGCGAACCGAGCAGACGCCTTCCTCGACCAGCAGGCAGGCCTCGATCAGAGCGCGGCAGGAGAACATCGCCACCAGCTCCTCGGTGTCGGGCTCAGCGTCGCCGGGGACGTTCTGCTCTCCGTCCTTGAAGAACCCCTCGCCGCCGCTCTTGGCGCCGAGCTTGCCTTCGCCGACCAGGCCCTGCAGTCCCTTGTGGACGTAGAAGCTCTCGCCGTAGGCGTCGTTCAAGTGCTCGGCGACGTGGAGGACGGTGTCCAGCCCGAGCAGGTCGGTGAGGAAGAACGGGCCCATCGGCGCCAGCTGCGCCCCGGCGATCGCCTCGTCGATCCCCTTCAGCGAGAGGCCGTGCTCCTCCTGGGCGCGCCAGATCTCGCCCATCGTCGCCATCAGGATTTTGTTGACGACGAAGCCGGGCACCTCACCGCAGACGATCGGCTGCTTCTTGATCGCCTGGGCGAAGTTGTAGGCGGCGGTGGCGGTCTCCTGCGAGGTGTCCTCGCTGGCGATCACCTCGACCAGCGGCATGATCGACGCCGGGTAGAAGAAGTGGAAGCCGACGACCTTGTCGGGCCGCAGCGTCGTCTCCCCCATCTCGGTGACCGAGAGCGAGGAGGTGTTGGAGGAGAGGATCGCGTGGCCGGGGGTGGCGGCATCGATCTCGCGGAAGACGGCCTGCTTGATCTCCATCTTCTCCGGCACCGCCTCGATCACGAAGTCGACGTCGGCGAACTCGTCGTAAGAGGTCGTGCCGATGACGTTGCCCATCACCTCGGCGAGCCGGGCGTCGGCCTGCTCCTGGGTCAGCTTCTCCTTCTTGACGAGCCGGGCGAGCTGCCCCTCGGTGACGCCGCGGGCTTTGTCGAGGGCGGCGTCGACGAACTTCTGGTCGATGTCCTTGACGACGACGGGGATGTCGGAGGCGGCGATCGCCTGCGCGATCTCGCCACCCATGGTGCCACCGCCGACGACGGCGGCCTTGGAGACGAACATGAAGAGGAGGTCCTTCCTGTTTTTGGCTTGATCGTGCGGCGCAGCCGCGGGAACCGCAGGCTATACAGATGCCTGCGGCTCCCGCTCCTCGGCTTACGGATAGGCCTGCGGCTCCTCCTCTTCCGCCACCTCAATCCCCTCGTCCTCGTCCTCCGGCTTGAACCGCTGGTAGGCGAAGGCGCCGGCCAGCAGCAGCAAACCCAGGGCGACGAACGACAGGGCCCGAGCAAGCTCTTCCAGCTCGGAGAGGTCGTAGGTCCAGACCTTGACGATCGCAACCGAGAGCAATGCCAGACCGCCGAGGCGAGCCTGCGAGGACCTCCGCACCAGGCCCCAGACGACCGCGCCGAGCCCGGTGGCGCTCCAGAAGGCCGAGAGCCAGGCCTGGCCGATCTCCCGGGATTCGCCCGCCTCGTTGGCACCGATCACGTCGATGATCAGGACCGAGCCGAGGTAGACGAGAGAGGCAGCGCCGATGAAGCCGCTCACCGTCGCGCCCGACGGCTCGACCTCGCGACCCCAGTACCAGCAAGCAAGCGCGGCGCCGGCGCAGCAGGCGATCGCAACCAGCGAGCTGCCGAGATCCTCGACCCCTTCGGCGATCGCGTTCGGCGGCGCCTCGACGACCAGCGTGTGCACGATCGCGAGGGCGAGGAACCCGAACGCAACGACAAGCAGCCGCTGCGCGTCGGAGAGCGTCGGCGTGGACTCGCGGTCCACCCGGGTCGACATGAAGGCCAGCGCCGCCGCCAGCGCCGACCAGACGGCCACCAGCATCGGCCCGTCGAACGCGTTGGCCAGCCCCATGCTGCCGAGGGCGATTCCTCCTGCAGTCAGGAGTGAGCCGATTTCGCGGTGGATACCGAAACAGATGGCCGCCCCGCCGAGCAGCAGGTGAGCGGCGGCAAAGGCGAAGAGCCAGAGGTTTTCGACCGCAGTCGACTCGTTGGCCACAACCATCCAGCCGCCAACGAAGATGAACATGCTGCTGCAGAGGAGCAGCAGCCAGGACGAGACCGGAAGTTTTTCTTCGCCCTGCGTCCGCAGCTCGTAGCCGAAGGCCGCGCCGGCATAGAGGACCCAGAATCCGATCAGGACTGCGAGGGCGAGCGGGACGGGCTCGCTGGGGTTGACCGCCCCCTCGAAGATGGTGAATCCGCTCTCCCAGATCCAGGCCAGCAACTGCGGGGCTGAGACGGCGAAGGCACCGAGCGCCAGCCAGTCCCAACGCTGCCAGAGAAGGACGCCGACGCTAGCCGCGAGAGCCAAGGCGACGAAGGCGATCGAGCCGCCCTCGCCGGCGGTGCCGACGAGCATCGGCGCGGCCAGGGCGCCGAGCAATCCGACGCTGCCAACCAGCATCGAGGACCAGCGCACTGCGATCGCGACTCCGATGACCCCGATCAGAACTGCCGCCTCTAACCCGATCACGGGTGAGATCAGGTCGTAGGTCTGGGTGGCGAAGACGGTGGTCGCGTAAAGGCCTGGAATCGCGACGGCAACTGCGACGCGGGCCAGCTCGAAGTGCCCCTTCCTTTCGTGCAGCCAGGCGCCGAAGGCGAGAAGTGACAGGGAGCCGAGCGCGGCCATCAAGGCCCGGATCTCCTCCGTGAACCAGCTGTCGTCGACGGCGCTGCGCATGAAGAAGACGACGCCGAGGAGGACCGCGAGGCCGCCGATCCAGGCGATCGCGCGGCCGAACAGCCGCTCGAATTCGATCCTGGAAGTGGGCCCCACAGGCGGTGGCGGCGGGTCCGGATTGTGCTCGGAGTGGTGGCGAAAAGCGGGCGGTACGTAGTTGTCATTCATGACTGCCTCCTGTGCTTGTTGACCAACGGTCAGCAAACCGTAGCAATCTTGTCAACCATTGGTCAACAAGCCGCTACACTGTGGGCATGAGCACCCCCGCCTACCGCCGCCTGGACGTGGACGAGCGTCGCCAGGAATTGCTGGAGCGCGGCGCCGAGCTCTTCACCAGTCATCCGTACGAGAAGCTCTCGATGAGCAAGATCGCGGCCGAGGTGGGGATCTCGAAAGGCCTGCTCTACCACTATTTCCCCAGCAAGCAGGCCTACTTCGAGGCGACGCTGGGAGCCTGGGCCGAGCAGTTGCAGCAGCGAACGCAACCAGACCCCGATCTGCCCCCGGTCGAGCAGTTGAAAGGCAGCCTCGACGCCTTCCTCGAGCTGGTCGAGGAAAACGCCGGCGCCTACCGCAACCTGATGAAAAGCGCCGCGGGAGTGCCCGAGATCCGCGACCTGATCGAAGAGGTGCGGCGGGCGACTGCGCAGCGGATCCTCGACGGGATCTACCCGGACGGCGCCCCCTCGAAGGCTCGGATCGCCGTCAGCGGTTGGCTCTGGTTCATGGACGGGGCCTGCCTGAACTGGATCGAGCACCGCGACGTCGAGCGCGAGGAGCTGCGCGACCTGTTGCTCGGGGTTCTGATGGGGGCGTTGCTCGCGACCGGCTCGCCGCCGGACCCCTCTCAAGTCCCCTGACGGCGCTGTCGATACAGCCTGTCGATGCTGAGGCAGGGGAAGCTCTTCACGGTCTTGACCGCGCTGCTCGTCTGCGGCGTCCTCTACGGCTCTGCCGCGCCGGCGGCGGCCGCGCTGCCGCAGGCCGAGCTGCTGCCGAGCGGTCGCGCCGTGGCGCCCCCCTCGGCCCCGCCCGCGGTCGAGGCGATGATCGAAGCGGCGAACCGGATCCGCCACCGGCCCTACAAGTGGGGCGGCGGCCACGGCAAGTGGAACGACCGCGGCTACGACTGCTCGGGCTCGGTCAGCTACGTGATGCACGCCGCCGGCCTGCTCGACTACCCCCTCGACTCGACCGGCTTCATGCGCTGGGGCGGCGGCGGCGCGGGCTCCTGGGTGCGCATCTACGCCAACAAGGAGCACGTCTTCGCCGTCATCGCCGGCCTGCGCTGGGACACCTCCTACACCGACGACGGCGACCGTTCCGGTCCCGGCTGGTCGGAGGAGATGCGCTCCGGCGGCGGCTTCCGGCTGCGCCACCCGCTGGGCTTGATCCAGACCACCCCGCTCGGCTAGTCGCCGGGCCTCTAGGCTCGGCGGATGCGCGACGAACTGCTCGAGTTCGAACTTTCGCTCGACCTGAAGATCAGCGACGAGGTGATCGCCCACGATTGGGGACGGGTCTTCCTCTGCCCCACTCTGCCGCTCGTCTGGGACCTCAACTGGGCTCTGGTCGAGCAGGAGGGAATGACGGCGCTTGAGGTGATCGCAGCCGCCGATGAGGCCTTGGCCGCCTTCAACCACCGCGCGGTCGCGATCAGAGGCGAAGCCGACGGGGCGCGGCTGGCGGCGGAGTTCGCGCACGTCCCCGACTGGGAGGTCGAGACGACGATCTACATGCTCTGGCGCGGCGAGACCGAGGGCCGGGCGACGAGCGAGGTGCGCGAGACCCCCATCGCGGGCTGCGACGAGCTCCGCCGCGAGCTGATCTACGCCGGTCTCTCGGAGAAGGAGGCGGGCGGCGATCGGGAGGCGACGACCGAACAGCTGCTGGAGATGGATCGGCGGTTCGCCGCGGCCTCGGGCGACCGTTGGTTCGTCGCCCCTCCCGAGGAGCCGGCTTCGGCCTGCTGCCTCCTTTCCGGCGACGGGATCGGCCAGGTCGAGGAGGTCGGGACGCTGGCCGCCGCCCGCGGCCGCGGCTACGCCCAGGCCACGGTACTCGCCGCCGCCCGAGCTTCACGAGAGGCGGGGCACCGGGTCACCTTCCTCAGCGCCGAGGCCGACGACTGGCCGCGGCGGATGTACGAAAAGCTCGGCTTCGAGCCCGGCGGCACGATGCACGTCCTGCGGCGCACCAGCCACCAGGGATAACCACCTTCGGCGAACCTTTATACGGCGGTACAAAAGCGCGATCGGGGTGCCGCTATTAGGCTCTGTGATGCTCTTTGTCGAGGGACCAAGACTTTCAATCAATCGCGCCGGGAGACCGAGCGCGCGCCTAGTGGGGAGATACCCGAACCGATGACTCGCATTCGCCAGCAAAACGTGACCGCAGCGCAGTGGAGCTCCAACGGAGGGGCCCTCGGCGCGCAGGACCTGACCCTCCCGGAGAACAATCCCTTCGGGCAGAACGTCTTCTCCGTCGCGGTGCAGCGGGAAAGGCTGCCCGACGACGTCTTCGAGAAGCTGCAGACGACGCTCGACGGCGGCGAGGCGCTCGACCCCAGCTTGGCCGATGCCGTTGCCGAGGCGATGAAGGAGTGGGCGCTGGAGAACGGCGCCACCCACTACACCCACATGTTCCAGCCGCTGACCGGCTCGACCGCGGAGAAGCACGATTCCTTCTTCGAGCCCGGCGGCGAAGGCCAGGCGCTCGCCGGCTTCTCCGGCAAGGAGCTGATCCAGGGCGAGCCCGACGCCTCCTCCTTCCCCACCGGAGGAGTACGCGCCACCTTCGAGGCCCGCGGCTACACCGCCTGGGACCCGACCAGCCCCGCCTTCATCCTCGAGAACCCGAACGGGGCGCTGCTCTGCATCCCGACCGCCTTCGCCTCCTGGACCGGTGAGGCGCTCGACGCGAAGATCCCGCTGCTGCGTTCGATGGACGCGCTCTCGCGCTCGGCGATCAAAGCCCTGCGCCTGCTCGGCGACGACGAGGCCCAGCGCGTCTTCACCACCGTCGGGCCCGAGCAGGAGTACTTCCTGATCGACGAGCAGTACTTCTTCGAGCGGCCCGACCTGATCGCCACCGGCCGCACCCTGTTCGGCGCCAAGCCGCCGAAGGGGCACGAGCTCGACGACCACTACTTCGGCTCGATCCCCGAGCGCGTGCTCGCCTTCATGCTCGAGTCGGAGCTGGAGATGCGCAAGCTCGGGATCCCGGTCAAGACCCGCCACAACGAGGTGGCGCCGGCGCAATACGAGATCGCGCCGATCTTCGAGAACTCCAACGTCGGTTCCGACCACCAGCAGTTGCTGATGCAGACGCTGGAGTCCGTCGCCCGCCGCTACGGCCTCGTCTGCCTCCTGCACGAGAAGCCGTTCGCCGGCGTCAACGGCTCCGGCAAGCACAACAACTGGTCGATGGGGACCGATACCGGCGCCAACCTGCTCAACCCGGGCGAGACGCCGGCGGACAACATCCACTTCCTGTTCTTCTGCGCAGCGGTGATCCAGGCCGTCAACAAGCACCAGGGACTGCTGCGAGCCTCGGTCGCGAACATCGGCCAGGACCACCGCCTCGGGGCCAACGAGGCGCCGCCGGCGATCATCTCGATCTTCCTCGGCGCCGAGCTGGAAAAAGTGTTCGAGGCGATCGCGACGGGCGAAGGCGACCCCAACACGCCGGCCTCCTTCCTCGACCTCGGGGCGACGGTGCTGCCGCCGCTGCCGATGGACGGCGGCGATCGCAACCGGACCTCGCCCTTCGCCTTCACCGGCAACAAATTCGAGTTCCGGGCGCTGGGCTCGAGCATGTCCCTCGGCTTCCCGAACACGGTCCTCAACACGATCGCGGCCGAGGCGATCGACGACCTCGCCGGCAAGCTGGAGGCGAAGCTGAGCGGCGGCGAGCAGATGCCGCAGGCCGTGATCGAGATCGTCAAAGACAGCTACCTGGCCAACAAACAGGTCTGCTTCAGCGGCGACAACTACTCCGAGGAGTGGCACCAGGAGGCCGAGCGGCGCGGCCTGAAGAACCTCCGCACGACGCCGGACGCGTTGCCGGAGGTGCTCGCCGGCGACACGGTCGCCGCCTTCGAGAAGTACCACGTCCTCTCCAAGGCGGAGCTCGAGTCCCGCTACGAGGTCTGGGTCGAGCAGTACTGGCTGCGCGCCAACATCGAGGCCGAGACGGCCTTCTCGATCGCCAAGACGATGATCCTGCCGGCGGCGCTGCGCCACCTCGCCCTGATCGGGAAGGCGGGGGTCTCCGCCCTGGAGGGCGAGGTCCGCGGACTCGTCGACGAGCTGGTCGCCGCCCTCGGCGAGCTCGAGGCGGCCAACGCCGATCCGGGCCTCGAGGGCCTGGAGATGGCGGTCCACGCCCGCGACAAGCAGCTCGGGGCGATGGACAAGGTCCGCGAGGCGGCCGACAGGCTGGAGCGGGTGGTGGCCGACGAGCTCTGGCCGTTGCCTAAGTACGAGGAGATGCTCTTCATTAAGTAGATCGCGGATTAGGCGGGGAGGGGTGACCCCTCCCCGCCGCTACGGCCTGCTTAGTTCCGGGGGAGAATGCGCATTCGCAGGCCGCCGGTTGGTGAGAGGGTGGGCATCTGGCGGATCGTCATCGTGCGGCCCGGCAGCGCCTCGACGCGCAGCCGCTGCAGCAGCTTCGTCGCCACCAGCTTCACCTCGGTCTGGCCGAAGCGCTTGCCGATGCAGATGCGGGAGCCGCCGCCGAAGGGGACGTAGGCGCCGCGGGGGAGCGCCGCCTTGCGCTCGCGGGTGAAGCGCTCGGGGATGAAGGCCTCGGGCTGGGGGAAGACCTCCGGCAGCCGGTGGCTCGCCCAGGAGCAGTAGTTGACGTAGGCGCCCTCGGGGACCGTGCAGCCGCCGAACTCGAACTCGCGGACGGCGCGGCGCGGCCCGATCCAGGCCGGCGGATAGAGGCGCAGGACCTCGTCGAGCACCATCTCCAGGTAGGGCATCTCCTTTTCCAGCTGCAGCGGCGTCGGCGACTCACCGCCGAGGACGCGGTCCTGCTCCTCGTGGAGGCGCCGCGTCACCTCCGGGTGACGAGCCAGCTCGTGCAGCATGAAGGTCAGGGTCGAGGTCGAGGTGTCGTGGCCGGCGAACATCAGGGTCATGACCTGGTCGCGGATCTCGCGGTCGCTGAACTCCTCGCCGCCGGCGCCTCGCGCGCCGACCAGGAGGCTGAGGATGTCGTGTCGACCCGGGTCGGGATCGGCGCGGCGGCGGGCGATCTCGGCGAAGACGATCTCGTCGAGGGCCTCGCGGGAGGAGACCAGCTTGCTCCAGGGCGAGCCGGGGCCGCGCAGGAGGCGCAGGTGGAAGTCGATCCCGTAGTAGCCGAGGGCGCGCTCGAAGTGCTCCGCGGCGGCCGCGCCCTTGCCGGCCTCGTCGGGGTCGAGCCCGAGCAGCGCCCGCATCGCGATCCGCATCGCCAGGTTGCGCATCCACTCGTAGACGTCGACGACCTCGTCCACCGGCAGGGCGTCGATCGCGCGGTCGGCCTCGATCGTCATCGCCTCGGTCGCGGCGGCCACCTGCTCGCGGTGGAAGGCGGGCATCATGATCGCCCGGGCACGGTCGTGGTAGTCCTCGTCGACGGTGAGGAGCCCGTCGCCCAGCAGCGGGATCAGGTCGCCGAAGCTCGACTCGCGCCAGTGGAAGTTCTCCGGATGGCCGACGGTTACGAAGTGGTTGGCCTCGGGGCCGATCATGAAGACGACCCGGGAGTGCAGGAGGCGCAGGCTGAAGATCGGCCCGTAGCGTTCGTAGCCGTCGAGCAGGAGCGGCAGCGGGTCGTAGGCGCTGGCGTGGGTGCGGGCCCAGCTGAAGTTGGTCTGACCCGGAGGGAACTTCCCCCTCCCCCGCCACTCGGCGGCGAGGTCGCCGCCGAGCCGTCGCAGCGGGTTCGCTGACATTTCCGGCGGCCGTGCTACCGGCCCGGTGGTGTCGGCCGTTGCCATGCTCCGCATCGTAACTGGCCAGCTGGCCAGTTTCTCCTTCACCTGAACCGAGGAGCGCTGAGCCTCCGAATAAGCTGGGTCGGTGACCCCGAGCACGGGCATCATCGGGGAAGGCGTCGCCGTGGCGACCTCGTTCGCGCGTTACCGGGGGGCGATTCTGCCGCGGGTGCACCGGGAGCTGGCGGAGTGGCGCCGAGCCGCGGAGCTGATCCCGGACCCGACCCTGCGCGAGCAGGCGGTCTCCGCCCTGGACGAGAAGGCCGCCAACGTCGAAGCCACGGCCGTCTTCGCCGGCCTCGCCCCGCGCAGGACCCGCCCTACCGTGATCCGGGCCTCGACCGCGCTGCAGGTGGCGGTCGACTATCTGGACACGCTCGGCGAGCAGCCCGGACCCGATCCGCTGGGCGACGGCTTGCTGCTGCACGGCGCCCTTGCCGCGGCGCTCGATCCGAGCTCCGCGACGAGGGATTGGTACGTCCTCCACCCGCAGCGGGAGGACGGGGGCTACCTCGACCGGCTGACCGCCGCCTGCAGGCAGGCAGCGGCGTCCCTGCCCTCGGCCGCGGCCGTCCTCCCCCTCGCCCGCCGGGCGATCGTCCGCTGCGGCGAGGGGCAGAGCCATACGCACGCGACCGCCGACGGCTCCGCTCGAGGGCTCCAGCAGTGGGCTTCGGAGCTGCCGGCTCCGCCCGGTTTCGAGTGGTGGGAGGTCGCGGCGGGGGCCAGCTCCTCGGTCGCGGCGCACGCGCTGCTTGCGCTCGCCGCCGAACCCGCGGCAACCCCGGCGCAGGGCGAGCTCGTCGACGCCGCCTACTTCCCCTCGATCGGGGCGCTGACCGTGCTGCTCGACGACCTGGTCGACCGAGAGGCGGATCTGGCCGCGGGCGAGCACAGCTATCTGCAGCACTACGCCTCCGACGGCGAGGCGAGCGATCGGCTGGCAGCGATCGCCGGGCTGGCCGATCGGGCGGTCTCGTCCTTGCCCCGCGCCGGCCGGCATCGAGCGATCCTCGCCGGGGTTCTCGCCTTCTACCTCAGCTCCGCCGGCGCCGCCGCGCCGGGTGCGCGGACCACCCGCGATCGGCTGCTTGCTTCATCCGGCCCCGCCGTCAGATCGCTGGCCGCGGTCCTACGACGCAAACGGCCCGGGCCGGCGGGGAACCGGCCCGGGCTTTAGGCGTTTGCGTTACAGGGAGGGTGTCCCGCCCAGGGGTGGCGAGATCCCACTACGGCCTTTCGGCCCGGCGCCGCGAGCCGGGGAAGCCCGGCGGCACCCGGAAGAATGAGAACAGAGCCGGACCAAAGTGTCAAGCTAGGGGATTCGAGCGATCGACCTGGTTCGCCCATTTTCGCGCCTCCGCGAACCCCAGGTAGGGCAGCAGGGCAAGCAGCACCAAGTCCGCCCGCAGCTCGTCCAGGCGCTCGTAGCGACCGATCCGCAGGTGGTCCCCGGCGAGGCCGACCAGGCCCGCCACCAGGGCCTCGTCCGTGGAGACCGGCAGCCGGCTGCCGGTGGGCGCCTGAGCCTGGAGAATCCCTGCTAAACGGCCAATTACCTGCTCGTATCGGCGCAGCGTCTCAGCTCCGGGAGAGTCGTCGGAGACGAGCGTCTCCGCCACCTCCGGGTGGGCGATCGCGTAGTCGATCCCGGCGCAGATCCCGGCGGTCGCCCGGGCCGGCCACTCCTCCTCGCCGGCGCAGGCTTCGAGAATTGCCGTTTCCAAATTCGCGAGCGCCAGGGGGAACGGCATCAGTTTCTGAACACTAACAGACCAATATCTTCCTGAATCAGGTCAGCGAGCCCGGCAGCTGCGAGCGATGCCGGTGCTGATCTGGCGGCCGCCGGCGAGGGTGAAGGTCGCCTTGGCGAACGAGAAGAAGCCGGCGGTGACACGCTTCGGGAGCGGGCAGGCCGCGCTGATGTAGCTGAGCTCGCGGCCTCGGTGTACGTAGCGCCGCGAGAAGTCCATCTGGAAGCGGGCGAAACGGGGCCAGGGGCCGAGCGCGCCCGGCAGGTGAGCGACGAGCACGGTGCCGAAGCGGCCGGAGCGAAGGCGGAAAAGGAACGGCAGGACCACCGAGGTCGGCGGCTCGGCTGAGACGCCATGGACGATCACGGCGCGCTCGCCGCCGACCCTGCCGTTGAAGGCGAGCAACCGGGCGCGGACCGTGAAGGGGTCCTGATGCGGGATCTTCACCTGGGCGAGCATCCGCCCCCGCCCGACCAATGCCGGCCGGCACGCCTCCAGAGCCTTCTCCGTCGTCGCGTCGCGCAGCAGACGGGCCTGACAGGTCGGCAGGCCGCGGGTCGTGATCACCCCCTGCCCGGGAATTCCGAGTTCGACCCGGGTCACCCGCGGCAGCACGCTGCCGTCGGCCGTTTGCAGGCTGGCATCGAGCCTGACCGAAACGGGGGCCGGCCGGTCTCGGGGGAGGGTCAGCGGCGAGAAGTGGCCGTCGAGGGCGACGATCAGGTTGCCGCGTTGAGTGCGCTCCCCCTGGGCGAAGCTGGCCAGACAACAGGCGGCGAGCAGCGCCACCAGGGCAGCCAGGGTCTTCGCCCCCGCTCTCACCCGTACCTGGAGAACTTGAAGCTGCAGTAGTTGAAGCCGAAGGCGAGGACGACGTTGTTGGCGAGGTTGCCGCTGTGGATGAAGCGGGCGGTCAGCCGCTGGGCCTTGATCGGATGGTCCCGCCGCAGTTGCTCGGTGGCCTCTCGCAGGTAGGACTCCTGCCGCTTGAGGAAGGTGAACCACTTGCCAAGCTTGGCCGTGTCGGCCGGCGGGCGGGGAACGGCGGCGATCTCCTTCACGGTCGAGGCGAAGATCGAGGTCGCCTTGGCGAACTTCGGCACCGCGGCCCGGAACCGTTCTGCCTGGATGTCGGCGCGGGCGCCCTTCATCGCCCGCTGGGTGGCGAGTGCGTCCGGCTTGCAGATCGCCTCCAGGCGATCGACGTATTCGTCGCGCGTCGGCGCTTCCGCGCCGGGCGCGGGGGCGGCGGCGAGCAGCATCGCCGCCGCGAACGTGATTGCGATCAACCTAGGCATGGGGTGGGCTCGTCTCCGGCATCAACAGGTTACGACGGGGGAGGATTCGGTCCAGGGCCGGGGGAACCCGCCAGACGCGGTCGCCCAGCAGCAGCATCAGCGCCGGCAGCAGCACGATCCGGACCAGGGTCGCGTCGAGCAGGATCGCCACCGTCAGGCCCACCCCCATCTGGCTCACGGTCGCAACCGGGGCGGCGGCGAAGGAGACGAAGACGGCGATCATGATCGCCGCTGCGCCGGTGATCACCCCCGCCGTGCGCTCGAGCCCGAAGGCGATCGCGGCGCGGTTGTCGCCGTCGACCTCGTAGCGCTCGCGCATCCGGGCGATGAGGAAGACCGCGTAGTCGATCGAGAGGCCGAAGGTGACGCCGAAGATCGCCCCGGCGCCGACGGTGTCGATGTAGGGGTGGCCGCCGAGCGGGTAGCCCTCGGGGATCTGGCAGACGAGCGCCATCACCCCGATCGCCGCCGCCACCGAGGCGAGGTTGAGGCAGACGGTCAGCAGCGCCAGCAGCGGCGCCCTCAGGATCACGATCAGGGCCAGCAGGGTGAAGAGGACGAAGGCGCCGATCACGAACGGCAGGCGGGATTCGGTCGCCTCGCCGTAGGCGTTGAGGACGGCGGCGCCGCCGCTGACGCCGGTCTCCAGGCCGCTCTGCGCCGCCAGTTGCCGCGCATCCTCCTCGAGCCGCTCGCCCGTCCGCCGCGAGCCCTCGGTGTTGAAGGCGTGGGTGGAGACGACGAGCATCCGCGCCGCCTGCCCCCCGCCCTCGACGCTGACCGTCTCTGCCGCTTCCGCCCGCCGCCGGGCGGGGGCCCCGTCGAGGGCGGAGAGGACGAAGTAGCCCGAATCGAAGAGGCCCGGCGACTGCCGGCGCAACTCTTCGGCACCGATCGCCAGCGGCGTCGCCACCGCGGCGACGCTGTCGCCGGCTCCCTCCAGCTTCGTCTGCAGCGGGTAGGCGCGGTGGAAGCCTTCGGAGAGCCCGCTCCGCAGGGCGCCGGCGCCGCCCTGCAGCTCGACCAGTCCGCCGGCCAGCCTTTCGGCGCCGTCGCCGAGGCGGTCGAGGCCGGAGCTGAGGCCGTCGGTGGCGTCGGCCAGCCGGCCCACCCCCCGCCCGAGGCGCTCGCCCCCCGAGACCAGCCGGTTGAGACCGCCGTTGACGTCCTGGGCGACGTCGCGCAGGCGGCGCACTTCGTTGCGGTTGGCAGCGACGGTGCGGGCGAGGACGCGGGCCTGGTTGGCGAGCGGTTGCAGCGAGGGATCGGCGGCTGCTGCGCTTTCGAGCTCGCGGGCGAGCTTGCGGGAGCGGCTCAGCTCGCCGCCACGCATCCGCGGCACCAGCGAGCGCAGCCCGAGCGCGAGGCTGAGGCTGCCGACCGCCACCTCGCG
>DATEOT010000026.1:0-23762 GCA_035273795.1 Solirubrobacterales bacterium | reverse complement strand
CGCCCGCTCGCGCTCGCGCGCGGCCGCCTGGCGGTCCTGCACCCAGGCCTCCTCCCGCTGCAGCTTGCGCCAGGCGGCCAGGCGCTCCGGGTCGGCCTCCTCCCGCACCGCGCACCCCGGCTCGGACTCGTGCCCGCAGTCGGCGAAGCGGCAGCGGGAAGCCAGCTCCTCGATGTCGGTGAACGCCTCCTCGCCTCCGGACCACAGCGCCACCTTGCGCAGGCCGGGCATGTCGATCAGCAGGGCACCGTTCGCGAGGGGGATCAGCTCACGGGTGACGGTGGCGTGGCGGCCGCCGCCGTCGTTCTCCCGGACCGGCAGCGTCTTCTGGCGTTCGCTGCCGAGCAGGGCGTTGACGAGCGTCGACTTGCCCGCCCCCGACGGACCGAGCAGGGCTCCCGTGCTCCCGGCCTCGAGAACCTGGAGGACCGACGGCATTCCTTCGCCCTCGGTCGCGCTGATCGCCAGGCCTTCGGCGAGCCCGAGCCGGCGCGCCAGCCTCCCCGCGGTCAGGTGCGCGTCGGGGTCGAGGTCCGCCTTGGTCAGCAGCAGCACGGCGTGCACGCCGCCCGCCGCCGCGAGGGCGGCCAGCCGCTCGATCCGCTGCGGATTCGGGTCAGGGAGCGGCTCCGCGATCAGCGCCACGTCGACGTTGGCCGCCAGGACCTGCGATTCGGTCGCGCTGTCGGTGACCCGGCGCACGAGCGCGGTCCGCCGCTCGAGCACGAGGGCGATCGCCCCGTTGCGGTCGACGCCGACCCAGTCCCCCGTGACCGGAGGCTGACCGCGCAGCCGCCCTCGGGCCGGGGCCAGTCGCGGCTCCTCTCCCGGCGAGGCGATCAGCCAGAGGCCGCGGTGCTGAGCCAGCACCCGCGCCGGGGTCAGATCGTTTTCTTCGCCCGCCGAGAGCTCGGCGGCCAGGTCGTCGCGCCGGCCGAGGCCGGCGGTGTCCAACTTCATCGCAGATTCATCCATGCTCGCCCCTAAGACTGCACTAGCGTGGCGCACCATGAAGACCGGTCGTCGCCTCGGTGCGGTGCTGCTGGCGGGGGCTGCCCTCGTCGCCGCCCTGCTGCTCGTCTCCGGCGAGGATCGCGCGGACCCGCGGACGCCGGCCGCCCTGCCAGGGATGCCGCCGCCGTTTCTCGGTGTGGCGGTGCTCGGCGAGGGCGGGCTGGCGGCGGCAGTCGACGCCTACGGCAACGTGGTCGACCTGCGGCCGGCACCGGCGGGACGGGCGCTGATCGAGAACCCGGCCGACCGCCAGGCCGCGGGGACGGTCGCGGTGGACACCGGGATCCAGCCGTGGGTGCGGATCGGACGGGGGCCCGAGCTGCCGATGTGGCGCGCCGACCGGATCCGCCAGCGCTACCTCGCGGGAACGAACGTGCTGAGGACCGAGGCCTGGTTCGACGGGGCGCGGGTGGTGATCACGCAAGCGGTGCACGGAGGCGAGCTGGCGATCGTGGCGGATGGCGACGCCTCCTCGGTGCATTTGCGCTCCAGCGCCAGCAGGAACCTCGTCACCAAGGACCCTCGCGTTCTCGCCGAGGCCGCGACCGCGGACCGTCGCTGGCTCGGCCGGAGGCGGCTGCTGGGAAGTGCAGCCCCGTCCTGGGCGCACCGGATGTACGAGCGTTCGCTGCTCGTCCTCCGCGCTCTCACCGACAGGCGCAACGGCGCCGTCGCCGCCGGCGCCCGCGACGGCTGGGCCTACGTCTGGCCGCGCGACGCCGGTGCGGTCGCGATCGCTCTCGCCGCCGCGGGCTACCGGCCGGAGGCCGAGTTGATCGTCCAGTTCATGCTCGGGCTGGGCGTCGAGCAGTTCGCCCGCTTCCACGGCGACGGCAGCCCCGTCCCCGACCGCGGCGGCCAAGGCGACGAGATCGGCTGGGTCGCCGCCGCGGCCGAGGCGACGGGAATCATCGGCAGCGCCCGGCACGCGGCGAAGATCCTGTCCGAGACCTATCCCGTCCCCTGGCGCGAGCGGGACGACTACTGGGAGAGCGGACCGGGGGACTTCCTCGCGAACGCGATCGCCTCGGGGGAGTCGCCGATCCGCATCCGCGCCGAGTTCGGTGCCGACGGGGGGCTGGCCCGTGAACCCGACGGGGACGGCGGCCTCGACACCGCGGCGGCCTGGGCGGTGCGCCCGTTCCCGCGGCCGCGGCTGTTCGAGCCGGCGCGGCGAACTCTGCTGGGGCTCAGCGAGGGTGCCGGGCGCTACGGCCTGCTCCCCGGCGAAGGCTGGGAGGGCGGCGAGGACCCGTGGTCGGCGCCGACCGCCTGGACCGCCTGGTCGCTCGCCGCGCTGGGGGAGCGCCGTCACGCCTTGCGCCTGGTGCGCGCTCTGCGCCTCAGCGCCACGCCCACCGGCGCCCTCCCCGAGCGGGTTGGCGTCGAGACGGGCGTCCCCCGCTCCACCACCCCGCTCGCCTGGTCGCACGCCTTCGCGCTCCTCGCCCTGCGCGAGCTCTGGCCCTCCCGCTGAGGCGCCTATCCTCGAACCGGTGCAGGTCCGGGACGCCACCTTCGAAGACTGCGACGCGCTCGGCGTCGGGATGAAGGTCGTGGTCGACGAAGGCATCTGGCTGGCGACCGCCGCGGCCTCGGAGCTGGAGCTGGCTAACCGGTTCCGGCAGGCGATCCTCGAAGGCCACACGCTGCTCGTGCTCGAGGACGAGGGCGGGATCGTCGGCTCGCTGGGAGTGCATCCGACCCAGGCCGAGGGGGTCTCGGCGCTGGGGATGTGGGTCCTGCCCTCGCATCGCCGTCGCGGCGGCGGCCGGATGCTGCTCGAGGCGGCCTTGGCGGCGCGGCCCGAAGAGGTACACAAGATCGAGCTCGAGGTCTTCCCCGAGAACGGGGCGGCGATCGCGCTCTATCGGCAGCTGGGGTTCGAGAAGGAGGGCCTGCGGCGGGCCCACTACCGGCGCCGCGACGGCTCCCTGCGCTCAGCCCTGATCATGGCCCGCCTCTTCACCTGACGCGAGTTGCTCCCGGTGTGCGGGAACAACTGCGTTCGCTCCCTCTAAAGCGCGGCGAGGGCCGCGGCGACCGCGTCCTCGGCGGTCTCTACCGCGACGACACCGGGGCCGCCGGCCATGCGCTCCCGCCCGTTCAGCTCCCAGCTGCGCAGGGCCACGACCTCGTGGCCGACGACGCGGGCGAAGCCGATCTCCGAGAGCGTCCCCCACTCTCCGCCGATCGCGATCACCGCCTCGCCGGAGGAGACGACCGCGAGGTTCCGCGCCTGGCCGATGCCGGTGGCGACGACCTGGCTGCAGTATGGGTTGGCGTCGTCGGGGGAGGTGCCGGGGACGATCCCGATCACGGTCCCGCCGGCCTCGGCGGCCGCCCGCGAGGCGGCCTCCATCACGCCGCCTCCGCCGCCGCAGACGAGCGCGACGCCGGCCTCGGTCAGGCGCCGCCCCACCTCTTCGGCCAGTTGCCAGGCCTCCGAGCCGGGCTCGCAGCCGCCGGCACCGATGACGGCGACCTGACGAAGACGCCGTAGAGGACGGGGGTGGGGCTCGCCGGAGCCTCCCCGGCTGTTGCTCCGGCGAGCTCCACCCCCGTCCTTCACGACGCCCCCCGCATCAGGCCCATCAGCTCCAGCGCCCCCGCCTTGTGCAGCGGTTCGTTGAGGTTGCCGCACTTCGGGCTCTGCACGCAGGAGGGGCAGCCGGCCTCGCAGGGGCACTCGGCGATCAGCCGCTCGGCGTCGGCGAGCAGGCGCTCGAACTCGTCGTAGCCGCGCTTGGTGATCCCGACCCCGCCGGGGTGGCCGTCGTAGATGAAGATCGTCGAGCGGCCGGTCTGGAAGTGGACGTTGGTGGAGAGGCCGCCGATGTCCCAGCGGTCGCACATCGCGATCAGCGGCAGCACCGCGATCTGGCTGTGCTCGGTCGCGTGCAGGGAGCCGAGCAGGGCCTCGGTCGGCAGCGCCCGGCTGAGCGGATCCGGCAGCACGTACCAGAGCGCCTGGGTGACGAAGTTCTGCTCCGGCAGCTCTAGGGCGACGACGTCGATCGGTTCCTGGTCGGAGACCGAGACGCGCTGAAAGGCGATCACCTGCTCGGTCACCGAGACCTCGCCGAAGTTGAGCTGCACCCCTGCCACCTGGCGCTGCTCGTGCACGCGCTCGATGTAGATCTCGGTCTCCTTTTTCGGCCGCGTGTACCAGTCGCCGTCGAAGGCGGAGACGATCGCCCGCCGCTCCTCGACGTCGAGCCGGTCGACCTCGTAGGAGCGGCCGAGGTGGAGGTAGACGGCGCCGGGGTGGACCGTGGTGAAGGCGCGCTCGGCCTCGACCAGGCCGAGCATCTCGCCGGAGTCGCGCTCGATGACAGCCACCGAGTCCGCCGAGGCCGAGCGCAGCGCGATCCGGTTGGCGACGAACTCGGCCCGCCGCGGCAGCAGCTTGCCGCTGGCGGCGCGCAGCTCCCCCGCCGCCTGCAGCCGTTCGGCGCGCTGGCGCCAACCCTCGCCGAAGACGTCGTCGTCCTCGTCGGTCAGCGGCAGCTCGTAGGCGGCGGCGATCAGGTGCCGGGAGGCGATCTGATCGTTGGCGTGGTCGAGGATTGCCGCCTCGACCGGCCGCCCGAGGAACTCCTCCGGGTGGCGGCAGAAGAACTGGTCGAGCGCGTCCTGGCCGGCGACGTAGACGGCGAGGCCGCGGCGGCGGCGGCCCGCCCGCCCCCACATCTGCCGCAGGCTGGCGACGGTGCCGGGGAAGGTGACGCAGATCGCCGCGTCGAGCTCGCCGACGTCGATCCCCAGCTCCAGCGCATCGGTGGCGACGACCGCCAGCAGCTCGCCATTGGAGAGCCGGGACTCGATCTCGCGCCGCTGCTGCGGGGTGTAACCGCCGCGATAGGGGGCGATCCGCTTCGCCAGCTCCGGCTTCCCCCGCCGCTCGAGGTTTTCGCGGGCGAAGCGCTGGATCAGCTCGATCCCGCGGCGGCTTTTGAGGAAGCAGATCGTCCGCACCCCGTGGGTGACCAGCTCGGCCAGCAGGTCGGCGGCCTCGGAGAGGGCCGAGCGGCGGGCGCCGCTCGGCTCGTCGAGCAGCGGCGGATTCCACATCGCGATCTCGCGGCCGGCCCGCGGCGCCCCGTCGTCGTCGACCAGCTCGAACGGCGTCCCGACCAGCCGCTCGGCCAGCTCGACCGGGTTGGCGATCGTCGCCGAGGCGAGCAGGAAGCGCGGCTCCGAGCCGTAGGCGCGGGCCAGCCGGCGCAGTCGTCGCAGCACGTTGGCGACGTGGGAGCCGAAGACGCCGCGGTAGGTGTGGGCCTCGTCGACCACCACCCACTCGAGGTTGGCGAGGAAGTTGCCCCAGGCCTTGTGGTTGGGCAGGACCCCCATGTGGAGCATGTCCGGGTTAGTGAGCACGAGGTTGTTTTTGCGGCGGATCGCCGGCCGCTCCTCGCGCGGGGTGTCGCCGTCGTAGATCGCCTCGCGCAGGCCCGGCGGCCGCAGCCGGGCAAGGGCGCGCGCCTGGTCCTGGGCCAGCGCCTTGGTCGGGTAGAGGTAGAGCGCCCGGTCTTTCGGCTGCGCCGCGATCCCGTTCAGGACCGGCAGGTTGAAGGCGAGGCTCTTGCCCGAGGCGGTGCCGCTGGTGATCACCAGGTTGGAGTCGGCGGCGAGCTCGAAGGCGCGCAGCTGGTGGGTGTAGAGGGCGTCGATCCCAATCCGGCCGAGCGCCTCGGCGAGCCCCGGGTCCAGCTCGGCCGGCAGCGGCGCCGGTCGCGAGCGGCGCTCGTCCTCGGCCGACTCGGCGACGATCCGCCCGTCGCGGCGGCCAGGGTCGATAGCGACGGCCCACTCGGAGCCGAGCAGGCTTCCGCCGCGCGCCATCACACCACCCCTCGACGGGACGAAAACCGGCCTATGTATCCGGTTTTCGTCCCGTCGCCGGTTTGCGGCCGGCAGATCTCGGCGGCAACGCGCATCGCTTGCAGCGAGCTGCGGTCGTGGATGCGGAGGACGTCGGCGCCCTCGCGCACCGCCAGCGTCACCGCCGCCACCGTCCCCCACTCGCGTTCGCGGGCCGGCAGCCGCCCCTCCCAGGAGCCCGCCAGCGCGGCGCCGATGAAGTCCTTGCGCGAGAGCGAGACGTAGAGCGGCAAGCCGAGCGCGCGCAGCTCGCCGAGCCGCCGCAGGATCTCCAAGTCCTGCTCGGGGCTGAGGTCGAAGTCGAGTCCAGGGTCGATCGCGATTTGCTCCTCCGACACCCCAAGCTCCCGGGCCCGCTCGACTCTCCCCTCGAACCAGGCGCGCAGGTGGTCGACGACGTCGCCGTAGTCGCGCCAGGGGCGGTCTTCCCGCGGCGGTCCCTCGATGTGCATCAGCACGTAGCCGCAGCCCGTCTCGGCGACCAGTTCGAACATCTCCTCCGAGCCGCCGGAGATGTCGTTGACCACGGTCGCCCCCGCCGCCAGCGCCCGCCGCGCCACCTCGACCGAAAACGTGTCGGCGGACACCGGCGGAGCACCATCGTTTCCACCCTTTGTGCCCCTAGGGGGGCCCGAATGGTGGAAACGACGCAACCGCTCGGCGAGGCCTTCAACGGCCGGGACCAGGGCCGGGACCTCGTCCTCTGGCGGCACGGGCGGGCCGGCTTTGGCCGCAACGGCGCCGACGTCGAGCATCTCGAAGCCGGCCTCGGCCAGCGCCAGGCCGTCGGCGACCGCCTGCTCGGGGGTGCCGCTGCGCGCCCCCTCGAACATCGAGTCGACGGTGACGTTGACGATCCCCGCGCCTATCGGCCGCGCCAGGTCGAGGGTCCGGTCAGCCAGCCTCCAACGCATCGCCCGCTACGGTAGCGACCGCGCCGATGCCGCTCCGCTGCGTCTACACCGATCTCGACGGGACCCTGCTCGGGCACCGCAGCTCCCTCTTCCGCGACGCCGAGGGGGGCTTCAGCCTGGCGCAGGCACGGGCGCTCGAGGCCTGCCACCGGGCCGGGGCCGAGGTCGTGATCATGTCCGGCCGCCGCGAGCCGCAGGTGCACGAGGCGGCGCGGCTGATGGGCCAGACCTCCTACGTCTACGAGGCCGGCTGCGCCTTCGCGATCGACGGCGAGACGACGCTGATGACCGGCGAGATGGCGCCCAACGAGGACGGCACGATCTACGAGCAGATCGAGGCGCGGGGGATCCCCAGGCTGCTCTTCGAGCACTTCGAGGGCCGCCTCGAGTACCACTCGCCCTGGCACCACGGCCGCGTCCTCTCCCACCTCTTCCGCGGCAAAGTCGACGTCGAGGAGGCGAACGCGCTCCTCCACGAGCACGACTCCGAGGACCTGCGCCTGCTCGACAACGGCGCGATCGGGCGGCCGATGCCGGCGATCGAGGGCCGCACCCACGCCTACCACCTCGTCCCCCGCCAGGTCAGCAAGGCGGCCGCGGTCGCCGGCCACGCCCGCGCCCGCGGCTACGACCCGGCCGAGTGCATCGCCGTCGGCGACTCGATCGAGGACCTGGAGGTCGCCGCTTCCGTCGGCCGTTTCTTCGTCGTCGCCAACGGGCCCGAGCACGACGCCGGGCTGCGCGCCGCCCTCCCGAGCTGGGACAACGTCACCGTCACCGAAGGCAGCATGGGCGACGGCTTCTACGAGGCGGTCGTCTCCTCATTGATGGAACGCCGCTGAGCGGCTGAGAGCGACCTTCTAATATCGGGCGCGACTGGTTTACCGAGCCCTGAGAAGGAGAGCCTGTGTCGTCTGAGAACGCGACCGTCGCGGAGCAGGAGTACCTGGAGATCATGTTCTGGCTGGAGGAGGCCGGGCTGCCGATGACGGGCGCCAACGTCGCTCGCGCGATGCAGCTCTCGCCCCCGACCGTGCACGAGATGATCGGCCGCCTGATCGACGACGGCTACATCGAGCGCAACGCCGACAAATCGCTCGCCTTCACCGAGTCCGGTCGCGAGCACGCCAGCCACATCGTCCGCCGCCACCGGATGATCGAGCGCTTCCTCACCGACGTCCTCGGCATCCCCTGGGACGAGGTGCACGAGGAGGCCGAGCGGATCGAGCACGCGATGAGCCCGGTGCTCGAGGAGCGGATGCGGGCGGCGATCGGAGATGCCACCACCTGCCCCCACGGCCACCCGATCGTCGAGGGCATCCGCGAGCAGGGCTCGCTGCTGGCCGACGTCGAGGTCGGCGCCGACGTCACCGTCCTTCGCTTCGAGAACGAGGCCGAGGAGCTGCTCCACTACCTGAAGGCGGCGGGGATGGACCCGGGCCTCGAGGGCAAGGTCGAGACCTCCGACGACGAGCGCGTCGTCATCGCGGCCGCCGACCGCCAGCACGAGGTCAGCCGCAGCGTCGCCGAGACCGTCTCGGTCCGCGCCGATCCGGCGCCGCCGCCGCGGGCGGCGATCCCAGAGCAGCTCGTGCTCTCGCAGGACCGCTACGGCCGCTAGCTACTGCGGGACCGCCATTTCCATCACCGTCTCGCCGGTCGGCGTCTCGCTGCCGCCGCGCGGCTCGACGGTGACCATCAGGGTCTCGACGCCGCTCATGTCGGCGATCGTCGTCTCGGCGTGGCCGTGGCGGTCGGGGACGATCAGCGCCGGGACCGCTTCGACCTCGCCGTCGCGTTCCACCCAGGCCTCGAAGACCTTGTCCTTGGGCGGCTGGGGCACGCCCGCGAGTTCCAGCTTGCCGCCCTCCCCTTCCTGGATCATCGTCACCGTCATCCCGTTGATCTGGCGGACGATCTTGCTGGGCGGGCGGCCCTCGTCGGAGCCGTCTCTGCCCACCCCGTAGCCGACGACGCCCGCGACCAGCAGGGCGAGGACGGCGAAGCCCACAGCCGGCTTCAGGAACCAGCGCCGGCTTCGGGCCGGGCGCGCGGGAGCCGGGCGGGCCTCCGCCTCGGCGTCCGCCCGCACCTCCGCCATCAGGCTCGCGCGCAGCTGCGGCGGCGGCTCGGTCCGCTCGACCTCATCGGGCAGCGCGTGAAGCGCCGGTTCGAGCCAGCGCAGCTCCTGCTGGCAGTGCTCGCATCCCTCCAGGTGGCTCTCGAAATCCTCCGCCTCCCGCGGGTCCAGAGCGCCGAGCATGTAGGCGGCGAGGTCCTCGCTCCAGCGGTTGTGATCGGTGGTGCTCATGCAAGTCCCTCCGCAAGCTCTCCCCGGATCTTCTCCAACCCGAGTCGCATCCTCCCCTTCACGGTCCCCATCGGCAACCCGAGGATGCGGGAGATCTCCGAGTGGCTGAAGCCGCCGAAGTAGGCGAGCTCGATCACCTTCGATTGCTCCCCCGGCAGCTTGCCGAGGGCGCCGCGCACCTCGGCGGCGGTCTCCCGTCGCAGCGCCTCCTCCTCGGTCCTCTCTTCCGCCGGCCGTTGCTCGAGCGCCGAGTCGTCGTCGAAGTCCAGTTTCGGCGCCTTGCCGGCGCGGCTGCGGAGGAAGTCGATCGCGCGGTTGCGGACGACGCTGAGCAACCAGGAGCGGACGCTGCCGCGAGCGGCGTCGAAGCGGGCACCGCTGCGCCAGACCGAGATGAAGGCCTCCTGGGTCACTTCTTCGGCGGCGGCGCGGTCGCCGACGATCCGGTAGGCGAGCGAGTAGGCGGCGCCGCCGTGGCGGTCGTAGAGGACCTCGAAGGCCTCGGGGTCGTGGCGGCCGACGAGGGGCATCAGCTCCTCGTCGGCCAGCCGCTCCGCCTTCTCTCGTCGTACCGCCATGGTTGGTTCCTACCCCCTCGCCCCCTCGATTACGAGGCGATGAACGGTTCGACCGCCTTCAGCACCTGTTTTTCGTCGAGCGGTTCGTCGAAGGCCATCGGCGCCGGTTCTTCCTTGTTCTGCAGCCGGATCGCCGCCGCGTGGCGCGCCTCGACCTGGACGATCCCGCCCGCCGCCGCCAGGACTTCTTTGGACTTGATCATCGGGCCGGCGCCGTTGTAGGCGCTGACACCGGTGTCCTCGAAGGTCTGCGCCAACTTCAGGAAGCCGGAGGTGCCGCTGTAGGCGAAGTCGAATTTCGGCTCCGCGACCGGTTTGCCGCCGAGCTGTTTCACCGTTCCCGCCAGCGCTTCGACGTGCTGCTGCTCGTCTTTTGCCAGCAGGTCGATCAGGCCCATCAGTTCACCGTTGGCCCGCACGCGGCGTTTCGCCTCTTCGTAGAACTTCGCCTCCAGGTACTCGAGGGTGAGGGCGAAGTTGACGATCGCGACGTCGCCGCCGCCGGAGGCCGCGAGCGCCCGCCGCACGTAGGGGCCGACCGCGAGAGCGCCGTAGACGGCGCCGGCGGCCAGAGCGCCTTTGAGGATCACCTCGCTGCGGGAGAGGTCTTCGCTGTCCGCGTCGACCTGCACCGCGGCGAGCTCGGGAGTGTTCGGCTGCTCATTGCTCATGCTCTTCTCCTTGGTCTCGCGCCGGCTCAGCCGACGATGAAGGGTTCGACCGCCGCGAGGACGGTCTTCACGTCCGCCGGCTGCCCGAAGGCGCCGTCGGGGGTGATCGATTCGCCCAGCAGGGTGTTGAGGGCGGCGGCGTGGCGCCCCTCGACGCTGTGGATGGCGAGCGCCGAGGCCAGCACTTCCGGGCTCTTGATGTTCGGCGCCTGGCCGAGGTAGGCGGCGGCGCCGAGGTTCTCCACCGTCCCCGCCAGTTCCAGCACCGACTTCGCGTTTTCGAGGGGGAAATCGGTTTTCGGTTCCGGGGCCGGTTTGGCGCCCATCCCTTTCACCGCAGCCGTCAGCGCCTTCACGTGTTCGGCCTCCTCCTGGCCGAACTTGCGGATCGTCTCCAGGTCGGCGCCCTTGAACAGGCCGCTCTTGACCACGTCGGCGTAGAAGGCGGTCTCCAGGTACTCGAGCGTCAGCGCGTAGTTGAGGATGCCGACGTCGCCCTTGCCGAATTCGGCGGTTTCGCTCGCCCCGCCCGAACCCATCGAGGTGGTATCGGTCATGGTCGTGCTGCTGTCGTCGCCGCAGGCGGCGAGGAAGGCCGCCGCCGCGGTGGAGCCACCCCCGACCGCGAGGAACTTCCGTCTCGTCACGTCCATCTGCACCGCCTCCTGTCCATTTTGCGTTCTGGCCCTCCCTACGGGTAGGGGTGCCGGCGTGGATCAGAATCCGCCGATGGCCACCACCGCATCCACTCCCGGGGAGAGAGACGACCGGACGCGGATCGCGGCCTTGCTGACGCTGGGATCGATCGTCTCGGTCCAGGGCGGCTCGGCGCTGGCGACGACGCTGTTCGACGAGATCGGTTCCTCCGGCGCCGTCTTCCTCCGCGCCCTCTTCGGGGCGCTGGTGCTGCTGGCTGTGACCCGAGGGCTGCCGCTGCGGCGGTGGCCGCACCGCGACGTGCTGCTGCTCGGCGTCTCGGTGGCGGCGGTGAACCTCCTCTTCTACGCCGCCCTGACCCGGCTGCCGCTCGGCATCACCGTCACCCTCGAGTTCGTCGGCCCCCTCGGCGTCGCCGTCTTCGGCTCGCGACGCCCGCGCGACCTCCTCTGGGTGGCGCTGGCGGCGATCGGGATCGTGCTGCTCTCCGACGTCGGCGGTGGGGATGGAGTCGATCCGCTCGGCGTGGCGCTGGCGCTCGGCGCCGGCTTCTTCTGGGCCGCCTACATCGTCCAGAGCTCCCGGGTCGGCCGCCTCGAACCGGGGATGGGCGGGGCGACGATGGCGGCGGTGATCTCGGCCGTGCTGGTCGCCCCTCTCGGGCTCGCCCAAGGCGGGGTAGACCTCCTCGACCCGGCGGTCCTCGCCGTCGGCCTGGCCGTCGGCATCCTCAGCACCGCGATCCCCTACGCGGCCGAGATCGAGGCGCTGCGGCACCTGCCGCGAGCGGTCTTCGGCGTGCTGATGAGCCTCGAGCCGGCGGTGGCGGCGGCGATCGGCTTCCTCGCCCTCTCCCAGGGTCTCGGCCTGACCGAAGTGATCGCGATCGCCCTCGTCGTCCTCGCCTCGGCGGGAGCCCTGCGCTCCGCCGCCACCTCTCCCCCGCGGGACACTTGAACCCCGGCATCGTTTCCAGACTTTTAGGGCCTATGGCGCCGCAGATTCTGGCGCTGGAAGCGTCGGCCTGAAGGCAAATTCAGGCCCAGCAGCCAGCCGGCATCGAATATACGAAGAAGGTTGCCTATTCAGCACGGGACGATTAAAGTCGGCGCGTGCCAGTCAATCGGGCAGGGAGCCTGACCGGCCGCCGCATGCTTGCAGCCGCGGGGGTCGCACTCGCCTGCGCTCTCGCAGCGCCCGGCCTCGCCAGCGCCGAAACGTTCACGGTCAACAGCAACGCCGACGGAATGGACGCCTCGGTCGGCAATGAATTCTGTGAAACCGCGGATGGGAAATGCACCCTGCGGGCCGCGATCGAAGAGGCGAACTTCACCACCGCAAGAGACGCGATCGGCTTTGAAGAAGGGGACTTCGAAGGGGACGGCGACAGCGTGATCGAACCCGCCACTCCGCTGCCGGCGATCACCGCCCCGCTCGAACTGAGTGGCCGCAGATGCGAAACGGAAGCGGGTGTCAGCGGGCCCTGCGTGGAGATCCGAGTCGACTCCGTCGAACCCGCCCTGAGCGTGGCGGGAGCCGAGGGGGTGATCGTCGAAAGCCTGGCTTTCACCGGAGCGGCGGTCGGTCTCGACGCAGAGGAAGCCAAGGAACTATGGGTCAAGGAAAGCTGGTTCGGCATCGGGCTCGACGGCGGTGCCGACGGCAACGGAACCGGGATCCGGCTCGGCGCCGGCTCGGACAAAAGCCGGATCGGTGGCGAAGGGGCGGAAGCGGGCAACCTGATCGCCAACAGCACCAGCGTCGGCATCGACGTCCTCGGCGTCGGCGGCGCCCGGATCCTCGGCAACAGGTTCGGCCTGGCGCCGACCGGCACCACGGCGAGCAACTACGTCAACGTGGCGATCAGCTCGAGTCAGACGTCGGCCGCGATCAACAACACGATCGGCACCAGGGTCAGCTCGGACGCAGCCGCGACCGCGGCCTGCGACGGAGGCTGCAATTTGATCTCCCCCGCCCTCGCGACGGGAATCGAGCTGGCGGGCGACGGCGGCGACCGCTTGCCGCCGGTCGGGACCACGATCGCCGGCAACCTGATCGGGTTCGACGCAACGGGCGCCGGGGTCCCCTCCGACGCCGGAGTCGGCATCTACGTCGAAGCCCCGAACACGACGATCGGGGGGGCTCGAGAAGGTGACGCGAACAGGATCTCCGGCGGCACCGCCGCGATCGAAGTCGTCGCCGGCTCGCCCTACCTCGTCGTCAGTCGCAACCTGATCGGCTCGGCTGCCGGAGCCGCCCCCACCGAGGCGGGCATCTCGGTCGACTCGACCGGTCTCCTTTCCGTCGAAGAAGCCGTCGTTCTCGATAACGACATCGGACTCGGAGGCAACGGCACCGGCATCTCAAACGGCGGGCTGGGCGCTGAAATTTCCGGCAACCTCGTCGAAGGCGCCGCCATCGGGATCGAAGTGCAGGTAGGAGGGTTCGAAAACGTGATCGATTCGAACGTCGTCGTCGGATCGACCGGCGTCGGGGTCCTCGTCAAAGGCCTGCTCAACAGGATCGTCGGCAACGAGATCAGCGGCGGGCAGTCAACCGGCGTCCGCATCGAGGGGTCCGGCCTCTTCGGGGTCAGCGGCAACGTCGTCGGCGGCGACACGGCCGCCGCGGAAAACGCGATCGACGGCAGCACCGGCGATGCGATCGAAATCGAAAACCCGGAGGAAAGCCGGAACGAAGTCGGCCGGAACCGTGGCTCCGGCAACCGCAGTCTCTTCATCGACTTGGTCGAACCCGATCCTGACTTCGAAAACCCCGAACCCGGTCCTCCCAACGGCGGCATCCTGCCACCCGCGATCGCGGCGATCTCCGAGGGTGGCGCCGCGGGATTCGCCGAACCCGGCGCGACGGTGAGGGTCTTCCGCAAGGCGACTCCCGCTTCCGGTGAGGTCGCGTCCTTCCTCGGCCGGGCGACCGCCGACGGGGCCGGGAACTGGGGCCTCGCGTTCCCCGCGCCGCTCCCGATCGGGACGGCGATCGGCGCAACCCAGACGCTCGGAGGCGGGACCTCCGAGCTGGAGATCGCGACGGTTCCGCCGCCGAACGACGGCCAGCGCCCACCGGCCGCGGGAGTCCCCGTCGATCGCAAGCCGCCGCGGACGCGCGTGCTGCGCCAACCGCGGCGGGTCCCCGCCGGTGGCGTCGCCCGCTTCGCCTTCACCTCCACCGAGCCCGGCTCCACCTTCCAGTGCCGGCTCGACGACCGCAAGTTCCGCGCCTGTAAATCGCCCAAGCGCTACCGCGGGCTGCCCGCCGGCAAGCACGTCTTCCGCGTCCGCGCGATCGATCCGGCGGGCAACGTCGACCGCACCCCGGCAAGGAGGAGGTTCGAGGTCCTTGGCTAGGTGGATCCTGCTGGTCGCTCTCGCGCTTGCGGCGCTCGCGCCGTCAACCGCTCCGGCGGCGACGATCGTCAACGGCGGCTTCGAGTCGGGGGACTTCTCGGGATGGGAGACGCGGCGGTCGACCGGCTTGGGCAGGTGGTACGCGCACCAGGGCACGAAACCGCCGATCCCGCACGAACGCGGCGCCGTCTCGGTTCAGCCGCCACCGCAGGGTCAGTACGCGGCGATCACCGACCAGGCCAATCCCGACTCGCTGCTGCTCTTCCAGGATCTCCGGCTCGAGCCGGGCTCTGAGTACAAGCTCGGCCTGCTCGCCTACTACGACTCCTACGCGGCGCTGGCCTTCCCCTCTCCCGACACCCTCTCGGTAGACGAAGAAGCGCTCGGCCCGCAGTCCAACCAGCAGTTCCGGATCGACGTGATCCGGCCCGAGGCTCCCGTGGACTCGATCAACCCGGGAGACGTCCTCCTCAACCTCTTCCGCACCAGGGCCGGCGGCGCGCGGCAGATGGCACCGACCCGGCTCGTCGGCGACCTGACGCCGTTCGCCGGCCAAACGGTACGGCTACGGATCGCGGTCGCCGCCACCGAGGAAGTGCTCAGCGCCGGCATCGACGCGGTGGAGCTGTCGGCCCCCGATGGGGCCTTCTCCTCCTCGCGCAGGCGGATCCGCCCCGGCAAGCCGCGGCCGAACCTGAAGAAGGGGACGGTCCTGCTTCCGGTGCAGGTGCCTGAAGCAGGCCGTCTGGTCGCCAAGAGCAGCAGCGGCAAGAGCCGGGCCGCGGCGCTGAAGACGACGCGGGCGGGCAAGGTGACGCTCCGGCTCCGGCCTAGCCGCAAAGGTCGCGCGGTCCTCGAACGCCGCCACAGGCTGCGCGTCGGCATCACCCTCACCTGGAGGCCGCTGAGCGGCGGACGGCAGAAACTTCGGGTCCCCGTCGTCTTCAAGCTCAGAAAACATTGAATATAGTCACTCTCTTCCAGTCATAGGCCGCCCTTCCCGGCGGCCGCTCACAAAGGGAGAGAGATGAAGAACCAGCAACGGCTGGCGATCGCCTTCGCGGTCGCCGCCTGTTTCGCGCTAGCGCTTCCGGCCTTGGCATCCGCCGCGGTCTGGAAACACAAAGGGGTCACCCTGGCGAAATTCGTCGAACTGAGCCTGCCGGGCGGCGAAATCTTCGAAACCGAAATCAGCGGCGTCAAAAGCGGCATGTCCTGCGAAGTCAAAGCGACGCTGACGACCGAAGGCGGCAGCACGGCGAAAATCACCAAATACGAAATCAAAGCCTGCCCGGCCACCTTCGGGAAATTCAACGGCTGCACGGTGTCCGCGAAAGAAGCCAAAGGGCTGCCGTGGACCGTTCACGTCAACGCCAGCGACCTGACGATCACAAACATGCGGATCAGGCGCACCTTCAGCGCCGGCTGCGCAGTGACGGAACTCGACAAAACGATCACCAGCACGACAGTCACGCTGAACACCCCCTCGGCGATATCCGAAATGGAATTCAGCGGCTCGACCACGAACTACAAAGCTTTCGGCTCCTGGAAAGTCGAAGGCCTCAACGCCGGTACATACGGGATCGGCTGATCTCTGACGCGATCCGGCCTGGGGCCGCCTGACCAGGTCGGGCGGCCCTAGGACCGGAGGCGCTCGAGGGCGCTTGCGATCCGCGAGACGCCCTCGGCGGCGCGTTCGGCCGGCACCGGCGCGAAGGAGAGGCGGAGGCTGTTCCCCCCGCCCTCGATCATGAAGTCGGGGCCGGCGACGAAGGAGACGCCCTCCCCTTTGGCCTCGGCCAGCAGGGCGACGGCGTCGGTGCCCTCGGCGAGGTCGAGCCAGAGGAAGTAGCCGCCGTCGGGGACGACGAACTCGGCCTCGGGAATCAGCTCGCGCAGGGCCGCGACGAGAGCGTCGCAGCGCGCCTTCAGCTCGCCCTTGACGAAGTCGATGTTGCGGTCGAGCTCGCCGCTGCGGCAGAGCTCAAGCACGATCGACTCGGCCAGCATGTTCGGCGAGATGTAGGTCTCGTTGGCTTTCTTCGCCAGCTTCTTGATCTCCCCCTCGGGACCGGCGAGGTAGCCGACGCGGACGCCGGGGCTGACCGTCTTCGAGAACGAGGAGGCATGGATGACTTTCCCGCCCTCGTCGATCGAGAGCATCGTCGCCAGCGGCTCACCCTCGAAGGGCAGCTCGCGGTAGGGGTCGTCCTCGAAGATCCAGAAGTCGTGCTCGGCGGCGAGCTCGACGAGGCGCCGGCGCTTCTCCTCGGAGAGCGTGCAGCCGGCGGGGTTATGGGCATTGGCGATGACGTGGGCGAGCTTGACCGGCCCGTGCTCGAGCGCCGCTTCCAGCGCCCCGACGTCGAGACCGTCGGCCTCCAGCGGCACCGGCACCAGCTCGACGCCGAGCTGCTGCAGAAGCAGCAGGGTGCGATCGTAGGTCGGCTGCTCGACGACTACCCGGTCGCCGGGTGCGAGCCGGTGCTGAAAGAGCATCGCCCCCGCCTCGAGCGAGCCGTTGGTGATCATCACCTGCGCGGGATCGAGGTCACCGTGGCGCTCCGCCACCCATTGGCAGAGCCCGGGATGGCCGATCCCGACCCCGTAGGACAGAGCCGTTTCCCAGTCGGAAGCCAGCGCCCTCGCCGCCGCCTCCCGCACCTGCTCGTGGGGGAGGATGTCGGCGCTCGGGGCCCCGCGCGCAAAAGAAATCGTGTCGCCTGCCATCAGCACTCGACCCTAGCAACGCACCGCCGCCCGCGACCCCCGGCCGTTGCGCCAATTCCAGCCGCCGCGAGGGGGCGAACCTGAGGCGTGTCTGAGCTTGACCCACACATATGGCGGGAAAACTCAGACACCCCCAGCGGGAGAGGGAATTGGGCCGGCTGGCGACCCGGCAGCATGGGGTTGTCTCGTATCGGCAGCTGCTGGAACTCGGGTTCGGGGTCCGCTGGATCGAGAGGAGGCTGGAGGAGGGTCGCTTCTCAGCTGTCCATCAGAACGTCTACGCAATCGGGCACAGGCGGCTGAGTCCACGTAGCCATTGGTGGGCGGCGGTGCTTGCGTACGGACGGGGGACGGTGCTCAGTCATCAGACGGCGGCGGTGCTGTGGGGGCTTCGGCGTCCGCGAAGGGGGCCGATCTACGTCACCGCGCCAGGTGGACGGCAAGGGATCGAACGGCGAAAGGGGATCTGGGTGCACCGCTGCAAGCTCGTCGCAGAGGATCTGACGATTCGCGACGGGTTTCCGGCCACCACCGTCGCGCGAACGCTGTTCGATCTCGCCGAAGTCACACCCTTCGACGCGCTCAAGAAGGCGGCTGAGGAAGCCGATCGCCTGAACCTTCTGCGACTACGCGAGCTGGAAGCCGTCTGCGCGCGGGGGCGCGGACGTCGGGCCCTGAGGCCCACGCGACGGCTGCTCGCGGAGATGACGCCCCCCGAGGAGGGCCGCTCGCCGCTGGAGGTCCGCTTCCCTGAATTCGTCCGGGAGCACAGGCTCCCCGCCCCGGTTCAGAACGTCGATGTGTTTGGCCACGAGGTCGACGTCCTCTGGCCCTCCGCGAAGCTCATCGTCGAGCTCGACAGCTGGGAATACCACGGCCACCGCGCCGCCTTCGAGCGCGACCGTGCCCGAGACCCGAAGCTGTTGATCGCCGGCTACCGCACGGTCCGCGTCACCCATCGCCGTCTCGACCGCGAAGCGGACCAGCTCGCCGCCGAGATCCGACAGCTCCTATCCCAGGGACAGCCCTAGAGCGAGCGCAGCGTCTCGGCCGCGATCGCGGCCGTCTCGGTCGGGCTTTCGCCGACCCGCACGCCCTTTGCTTCGAGCGCGTCTTTCTTCGCTTGGGCGGTGCCCGAGGAGCCGGAGATGATCGCGCCGGCGTGGCCCATCTGCTTGCCGGGCGGCGCGGTGAAGCCGGCGATGTAGGCGACCACTGGCTTGGAGACCTCGGCGGCGATGAACTCGGCCGCCCGCTCCTCGGCGTCGCCGCCGATCTCGCCGACCATCACGATCAGCTCGGTGTCGGGGTCGGCCTCGTAGAGCTTGAGGATGTCGATGAAGTCGGAGCCGACGATCGGGTCGCCGCCGATGCCGACGATCGAGGAGTTGCCGGTGCCGGCCTGCTTCAGCTCGTTGCCGATCTGGTAGGTCAGGGTGCCGCTCTTGGAGACGACGCCGATCGGACCCGGGTCGAAGAACTGGGCCGGGATGATCCCGACGTTGGCCTTGCCGGGAGAGAGGACACCGGGGCAGTTGGGACCGATCAGGCGCACGCCCGCCTCCTGCGCCTTCCAGTAGGTCTTCAGCATGTCGAGGACGGGGATGCCCTCGGTGATCGCGATCACCGTCTCGACCCCCGAGTCGATCGCCTCGTCGATCGCCGCCGCGGCGAAGCGGGCCGGGACGAAGATCATCGAGGTGTTGGCGCCGGCCTCGGTGACGGCCTCCTCGATCGTGTCGAAGACCGGGGTGCCCTCGACGTCCTGGCCGCCCTTGCCCGGGGTGACCCCGGCGACGAGGTCGGTCCCGTAGGCCTTGTTGCGGAGGCCGTGGAAGGAGCCCTCGCGGCCGGTCAGGCCGGAGACGGCGAGCTTCGTGCTCTCATCGACGATGATGCTCATGCGGCGCTCCCGGCGAGCTCGACGACGCGGCGGGCGGCGTCCAGCATCGTCTTCTCCTGGTGCAGGTTCGGCAGGTCGGCCTCGGCGAGAATCTTCAGGCCCTCCTCGGAGTTGGTCCCGTCGAGGCGGACGACCAGCGGCAGGTCGAGGTCGATCTGACCCGAGGCGGTGACGATCCCGTTGGCGATCTCGTCGCAGCGGGTGATGCCGCCGAAGATGTTGAAGAGGATCGCCGTCACCTTCTCGTCGGACTTGATGACTTCGAGCGCGTTGACGATCGCCTCGGCTTTGGAGCCGCCTCCGGCGTCGAGGAAGTTCGCCGGCTTACCGCCCGCCTGGGCGACGACGTCGAGGGTCGACATGCAGAGGCCGGCACCGTTGGCGAGGATGCCGACGTTGCCGTCGAGCTTGACGTAGGTGAGCCCCTTCTCCTTCGCCATCTGCTCCTGCGGGTCGTCGACGGAGTCGGCGATCTCGGCCAGCTCCTGGTGGCGGAAGAGGGCGTTGCCGTCGATCGTCACCTTCGAGTCGAGGGCGACGACCTGGCGCTCGGCGGTGACGATCAGCGGGTTGACCTCGATCAGGTTCGCGTCCTCCTCGCGCGCCACCTCGGCCAGCCGCACCAGCACCTCGGCGGCCTGGTCGAGCGCGTCCTCGGCGAGGCCGGCGTCGGCGACGATCGAGCGCGCGGCGGCGGCGTCGAACTCCCTGGTCGGGTCGATGTGGCGTTTGACCAGCGCGTCGGGATCCTCGGCCGCGACCGCCTCGATGTCCATCCCGCCCTTGGCGGAGACCATCGCCAGCAGCTTCTTCTCGCCGCGGTCGAGGATGACCGAGGCGTAGTACTCCTCGGCGATGTCGGAGCCGCCCTCGATCCAGACCTGGTCGACCCGGAACGGGCCCTCGCCGTGGGGGCCGACGATGTCCATGCCGAGGATCGCGTCGGCGTGCTCGCGCGCCTCCTCGGCGTTCTGGGCGATCTTGATCCCGCCCGCCTTGCCGCGGCCGCCGATCAGGACCTGGGCCTTGATCGCGCAGGGGTAGCCGATCTTCTCCGCCGCCCCGACGGCCTCGTCGACCGTCTTCGCGACCTCGCCGCCGGGCACGGCGATTCCGTGCTTGGCGAACAGCTGCTTGCCCTGATACTCGAGGAGATCCATAGAGGGGCGCCCTCAGGGGCGCGGCGGCGCAGACTACCGAATGGCATAATGCCGCGGCTCGCCGCAGCCGACGCGAGTCTCTCTTATGCCCCTTCCCAGCCTCAAAAACATCAAATGGGTGACCACCGACTGTTACGGCACCCTGATCGACTGGGAGAAAGGCATCGTCGAGGCCTGCAAGAAAGAGGCGGCCAAAGACGGCTTCAGCTTCGAAGAGGAGCCCTTCCTCGCCCGCTTCATGGAGGTGCAGGCGGAAATCATGGCCGGCTCCTACGAGCTCTACGCCGAGGTGCTGCGGCGCACGATCGTCAAAGTCGCCGGCGAGGTCGGCTGGGAGGTGGAGCCCTCACGGGCCCAGTTCCTGCCCAACAGCGTCGCCTACTGGCTGCCGTTCCGGGAGTCCAACGCGGCGATGGACCGGCTCGGCAAGAAGTACGAGATCGGGATCGTCTCCAACATCGACGACAAACTGCTGGGGATCTCGCGCCGCCACCTGCGGACCGAACTCGACCTCGTCGTCACCGCCCAGCAGGTGCGGAGCTACAAGCCCGACCCGGTCCACTTCAAAGAGACCGCGCGCCGGATCGGCGGCAAGAAAGGCTGGCTCCACATCGGCTCGGACTACACGACCGACATCGCGCCGGTGCTGAAAATGAACGTGCCGGTGATCTGGGTCAACCGCCACGGCGAGAAACTGGAAGGGCGCAAAGCCCCCAGCGCGACGGTAAAAAACTTTCGCGAAGCCGTGAAAAAGCTCGGCGCGTCCTGAGCGTCTTTTAGCTTTCAAGCCGCAACTCGCGCGTGAGGCGCCGGTTTCGGGGGTAGCCGCCCCCGACCCACTCGATGCATATGTTCGATTCCCACCCAATCTCTTCGCGTATCCCTGCGCGGCTGGCCTTCGCGGTCGGCCTTCTCGCCCTGCTGGCGAGCCTGGTTCTCACCACCCTTCCCAGCGCGAACGCGGCCCAGCAGTCGGCGAAACAGAAGCCCAGCTTCGTCGTGATCCAGGTCGACGACGCGACCATCGACCAGCTCTACGCGACCTTCAGCCCCGGCGGCATCCCGATCCAGGCGATGCCGAACACGCTCTCGCTGATCGCCGGCAAAGGGATCACCTTCAACCGCTACTACGCCCCCTACCCCCTCTGCTGCCCGGCCCGGGTGACCATGCTGACCGGCCGCTACGCGCACAACCACAACGTCAAAGGCAACGTGCCGCCCAACGGCGGCTTCACCGGCTTCAAGGCGCGGCAGGCCTACAGCCACAACCTCGCGCCCTGGCTGCAGGCGGCGGGCTACCGGACGATCCACATCGGCAAGTTCCTCAACGGCTACGGCGACGAACCGTTCGACGAAGGCAAAGACGTGCCGCCCGGCTGGAGCGCCTGGCACAGCGTCCTGCGCGCCGACACCCACCACTACTTCTACGGCTACACGCTCAACAACAACGGCGAACTGAGCGAACCGATCGGTGACCCCGGCAGTTGGGAGACGCGCGAATACGGCGAACGCGACGACTTCGGCTGCCCCAACGCCCCGCTGAACGGCAAACCCTGCCTCTACCAGACCGACATCTTCAACCGCGTCGCCTGGGAAGAGATCTCGGGGACCTCGCCCGAACAGCCCTTCTACCTGCAGCTCGACTACACCTCCCCGCACGGCGACTTCCGCCGCCCGGCCGGGCCCGAGCCCGCCACCCGCCACTACAACCTCTTCGCCGGGGCGCCGTACCCGCACGGCCGCTCGGAAGGGTTCAACGAGGGCAACGTCAACGACAAGCCCCGCTTCATCCGCGAAGCCCCCTACCTCTCCTTCCAGGAGATCCGCACCTACCGCGTCTACTACCAGAAGGCGCTGGAGTCGCTGCGCTCGGTCGACGAAGGCGTGAAACTGGTCCACGACACCCTCGGCAGCCTCGGGCGGCTGCGCAACACCTACATCATCTTCACCTCCGACAACGGCTTCTTCTTCGGCGAGCACCGCCTCACCGGCGGCAAGTTCATCGCCTACGAGCCGGCCACCCACCTGCCGCTGCTGATGCGGGGGCCGGGGATCGCGCCCGGCACCGCGACCGGCGAGCTGGTCTCCCAGGTCGACGTCGCCCCGACGATCCTCGAGCTGGCCGGGGCAGCGCCGGACAAAAGCATCGACGGTCGCTCGCTGGTTCCGTTCATGCGCGATCCCGCCCTGCGGACGCGGCGTCCGCTCCTCTTCGAGTCCTTCGTCGAGACCAACGACGTCGAAGCAAACGGCCAGCCCGGCGCGGCGCCGATCGAACCCGAACCCGGCCCTGCCGCCCGACCGTCGACCGCCTCCGGGCGCGATGGCGCCTCCGCCTCGATCGTCGCCCCCCCGAAGGACTACGTCGGGATCCGCCTCGGCCCCTACAAGTACATCGAGTGGCCGAGTCGCGAGAAAGAGCTCTACGACATCAACAAGGACCCGAACGAGCTCAACAACCTGATCCGCGTCCGCAACCTCTCACCGATCCGCGCCTTCCTCCATGCCGAACTGACCCGCCTGGCCGACTGCAACGGCCGGGAGTGCCAGAAAGTCGCTCCGAAATTCCCGCTCACCCGGGAGCAGCAGCGCAAGGTCGACAAGCAGCGGCGGGAAGAAGAACGGCGCAAAGAAAAGGAACGCGAACAGAAACGGCATCCGAAACGGGCGCAGCGTTAAGGACCCGTTACTCGATGACGGCGATTACGTCGCCGGAGGAAACAGCAGAGCCTTCTGAAACGTTTAGAGAGGTGACCTTGCCGGAGCGGTGGGCGGTGATCTCGTTCTCCATCTTCATCGCCTCGATCACGCAGATCAGGTCGCCCTCTGAGACCTCGGCGCCCTGCTCGACCGCGACCTTGAGCACGGTGCCCTGGAGGGGGGAGGGCAGGGCCTCGCTGGAGGCGCTGGGGCCGCCGCCGCCTTTGCGGTCGCGCTTCGGCGGTTTCTTGCCGCCACCCGCGGCCGGGCCGGCGACGCCGCCCGCGGGGGCCTCGCCGATCACCTTGACGTCGAAGAGCTTGCCCGAGACCTCGACCTTGTAGTCGCGGCTGACGACCTCGCCGCCGTCCTCGCTCGGCCCAGGCGGAGCCTGATCGGCGGGAGCGGTCGTCTTCAGCCAGTCCTTGTCCTCCATCAGGTCGCGGCAGGTCTCCCCGCGCGCCCACTGCTCGGTGGCGAGGATCGCTTCGTGGAAGGGGATCAGGGTGGTGAGGCCGCCGGAGTCGTATTCGCCGAGCGCCCGCAGCATCCGCCGGGTCGCGTGCTCGCGGTCGACGTCCCAGACGATCAGCTTGGCCACCATCGGGTCGTACATCGGGGTCACCTCGGAGCCGCCCTCGACCCCGGAGTCGACGCGGACGCCGGGACCGGAGGGCTCACGGTAGGAGCCGCCGATCGGACCCGGAGCTGGAGCGAAGTTCTTGTGGGCCGCCTCGGCGTTGATCCGGCACTCGATCGACCAGCCGTTCAGCTCGACGTCGTCCTGGGCGATCGAGAGCGGCTCGCCGGCGGCGATCAGGATCTGCTCGCGGACGATGTCGACGCCGGTGACCATCTCGGTCACGCAGTGC
>DATEOT010000025.1:0-40595 GCA_035273795.1 Solirubrobacterales bacterium | reverse complement strand
CGCCGCTGGGGAAATGGCGGGCGGCTCCTTCGACGCGCCGCTGAGGACCGCCGGGCCGGATGAGATCGGCGACCTGGCGCGGGCGCTGGACTCGATGCGCGCCTCGCTGAAGGAGAGCTTCGGCGTCCTCACCGCCGACCGCAACAAGCTGACGGCGATCTTCGACGGCCTCACCGACGCGGTGATGGTGGTCGACTTCGAAGGCCCGGTGCGCTTCTCCAACAGCGCCGCCTCGCGCCTGCTCGACGCCAGCGGCCAGCCGCCGGAGCTTGCCCTGCCGCTGCTGCACCGCGCCGCCGAGGTCGGCTTCTCCTCGCACCCAGCGCTGCGGATGGGCGACCGCGCCTACGCGATGACCGCCCGCTCGCTGCCCGACGAGCGCGCCGTGCTCGCCGTCCTCCGCGACCGCACCGACGAGCTGCGCCGCGAGCTGGCCGAAGCCGACTTCGTCTCCAACGCCGCACATGAGCTGCGTAACCCGCTGGCCGGGATCTCCGGCGCGATCGAGGTCCTGCAGGGCGGCGCCAAGGACGACCCCGAGGCCCGCGACCACTTCCTCAAACGGCTCGGCGAAGACGCCGAGCGGATGAACCGCCTGACCCAGTCGCTGCTGACCCTCGCCCGGGTCGAGTCCCGCGGCGCCCCGGAGAGCGAACTGGTCGACGTGCCGCTGGCGATCCGCGACGTGGTCGCCGCCTGCGAGGCGCCGCCGCACGTCGACCTCGTCGTCGACGTCGAGTCCCAGCTGGCCGCCACCGGCGACCCGACCCTGCTGCGGCAGGTGATGATCGGCCTGCTGACCAACGCGTTCAAGAACACGCCACCGCCCGGCACCGTTACCGTTCGCGGCCGCCACGACACCGAGGGGGAAGTCATCTTGGAGGTAATCGACACCGGCACCGGGATCCCGGCCGCCGAGCTGGAGCGCGTCTTCGAGCGGTTCTACCGCCGCAGCGAGTCGCGCAACCAGGAGGGCTTCGGCCTCGGTCTGGCGATCGCCCGGCGGATGGTCGACGTGATGGGCGGCCGGATCGGCGCCGAGTCGGTGGAGGGCGAAGGGAGCACCTTCTGGGTCCGCCTCCCGGTCGCGAAACCGAGCCCCACCCCGGTCGCATGAGCAGCGGCCGGATCCTGATCGCCGACGACGAGCCGTCGGTGCGCGACTCGGTCGGCTACGCGCTGGCGCAGGAGGGCTTCGAGGTCACCCCGGCCGCCGACGGCGACGAGGCGGCGGCGCTGCTCGGCAACGGCGTCCCCTTCGACCTGCTGATCCTCGACATCATGATGCCGGGGCCGAGCGGGCTCGACATCTGCCGCGACGTGCGCTCGCGCAGCGCCGTCCCGATCATCGTCCTCACCGCCAAAGACGCCGAGGTCGACAAGGTGGTCGGCCTCGAGGTCGGGGCCGATGACTACGTCACCAAGCCCTTCTCGGTGCGCGAGCTGCTGGGCCGGGTGCGGGCGCAGCTGCGGCGCCGCGAACTCGATCGCGCCCCTCTCTCGCAGGCGGTGAAGATCGAGTCGGGTCCGGTCTCGATCGACCTCGTCCGCCACGTCGCCACCGTTCGCGGCGTCCCGGTCAACCTCACCCGCTCCGAGTTCCAGCTGCTGCGCCTTCTCGTCGGCCGCCCGGGGGAGGTCTTCTCCCGGGCGCAGATCATGGAGGAGCTGTGGCAGACCGAGTTCGACGGCGACGAGCGAGCCTGCGACGTCCACATCTCCAACCTGCGTCAGAAGGTCGAGCGCGACCCCCAGAAGCCCGAGCTGGTGCTGACCGTGCGCGGCGTTGGCTATAAGTACAACTCCGACGCGAACTAGGAAAGAGGCCTTATGCCACTGGTACCGATGGTCGTCGAGCAGACCGCTCGCGGCGAGCGCTCATTCGACATCTACAGCCGCCTGCTCGCGCAGCGGATCATCTTCCTCGGCGAGCCCGTCACCGAGGACCTCGCCAACCTGATCATCGCCCAGTTGCTGCACCTCGAGGCCGAGGACCCCGAGAAGGACGTCAGCCTCTACATCAACTCGCCCGGCGGCTCCGCTTACGCCGGCCTGGCGATCTACGACACGATGCAGTTCGTCAAGCCCGACGTGCAGACCATCTGTTACGGGATCGCGATGTCGGCCGGCTCGCTGATCCTCACCGGCGGGGCGAAAGGAAAACGGATGGCGCTGCCCAACAGCCGCATCCTCATCCACCAGCCGAGCGGCGGCTTCGAAGGCCAGTCGAGCGACATCGAGATCCACGCCAAAGAGATCCTCGCGCTGCGTAAACGCCTCGACCAGATCTACGTCAAGCACACGGGCCAGTCGGAGGAGCAGATCACCCTCGACATGGAACGCGACAAATTCTTCCAGCCGCCGGCCGCGGTCGAGTACGGGCTGATCGACCGGGTGATCGAATCGCACGAGTTCCAGGCCGGCGCCCCGGCCTCGAGCAACGGTTCGCCTTCCTAGTCCCCCAGACGGCGCCAGGCCCAGAAGCCGGCGATCGCTGCGGCGCTGCCTGCGAGGACGCCGCCGATCCCGGCCCTGCGGGTCTCGGGGTGGCGAGCGGAGATCCCCAGCGCGACAGCGTCGGCAAGATCGCAGGCGCTGGAGACGAGGATCGTCGTCCGCAGCGCCTGATGGTCGTCTCGCGTCGCGAACGTCGCTACCCCGAGGGCGATGTCCCGGCCGCCGCCGAACCTGGCCAGGGCTTCTCCCGTCGCCCCTGGCTCCCCGAACCCCAGCGCCTTCACCGCTGGCCGGGTCGCGAAGAGAACCGCGGTGCCCAGCGCCAGCCGGCAGGCGGCGACCTCGAGCGCCAACTGCCGCGCCAGCGGATCCATCTGTCTGCCGCGGAACATCACCCCCAACTTACCCGCCGGGGCGAATCTGCATCATGGGGGGAGTGGCAGAGGGCGACACGATCCTGCGGCTGGCGCGGCGCTTCGAAGCGACTCTGCTGGACGAGACGGTCGACGCGACGGCGCCGAACCCGCGCGGGAAAGCGGCGAACGTCGAACGGCTGGACGGCCTCACCCTGGCGAGCGTTGAAGCTCACGGCAAGCACCTGCTGCTCGGCTTCGGCGACCTTTCCCTGCACAGCCACCTGGGGATGAGCGGGGGCTGGCACTTCTACCGGCCGCGTGCGCGCTGGCGCAGACCCCGCTCCTCGGCTTGGGCCGTCCTCTCCGGCGGCGGCTGGGACGCGGTCCAGTTCGGCGGCCCGACCCTGCGGGTGGCGACCACCAGCCGGTTGCGGCGCGATCCGCAGATCACCCGGCTCGGCCCCGACATCCTCGCCGCGGACTTCGAAGCCGAGGCCGTGATCGGCGCGATGCGCGCCGATCCGACCCGCGGTCTCGGCGACGTCCTCCTCGACCAGCGCCTGGTCGCCGGCATCGGCAACATCTTCAAGAGCGAGGCCTGCTTCGCGGCCCGCGTCGATCCCTGGCGGCCGGTCGGAGAGGTCTCCGACGAGGAGCTGCGCGCGGTGCTCGCCGCCGCTCGCAAGCAGATGCTGGCCGCGGTCGAGACCGGCGGGCGCCACCGCTTCCGGGTTTACAAGAGGCGCCAGGACGCCTGCCCCTCCTGCCGCGGCCCGATCTCCTCGCGCGGTCAGGGCGATGCCAACCGGACGACCTACTGGTGCCCGCGTTGCCAGCTCTGAGCCCCTACCTCGTCGCGGGGGTCGCCCTGGACGAGGAGATGGACCGCCTGCGCGGGCTCCCGGTCTTCGCCGGCGGTCCCCTGGCCGAGCGCCGCCCCGCGCTGAAGGTGCGAAGAGCCCGGCGTCGTCCGAACCGCCTCGGCTTCGCCGTCCCCAGCCAGTTCCGGCTCTCGGTCACCGCCTACCCGGGGATCCGCCGCGGCGACGTGCTCGAGACCTTGCTGCACGAGCTGGTCCACCTCCACGTCGGGCGGACCCGGGAAGCCCACGCCTGGCACGGCCCGACCTTCAAGCGGGCATTGGCGCAGGCGATGCGGGAGGCCTACGGAGTCGACATCCCAACCCCCCGTGCGACTCTGCACGGCCCCTACGCCGAGGCGATCGAGGCAACTGCATCGCGAGACCGCGAAAACCCTGGCTCTTTACGGGTTCCTGCGGTCTCGCGGATTTAGGCCTCTTCCTCGTCCCAGTGCCGGCCTTCGCGCAGGCGGTGGACGAGGAGGAAGAGGACGATCACGACGGCCGGCGCGAAGACCGGCAGGGAGACCAGAATCGGATGGTGGGCGAGCGGCAGGATCACCTGCCGCCGCCCTGCTGGAATCCGAAGACGCCGCGGAGCCTCGTTCGCCGCCAGAACGGCGCCGGCCGCAGCCCGACCGCCAGCCGGTGCAGGGCCCAGGCGAGGAGGGCTAGCAGCGAGAACGCGATCGCGGCGACGGTCGAATAGGCGAGGGCGACCAGGATCGCGGGGCCGCCCTTCGACTCGCGCTGCAGCAGCTGGTGCTCGTCGCTGAAGGGGCGGGTGAACCGCGCCGGGGCGGGGACTTCGCCGACCGGGATCGCCTCGTCGCGCGGCAGGAAGATCGGCAGCGCGGTGAGGGAGCTCTCGTCGTGGAAGCGGATCATCGCCTTCCAGTTGCCGTGGACGGGAATCGGCTCGGTGCTGCGATAGAGGCCCTCGCCGATCCGCTCCAGCGGCGCGACGACGAGGCCGCCGCCCTGCCAGGCGGTGACGTCGAACCACTCCGCGTCGGCGGCCGCGTCCGGCGGGTCCAGGCGCACGGTGGCCTCGACCTCACGCCCTGCCGGCCCGCCGACCTCCTTCAGCGCGACTTGGGCGCTGACGCCCTCCTGGGTCGGGGTGTAGAGGCCGTAGCCGACGAGGGCGGCGAGGACGGCGGCGCTGCAGACGGCGGCCCGGCGCAGCTGCGGAGACCGCGCGGGCGGGATCGGCGAGAGATGGGTGCCGATCCAGGCCCCGATCGTCGAGCCGGCGATCGCCGCCGCGAGGCCGACGACCGCGACTTCCGGGAAGGCCGACTCGGGCCACGGCAGCGGCATCCAGAGGTGCGACCAGCCCCACTCGGCCGCCAGCCCGACGGTCCCGATTCCGATTCCGGCGAAGAGCCCGAAGCGCAAAGGCCGCCGCTGGGTGCAGGCGAAGAGGGCGACCGTCTCGACCACCGCCGCCTCGGCGAGGTAGAGCGGGAAGTGGGGCGTCGTCTGGCCGAGGACCGGTCCGACCAGCAGCGCCAGGCCGCCGCGGATGAGGATGAAGAAGACGGCGGCGCCGAGGGCGGCGCCGGGACCGGCGTAGACGCGGGCGAGGACGAGGCCGACGCCCGCCGCCAGCATCAGCAGCATCGGCTGAAAGATCAGCTGGAACTGGGGGACGCCGAAGTCGAACTCGGCCTGGAAGGTGGAGAGGCCCAGCATCAGCCCGCCGGTGAGGGCGATGGCGCGCGCCATCTTCGTGTGAAGGAGCTCCTCGACCGGGGTCTCGGCCGAGGCGTTCGAGCGCAGGCCCTCGACCGTCAGCACCGCGATCCCGACCAGGGTCATCGCCGCGCCGCCGATCAGCATCAGGTGGGTCGGGCCCCAGAGGGTGACGTCCTGGCCAAAGAGCCGGTGCCAGACGTCGTCGAGCGGGAAGCCGATCAGGGAGAAGGCGCCGCAGGCGCAGATCAGGACCCCGCCGAGCGGGGCCCACCAGTCGCGTCCGAGGCGGATCGCCACCGAGCTGGGCCGCTCGCGCGGCAGGACCATGGCGAAGAAGCCGGCGCTGAAGATGCCGAAGAGGCCGGCGAGGATGAAGTAGTGGGCGGGGTTGGCGAGCGGCCCGGCGTCGCGGCCGTTGTCGATGTGGAGGGCGATGTCCCAGTACATGCCGATCACCGCGGTGATCAGCGAGACGGTCGCCACGGCGGAGGGGAAGGCGACCCAGCCGGGCATGCCGGAGTGGCGTTCGCTGAAGTCGGCAATGCGCTGCAGGACCTGCACCCGGCCGCTGCGGTGGCCAAAGCCGAGGTAGAGGAGGGCGCAGGTGAGGATCGTCGCGCCAAGCGTGGCGAGCGTGATCTGGAAGATCTCGGCGCCGCCCGCGGGTGGGGCGGCTGCGGCGAAGAGCGTTCCGAAGTCGAAGTTCATGAGAAGTCCTTGGGTGGATTGCAAGAAGCTTGTTCCCTCATAAACGTTACCTCAAACGAGGTTACATTCCCAAGGTAGACTCGTCACATATGGCCGAAAAAGCCGGCTCCAAAGCCGAATCCGGTTCCTCCCAGGCCGAGCTGACCGTCGAGCAGCTCGCCTATGAGACCGGGATGTCGGTGCGGAACATCCGCAATCACCAGTCCCGCGGGCTGCTGCCGCCGCCCGAGGTGCGCGCCCGGGTCGGCTACTACGGCCCCGAGCACGTCGCCCGCCTGCGCCTGATTCAGGAGATGCAGGGGGAGGGGTTCAAGCTGAGCGCGATCTCGCGGCTGATCGGCGAGCACGGAGCCGACGCCGACCGCTTCGTCGGCCTGCGCCAGGCCGTCACCGCGCCCTTCGCGACCGAGCAGCCCGAGGTCTACGAGCGGGCCGAGCTGGTCGAGAAGTTCGGGACCGACGACGACCGCCTGATCGACAAAGCGAAGAAGCTCGGCCTCCTCGTCGACCTTGGCGAAGATCGCTTCGAAGCTCCGAGCCCGGCGCTAATCCGCGCTGCCGAGGAAGTGCTGGCGATGGGCATCGATCTCCCTGACGCCCTGGCGGCGATCGAGAAGCTCAACCGCAACGCCCAGTCCTCGGCCCGCACCTTCGTCGACCTCTTCGTCGAGGAGGTCTGGAAGCCGTTCGACGACGCCGGCCGCCCGGAGGAGGGCTGGGAGGAGATCATCGCCGCGATCGGCCGCCTCCGCCCGCTCGCCTTCGACGCCCTCAACGCCACCTTCCGCCTCACCCTCACCACGGAAATCGAGAAAGCCTTCGGCGAAGTCCTGGAACGAAGGCAGAAAAAAAAGAAGTAGCCGGCGGCACGCCTATAGAGCCGACGACCGGACTTGAACCGGTGACCCCTTCATTACGAATGAAGTGCTCTACCAACTGAGCTACGCCGGCGCGCTCGGGACATTCTAGGAGGGATCTGGTCTTGGTTCCGTCGCGGCCGGGGGAGATGATCCCCGGGTGGCCGGCGAGGGGGCGATAAAGCGACGGGCGGAGAACGAGGTCGAGTTCGGCCGCATCGTCGCCTTCAGCGACGGCGTCTTCTCGATCGCGATCACGCTGCTGGTCCTCAACCTCGGCATCGACAAGGGCCTGACCGAGGGGCAGATCGACGACGCGATCTGGAACCTGCGGGAAGACCTCCTCGCCTACGGAATCAGCTTCGCCGTGATCGGCCGCTTCTGGCTCGTCCACCATCGGTTCTTCTCCGAAGTCGAGGCCTTCGACGGGCGGCTGATCGGGCTCAACATGCTCTACCTGGGCTGGATCGTCCTCATCCCCTTCAGCAGTGAGGTCCTGGGTGAGTACGGCGGCACGACGACGGCGGTGGTCATCTACTCGGTGAACCTTGCGCTCGTGGTCGTGCTCGGGCAGGTGATGAGCGCCTACGCCCGCCGCCGGGGGCTGACGAAGACGGGCGATCGGGTCCATCGGGAAGCGCAGATCCGCAGCACCTACATCGCCGGCATCTTCCTGCTGACGATCCCGCTCGCCTTTGTCTCGCCGGGCCTGGCGACCCTGCTCTGGCTGGTGCTGTTCCTCGATCCCGCCAGCCGCCTCGCCCGCCGCGCCGCTGACTAGCTATCGCGGGGGACGGTGAAGCCGAGCGAGCGGCCCGGCTTCGAGCAGGAGATCGACCAGCCGCGTCCGGTGACCACCCCCTGGCAGCGGTAGGAGCCGACCGAGCACCCCCAGCGCGACGCTCCCGGCGCCGGCCTGCAGTCCGGGTTCCGTTCCCAGGCCAGGCGCACGCTCGGCGACGAAGCGCCGCCGTGGTCGTCCTGCGGCGCGGTCCTCGTCTCCCCTGAGCCGCCGCAGCCGGCCAGCAGCGCGAGCAGGACGACGATCAGGAGGGTGGCGGGGCGCCGCATTGCCGGAAGCTACCCGGTCGGCGCCCCGTCTCCTTCCGGGGTCTCGTGCGGCATCTCGCCGCAGATCGGGCACTCGGGCTCCGGGACCACCGGCTCCCGTTTGACGTCCATCGTCCGCAGGTCGTAGATGTAGGCCACGCCCTGCGTCGCCGGCCTGCTCAGCCCGGTCAGCAGGTGCAGCACCTCCATCCCGACCTGGCCGCCGATCAGCCCGCAGGCGGGGCCGAGCGTCGCCGCCGGGCTCGGTTTCGCCCGCCGCTGTTCGATCGCGACGTCGAAGAGGGGGTAGTCCCGGCGGTAGGAGATCTCCTGGCAGACGTAGCAGCCGGTCTTGCCCGGAACGTAGAGCGGCCCCACCCGGGCGACCGGCGGGAAGTGGCTCATCGTGATGTAAGGGATGCCGGCCTTAAAGCAGGCGGAGTTGCACCAGCGCTCGATTTCGTGGGCGGGCCAGTCGGCGGCGTCGATGACGACGTCCGCGCCGGCGATGAACTCGGCGATGTCTGCCTCGCTCTCCAGCCGCCGCGCCTCGGTCGTGACCTTCATCGAGGAGTTGAAGGAGCGCAGCCGGGCGGCCGCGCATTCCACCTTGAGCAGGCCGAGATCCGCCTCGGTGTAGAGGATCTGCCGGTTGAGGTTGCTGAGCTCGACCCGGTCGCCGTCGATCAGCCACATCTCACCGACGCCGCAGCAGGCGAGCGCCCACGCGGACCAGCCGCCGAGGCCGCCGACGCCGAGCACCGCCACCTTCGCCTCGCGCAGCCGTGCCTGGCAGCTCGACGGCGTGACCCCGCCGCCGATGTCGCTGAAGTAGCGCAGCTGGCGGTCGAATCGCGCCAGCTCGTCGGCGCCGATGAGCTGGTCGTCGTCGGCGTCCTCGACCACTTCGAGCTCTTGCAGCTGGGCGATCAGGTCGTCGACTTCTTCGGTGCCGAACTCGGCCCGCAGCTCCTCGACGGTGCGATCGCCGTTGACCGCCGCGAGCAGCCGGCGTTCCTCGGCGTCGGGCTGCTCGATCCTGATGTCGTTGTCGGCACTTGGTCGCAGCAGATAGATGTCCCCCTCCGGGGTTTCGATCTCCTCCGTCGTCCGCTTGATTCGTGGCTTGCGCAAAAGCCTTCCCTTTCCCCCTGTTTGTCGTCAGCGCAGTAGAGACCACGCAACCGCTGGAGAAAGTTCCAGTAAAAGCCGATTCGGTCGGATTTATCCCGTCAGCGCCCGCGCCCGCTCGAAGACGGCGTCGGTCATCGGCACCGTCAGCTTGCCGGTGAAGGTGTTCTGCTGGCTCGGGTGGTAGCAGCCGAGAAGCCGCCAGCGTCCGACCTCGGCCTCGGCGCCGTGGCCGAACTTGGGCCGCGGCCGCGGTACCCGCTCACCGATCGCTCGAGCCGAGCGGAGGAAGCCGTCCCAACCGAAGGAGCCGAGGGCGACGATCACCTCGCAGCGCTGCAGCAGCTCCAGCTCGCGCCGCAGGTAGGGGAGGCAGGTGTCGCGCTCCTCCGGAGTCGGCTGGTTGGCGGGGGGAGCGCAGCGCACGGTGGCGGTGAGGTAGGCGTCGCGCAGCTCGAGTCCGTCTCCGCGCCACTCCGACTCGGGCTGGTTGGCGTAGCCGGTCCTGTGAAGGGAGGCGAAGAGCCAGTCGCCCGAGCGGTCGCCGGTGAAAATCCGGCCCGTGCGGTTGGCTCCGTGCGCGGCCGGCGCCAGGCCGACGATGACCACCCGTGCCTCCGGGTCGCCGAAGCCGGAGATCGGCCGCGCCCAGTACTCCTGGCCGCGGTAGCGGCGGGGCGGGTTGGCCGCCTGCGCCTCGCGCCACTCGACCAGGCGAGGGCAGAGGCGGCAGCGGTGGACCTCCTCGCCGAGAGCCTGCAGTGCCCGGCGCCTGTCGGAGCTCATAGGCTTCGCCTCCTCGTCATGGCACCGAACCGAATCACGCGCGGCCTTAGCGTACGCCGCGCCCTCCTCCTGGCGGTCGTCGTTGCCGGTCTGACCGGCGGCCTCATCGCCTGCGGGGGCGGCGAGGGCAACTCCGCGGTCGACAGGGAGGCGGACATCGGGGTGCTGAACGAGATCCTCGCCCGCCAGGTCGCCGCGGTCGAGGCCTACGGCGAGGCGCTGCCGGCCCTGCGGGGCGCCGAGCTTGCCACCGCCCGCGAGTTCCGCTCCCAGGAACAGGAGCACGTCGACGCCACGACGAAGACGCTGCGCGGCCTCGAAGGAGAAGCCGACCCGCCCTCCGAAACGGTCGAGTCCGGCGGGCTGCAGACGCGGGAGGACGCCTGGCGCTTCCTCTACGAGCTCGAAAGCGCGACGATCGACGCCGAGCTCAACGCCGTCGGCCGCCTGACCATCGGCTGGCCGCGGCCGCTGATCGCCTCGATGGCGGCAAACCAGGCGCAGCGGCTGGTCGTGATCCGGCGCATGCTCGGCGCGGAGCCGCTGGAAACCGTGCCCGAGGCGTTCGAGACCGGCGAAACGGCCGCTCCAGAGACGATGATGGAGAAGTGACCGGCCCTCTCTACGCGATTGGCCGCTTCTGCTCTCGTCATCACTGGCCGGTGATCGCGGTCTGGGTCGTCCTCGCCTTCGCCCTCCTGGCGATCGCCAGCGCGGCCGGCAGCAAGACGAGCGAAAACCTCACCCTGCCGGGCACCGATTCGACGAGAGCGACCGAACTGCTCGAAGACAACCTGCCCGAGCAGGCCTACGGCAGCAACCCCCTTGTCTTCGAGACGCCGAAGGGCCAGCTGACGCAATCTCGCTACGCGAACGCCGTGGAAGAAACCGCCAAGCGCCTGAACGAGCTAGGCGAGGTCAACTCGGCCGTCAGCCCCCTCAGTCCGCAGGGGGCCGCCTTCCTCAGCAAGGACGGGTCGATCGGCTACATCCCCGTCGTCCTCAACGTCGGGCCCGGGGAGATCGACGAAGCGCAGGCGCAGAGGATCCTCGATGCGGCCAAACCCGCCCGCGCCGCCGGCCTCGAGACCTCGGTCGGCAGCTACGTCGGCCAGCAGCTCTCCAAACCCGAGACCGAGACCAGCGAGGCGATCGGCCTCGCCGCGGCGGTGGTGATCCTGCTCTTCGCCTTCGGGACGGCGACGGCGATGATGCTGCCGATCGTCTCGGCGGTGGTCGGCCTGCTCTGCGCGCTCTCGATCATCCGCCTGCTCGAGCACGTGCTGCAGGTGCCGGGAGTGGCTCTGACCCTGGCGACGATGATCGGCCTCGGGGTCGGCATCGACTACGCCCTCTTCATCGTCACTCGCCACAAACTGCAGCTCGGCGAAGGGATGGAGCTGCGCGAGTCGATCGCCCGCGCCACCGCCACCGCCGGCGGCGCCGTCGCCTTCGCCGGCTTCACCGTCGTGATCGCGCTCTGCTCGCTCGCCTTCGCCGGCATCCCGCTGGTCTCGACGCTCGGCTTCATGGCCGCGGTCGCGGTGGTCGTCGCGGTCTGCGCCGCGACGACGCTGCTGCCGGCGATGCTCGGCGCCCTCGGCCCGCGGATCGACTCGCTGCGGGTCAGGCTCGGCAAGACCCATCCGGACGACAGGGAGCCGCACGGCTGGCGGCGCTGGGCCGAACGGGTCTCTGCCCGCCCTGGGACCGCGACCGTCGCCTCGCTGCTGATCCTTCTCGTCCTGGCGCTGCCGATCCTCCAGCTCGAGCTCGGTCAGAACGACGTCAGCGCACTGCCGGAGGACACGACCTCGCGCCAGGCCTACGACGCGCTCGACAAGGGCTTTGGGCCCGGCGTCTACGGGCCCCTGCTGATCGCCTCCGAATTCACCTCGCCGGCGGAAGCCCGGCAGGTGCTGCCGAAGCTGGAGAAAGCGATCGGGGGCGCCGGTGACGTCGCCGCGGTAGGCGAACCTGCCCTCGACAAAGCGGGGACCACGGCCGTCTTCACGGTGATCTCGAAATCGGAGCCGTGGTCCGACGACACCGTCGAGCTGGTCGAAAACCTGCGGGGGACGATCGTCCCGGGCGCGTTGCAGGGAACCGAAGCCGGCTCCTTCGTCGGCGGCCAGACCGCCGGCTACATCGACCTCGCCACCCAGATCGGCGACAAGCTGCCGCTGATGATCGCGATCGTCGTCGCCCTCAGCTTCCTCGTCCTCCTCGTCGCCTTCCGCTCGCTGCTGGTCCCGGTCAAGGCGGCGGCGATGAACCTGATCTCGGTCGCGGCTGCCTACGGCATCGTCACCGCCGTCTTCCAGCTCGGCTGGGGGGCGGAGCTGGTCGGGCTCGACCACGCGATCCCGATCGTCAGCTTCGTGCCGCTGCTGATGTTCGCGATCCTCTTCGGCCTCTCGATGGACTACGAGGTCTTCCTGCTGACGCAGATGCGCGAGCACTACGAGAAATACGGCGACGCTCGCAGGGCGGTGGTCGAAGGGCTCGCCAACACCGGCCGGGTGATCACCTCGGCGGCCGCGATCATGGTCTGCGTGTTCACCAGCTTCGTCCTCAACGGCGACCCGCTCGTGAAGGAGTTCGGGGTCGGGCTCGCGGTCGCGATCGCGATCGACTCGACCCTGGTCCGCTGCCTGCTGGTGCCGGCGGTGATGGTGCTGCTCGGCGACCGCGCCTGGTGGCTGCCAGGCTGGATGGACCGTCTCCTGCCCCGGGTCAGCATCGAGGGCGAGGAGTACTTCGCGAAGAAGGACGCCGAAGAAGATGTTCCCGCTCAACCTGCCTAACGCGCTGACGCTGCTGCGCATCCTCGCGGTGCCGGTGGTCGTCGTCGCGCTGCTGGAGGAGACCCCGAACGGCGACACGCTGGCGGCAGCGGTCTTCGCCCTGGCGGCGGCGACCGACGGCCTCGACGGCTACTTCGCCCGCTCCCGCGACGCGGTGACGACCTTCGGCAAGCTGATGGACCCGCTCGCCGACAAGCTGCTGATCATCGGCGCCCTGCTCTCGCTGGTCTCGACCGGCCGCCTCGCCGCCTGGGTGGCGATGGTGATCATCGCCCGCGAGATCGCCGTCACGATCCTCCGCACGATCGCCGCCGAGCGCGGGCTCGTCATCGCCGCCAGCTGGCTGGGCAAGCTGAAGACCGTCCTCCAGATCGCCGCCATCATCGCTTTGATCGCGACCAACCCGGCGCCCCTGGGAGTCGACATCCTCGTCTACGTCGCCCTCGCGGTAACCGTACTCAGTGGGGTCGACTACTTCTTCGGACTGCGCAAACGGATCGAGGAGCTGGAGCGCGAACGGGCGGCGGCAAAGGCGAAATCTGCGGTTAGTCGGTAGGGAGGGACGGGTGTCCCCTGACCTCCCTGGGATTTTCGCCGCTAACTCAGCATCTCTCGCCGACGGGCACTGCGAAAATCAGGGACGCCGGTCGGCCAGGGGACACCCGTCCCTCCTAACGACAGCCTTCCATTAGACGCCCGAGGTGCAGCAGCTTTAAATAGAGAGATGTCGCACCCTGGGCCGTCCTGATGCTGCGTGTTGGAGAGGGGTCTGGTCGCCCTCTGAGTGAATGTGTGCGAAGCACGCGACATGCAATCTGATTCCTGCCCGCCATAGGCGGGCAGCATCACCCGGAGCTAGCACCCGAAGGGTGCGCGACCCAATTCGATCAGGGGATGACCGGACCCCTGTGCCGGCAGCCCTCGGTCCCTAAGCCGTAGGAGCCTCGAGCCACTCGCGCATGGTCATGTGGTGGGTCCCGTGCCTACCCTCTCGCAGCTCGGCGCGCAGGTCACCGAGGGTGCCGTAGCGCTCGGCGACGACGTTGTGGCGGTGGATCGTCTCGAGGTTCTCCTGGCGGGCCATGACGAAGGTCTCGGCGGGCAGGTCGGGGTAGTCCTCGACCACCTGGCGGACCATCTCCCGCACGCAGTCCTCGACGAAGCGCGGGTTCTCGTGGGCCTTGACGACGACCGAGCGCTCGTCGGAGCGCTTCATCAGCTCGTAGATCTCCGAGCTCATCGAGCTCTCGACGATCCGCAGCAGCTCCGGCGCCTCGATCCAGGCCGGACCGCCCTCCGGGCAGCCGACGTGGAGGGTGCCGATGCCGCGCTGGTTGTGGGTCGCGACGGGGACCAACTCGATGATCCGCTCGATCTCCTCGTCGCCGAAGCCGTCGTTTGCCAGGCGATCGCGGGCGAGGCCGGCGACCGCTTCCTGGGCGCAGGGGCAGGCGGTCATCCCCTGGGCCTCGACGCCGGTCAGGGTGCGGGTGCCGCGGGCGGAGGCGACTGCGGTGCCGTAGAGGACGTAGATCTCCTGGGTGCTCTTGCCGGTTTCGGGCGTCTTCACCGTCTCCGGGTAGCGCGCGGTGATCGAGACCTCGGCCCGCTCGCCCCCCTGGCGCTCGCGCACCCGCTCGGCGACGTGGGCGGCCAGCACCTCGGCTTTGAAGGCCTCGCCGAGCACGACCTCGTCGATCGCCTCGCCGACGATCTCCTCGAAGCGGGACATGTGGACGCCCGCCTGCTGCGGATTGAGGTCGACGAAGCACTCGAAGCCGGCGTAGAAGAGGTTCTCGACGCCGTCGGTCTTGACCCGGATCACCTTCTCGACTCCGGTCACGCCGACCCGCGAAAGGCTGACCTGCGTAGCCGGGAGGGCTCCTTGGACGTCGGGGAGGGCGGGGGTGGCGGTCGAGTGGCTGGCCATCGGGCTAACCAATAGTAAGCAACCGAGAGTTTCGGCGATGGAGAGAAATTTCCGCCTATAATCCGGCGCGGTCGGAGCATCCGGGTCGGCCATCCGCGAATCTGGGGAGAGGGAGCAGGCGGAGGCAGTGAGCATCGAACCGATGGAGACCGCGCCTGACGTCGTCGAGCGCAACGAGGAGACCAGCCCGATCGGCGAGATCGAGGAGCTCCAAGGCCTCATCGCCACCGGTCGCGAGCGCGGCTACCTGACCTTCGAGCAGATCTCCTCGACACTCGAGGAGGTGGAGATCACCAAGGAGCAGGTGTCCCAGCTCCACGCCCATCTGGTGGAGCACGGGGTCGACGTCATTGCCGAGGACGGCGTCAGCGCTTACAAAGCGCAGCGGAGCGGCGAGGGCTCCGGCGGGGCGAAGAAAGAAGAGCTGGACCTGACCGTCGAGCCCAGCCTCGACTCGCTGCGCCTCTACCTGCGGGCTATCGGCCAGGTCGATCTGCTGACCGCGCAGCAGGAGGTGGAACTGGCGAAACGGATCGAGCGCGGCGACATGCTCGCCAAGCGGCAGATGGTGGAGGCCAACCTGCGTCTCGTCGTCTCGATCGCGAAAGGTTATTTGGGCCGCGGCCTCAGCTTCCTCGACCTGATCCAGGAGGGCTCGCTCGGGTTGATCCGGGCGGTGGAGAAGTTCGACTACCGCCGTGGCTACAAGTTCTCCACCTACGCGACCTGGTGGATCCGCCAGGCGGTGACGCGGGCGATCGCCGACAAGGCGCGGACGATCCGCATCCCCGTTCACATGGTCGAGAAGCTGAACCGGGTCGCCCACGTCGAACGCCAGCTGGTGCAGAAACTCGGCCGCGAGCCGGAGCCGCCGGAGATCGCCGAAGAGCTGCGCTGGCCCGTCTCCGACGTGCGCGACATCCTTCGCGTCGCCCAGCTGCCGGTCTCGCTGGAGAAACCGGTGGGTGACGAGGACGAATCGGAGCTCGGCGATTTCGTCGCCGACGACGCCGTCCTCGAGCCTTTCGAGGAAGCCAGCGAGCACCTGCAGAAGGAAGGTGTGCAGAGGGCGCTGGAAGCGCTGCCCGACCGCGAGCGCCAGGTGATCGAACTTCGCTACGGCCTCGCTGGCAAAGAACCGCTGACGCTCGAGGAAGTCGGCCGCACCTTCGGCGTCACCCGCGAGCGGATCCGCCAGATCGAGAACAACACGCTGAAGAAGCTGAAGCGCCTCCCCGAGGCGCAGATGTTGCGCGAAGCAAGCTGACGGCCATCAGGCCGGTTCCAGCACGAAGACGCCGACCTCGCGGTCCAGCTTCGACTCGTAGAACTCCCAGCCGGAGTACTGCTGCATGTGCCGGCGCCAGAGCTCGGCGCGCTCCTCGCCCTCGGCGAGACGGGATCGCACCTCGACGCGCTTGCTCCCAACCTCGACCGCGGCCTCGGGGTTCGCCCGCAGGTTGAGCGACCAGGCCGGCGTCTTTTCGTTGCCGGCGTTGGTGTTGATGACGACGAAGTTGTCGCCGTCGGCGAGGTAGAGAACCGGGGCGGTGCGCCGTTTGCCGGATTTGCGGCCGGTGGTGGTCAGCAGCAGGATCGGGGCCTTGCCGAGCTTGCCGCCGACGCGCCCGCGGGTCAGCCGGTAGATCGGCGCGTTCAGCTTGCCGACGGTTCGCAGTCCGGTAGCCCCGAGGGAGTTGGAGAACCTGGACCAGAAGTGATCGCTTGGCACCGCGTGAGTATTCCACCGCGGCGAGCTACAGTGGGCGCATGGCCGGACCGCACCCGTTCCGCCGCGCCGCCGAGAGCAAGGACCCCGACCTGCTCTCCGAAACGCTGTGCGAGGACGTCGTCCTCCACAGCCCGGTTCTCTTCCGCGGCTTCGAAGGACGGGAGACCGTGACCGCGGTGCTCACCCACGTGGCGGCGACCTTGGAGAACTTCTTCTATACGGATGAGCTTGCCGAGGGGGACACGGTCGTCCTCAGGTTCAAGGCCACCGTCGGCGAGCGGGAGCTGGAGGGAATCGACTTCCTCGAGCTCGACGAGGACGGGCGCGTCCGCGAGCTGACCGTCTTCATGCGCCCCTTTTCGGCGCTGACCGCCTTCAACGAGCAGATGAAGGCCCGGCTCGAAGCGTCGACCGGCTAGACCGTTTCGGGCGCAGCAGACACCTATCGAGTGCTGCTTGATGGGGGAGGCAGGATTCGAACCTGCGTAGGCATAGCCGCTTGATTTACAGTCAAGTCCATTTGACCGCTCTGGCACTCCCCCGGAGTGAGGCAGCGATTGTATTAAGACGCCGGCCTCAAGTCAGCGCGGGCTGAATTGAGGCCTCTATAGGGGCGGTTTTTCAGCGATCGCTGAGTTTGACGGGGCGGTGCGGCTGAATTGAGAAGATGACCCGATGCTCGACGATCGCGTGATCGCAATCGCAGGAGCCGGTGGCGGCCTGGGACCGTTGGTCGTGGAGCGGCTTGCTGAGGCCGGCGCCACCGTCGCCGGCACCGACCGCGACCAAGCCGCGCTCGACGGGATCGCCTCCGACCTCGGCCTCGCGCCCGAGCGCTGGGACGGCCGCGCGGTCGACCTCCTCGACGAGGAGGCCACGTGCGCCTGGTGCGAGGCCCTCGTCGAGCGCTTCGGGCGCGTCGACGGCCTCGTCCACCTGGTCGGCGGCTGGCGCGGCGGAGAGCCGCTGCACGAGGCGCCGCTCTCGGACTGGGATCTCCTCCACCACCTCCTGGTCCGCACCGTCCAGCACACCACCCGCGCCTTCCACGACCAGATCGCCGCCAGCGCCCATGGCCGCTTCGTCCTCGTCTCCGCCAAGCAGGCGCAGGCGCCGACCAACGCCAACGCCGCCTACGCCGCCGCCAAGGCCGCCGCCGAGGCCTGGACCCTGGCCTTCGCCGACGGCTTCGAGCCCGGCGGTGCGACCGCCAACATCATCGTGGTCGAGGCGATCCTCACCCCGCGCATGCGGGAGGGGAACCCGGAAGAGGACTTCCCCACCTTCACCCCGGCCGAGGACCTCGCCGCGGCGATCGCCTTCCTCTGCTCGGACGCGGCGAAAAAGATGAACGGCCAGCGCTTCCCGCTTACGATGGGCAGATGAGCGGCGGGAAAGGCCAAAAAGCCACGCCCGACGGGAAGATGACGATCGGAGAGCTGGCGCGGCGGACCGGGATGACGATCCGCAACATTCGCGCCCACCAGACGCGCGGCTTGCTGCCGCCGCCCGAGGTTCACGGCCGCACCGGTTACTACAACCAGGAGCACGTCGCGCGGATCGAACTGACCCGCGAAATGCAGGCGGAGGGCCTCAACCTGGAGGCGATCCGCCGCGTGATGGAGGGCAGCGAGGGCTCCTCCCGCGAGATGGTCGACTTCGCCCGCGCCGTTCGTGCGCCCTTCGAGGACGAGACGCCGGAAATCTTCGACATGGACGAGCTGGCCGCGGCGTGGGGGGTGGAGCAATTCGACCCGAAGCTGCTCGCCCGGGTGGAGGAGATGGGCATCCTCCGCCGGCTCCCCGACGGCAAGGTCGAGGTGATCAGCCCCCGCCTGCAGCGAGCCGGAGCGGCGCTGATCGAGCTGGGCGTCCCTCCGCAGGCCGCGGTCGAGACGGCGGAGCAGCTGCGCCGCTCCTCAGAACGGGTCGCACGGATCTTCGTCGAGCTCTTCGTCCGGGAGATCTGGGAGCCGTTCGACAAGGCGGGCCGGCCGGAGGAGGACTGGCCGAAGGTGCGCGAGGCCCTCGACGGAATGCGCCCCCTCGCCTCCGAGGGGCTGCTGGCGATGTTCCAGATCACGATGGGCGAGTCGACGGAGAAAGCCGGCGAACGAACCCTGCGCGATGCCGCCGAGCCGGCGGGCAAGCGCCGCCGCAAGCGCTCGTCCTCCCGCCGCTGAACCGAGGACCCCTCTCCGCGGGCCACTTTCGGCCAAGTCGTGTACCTCTCTTGACACGACCCGCCTCGCCGCCTAGTGTCTCCGCTCCAGTCCACATCGACGCGAGAAGCAGGGGAAGACGCGTGGCCGGCGAGCGGGGAAAGATCGTCACAGCGATAGCCAAGGCCGTGGCCGAATACGGCTACGCACACTTGACCGTGGAGCAGGTACTAGCCCACGCCGGGGTCACTCCCGAGGAGTTCGAAGCCCACTTCCCCAGCCTCGAGCAGGGCTTGATCGCCGCCCAGGAGGACTTCCTCGAGCGTCTGCGGCTGGAGGTGGCCGCCGCCTGCGACCTCGACCGCGCCTGGCCGGACAACGTGCGGGCCGCTCTCGACGCCGCGCTCGCCTACGTCTCAGATGCCAATGCGATGGCCCGAGCCTTCGCCGTCGAAGCCACCGCGGCGAGCCTGGTCGCCAGCGAGCGCCAGTACGCGGCCTTGGAAACCCTGGCGGATCTGCTCCGCGAGGGCCGGCGCTTCTATCCCGGGGCAGCGGAGATGCCGCCGGCAACCGAGCGCGCCCTGGTCGGCGGAGTCGCTTCGATCATCTCGGACCGCCTGCTCTCCGAGGAGCCGCAGGCGTTGATCGACCTCGAGCCGCAGCTGGCGGAGTTCCTCCTCGTTCCATACCTCGGTCGGGCCGAGGCGAGCAGGTTCACCCAGAACTGAGCTACCGGTCGGCCACCGGCAGGAGGGCGAGCCTCGCAAGCTCTGGCGCCTTGTCGGGCAGCGAGCCGTCGCGACCGTGGGCGACCTCGCGCTGGATCACGAACCAGATCCCTCCCGCCGTGGCTTCGAGCACCACGCGCGGGGCCTTGCTCCAAAGCTCCTTCGACCCTTTGCTGGCTTCGACGAAGGCGAGGACCGCGTTCATCACCTCTTCGGAGCGGTCGAGAGCGGGGGGCCCCGCGGTCATCATCTCCAGGAACGCCAGGCGCGCGTACATCTCGTCTCTGGCGATGTGCTCGGTCAGCGCCCGCAGCACCGACCCGATCGCCTCCGGACCGTCCGTCCCGGTTTCGAAGGCCTCCAGGCAGATCCGCAGAGCCTTTTCCGAGGCGATCTCGTAGGCGGCGATGAAGGCGTCGCGTTTGCTGTTGAAGTTCTCGTAGAAGGTCTGGTTGGAGGTGCCCGCCGCGGCAGAGATAGCGGGAATGCTGAGGGATTCGTAACCGCGCTCGACGACGACTCTGGCGGCCGCGCGGATGATCCGCTGACGCTGACTGAGCGAGGCACGGCTGAGGGGGCTGTCCGGAGGCTCCTCCCATCCCAGGGCTTCCTCCTCGCCTTCGTCCGCGTCCTTCAGGGAGGGCGGCCGCTCGGCGGCGGCAATGCCCCGGCGCACCAGCTCGGTGTCCGGCGCCTGGTAGCTGAGGGCCCAGTCGATCAGGGGCTCGACCACGCCCGGCAGCTCCTTCGTCTTGCCGTTGCGCAGGTACTGGTAGACGACCCCGCTGATGCCGGCGATGATCGTGCGGACGGTGAGGTCGGAGACCGGCTGGGCGGAGGCGTTATTGTCGAAGTACTCGCGCGCCACCTGCTCGAAGGCCTCCCATGCCCTCTCGCGGTGGGCGATGCCCGCCGACCCGAGCGCCAGCGAGTCGATGATCGCGAAAGCGGCCTCCTCCGGCCTTTCGACCACGATCTCTATGAAGCTGTCGAGGGCGGCCACCAGGCGTTCACGCTCCTCGCCTTCGCCGGCGTAGGCCTGCGCTACTTCTTCCGCTACCCCTCCGACGATCGAGTCGAAAGTCGCGAGGAAGCATTCTTCTTTGCTCTCGAAGTGGTCGTAGAAGGTGCTCTTGGAGACTCCGGCCAAAGTCACCAGCTCCCGGACCGTGGTCGAGGCGAAGCCATGGCGGGCGACGGCCTCCACGATCGCCTTTTGGAGGCGGTCTTTCTGATGGCGGGCGACCTCGTCTGCCTTCATCCGCCGTGGGCCGCCGGGCAATCGCGGGAAAAGCGGTTCCAGCGGCTTCTCAACGGGGTTGGTCGACGCCATCCAAGCACTCACGATAGTCCGCGCCAGGGCCCGAAGGGGGTGCTCGCCACAAACAAACCTTCATATAAGACGTAGAGTCCAATTACTGCTCGTGTACCGCCCCCCTTTTGGTAAGCGAGAAGGGTAGAAGTTCAGGTATAAAACTAGACGAACTGTATAGATAATTCCGCGGCACCACTCAGGAGAAGTACCCGGCTTGACACTTTTCCTGAGCCTATGATTTAGTCCAACCGTCGCTCGGAGGGCCGAGCGGCAATCACCGACGGGCGACGCGGGTGGAGCCCGAAAGGAAAAGGGAGCGGATGCCAGGGAAAAAGCTCGTCGTGTTGCTGGTTGCCATCGCCGCGCTGCTCGGGGCGATTCCGTCGTCGGCCGCGGAAGCCACGCGCGAAAGCTACGTCGCAGCCGTCGAACCCATCTGCAAGGCGAACACGGAAGCCAACGAAAAGATCCTCAAGGGGGTGCGGGCGGAAGTGAAGGCAGGCAAGCTCGACTCCGCCGCGAAGAAATTCTTCGCCGCCGCTCGAGCGCTGAAGCGGACGCGGGCGCAGCTTCTGCAGGTGCCGAAGCCGCCGGCCGACTCCGCCCGGTTGACGAAATGGCTGGGGTACGTGAAGACCGAGGTGCAGCTGTTCGAAGCGGTTGGCCGGAAGCTCGCCAACGGCGAATCGACCAGCGCCCAGAGGATGGTGGTTCGCCTCGTCAGCAACGCGCGGCAGGCCAACAACCAGGTCCTCGACTTCGAATTCCGCTACTGCCGCTTCCAGCCCTCCAAATTCATCTGAGGGATGCGCCGGCCGAGGGTTTGGTTCAGCGTGGGTGCTTCGGTGCTCGCGCTGGCGATCCTCGTCGCGGGCGCCGGCGCCGAGGTCGTCCAGCAGGGCAACCTGAGGGTCTCCTTCCAGGGCGGCCTTGCGCCCCAGGCTCTGCCGCGGCAAGGCAAGGCGCCGGTGGCGGTGACGCTCGGCGGGCAGATCGCCACCACCGACCGCTCGGCCCCTCCTCAGCTGCGGACGATCTCGATCGCGATCAACCGCAACGGACGGCTCGACTATAAGGGCCTTCCGGTCTGCAGGTACCACCAGATCCAACCCGCTTCGACCCGGGAAGCGATCGCGTCCTGCCGGCGGTCGATCGTCGGCGAGGGCGAGTTCAGGGCCAACGTCGTCCTGCCCGAACAATCGCCGTTTCCCTCGCGCGGCAGGGTCGTCGCCTTCCACGGCGTCCTCGACGGACGGCGGGTGGTCTTCGCCCACATCTACGGCACCGAACCGCTGCCGCAGTCGCGGGTGCTCGCCTTCGAGCTCGGGCGCGCGGGCGGCGGCTACCGGACGACGCTGACCGCCGAGCTCCCGCGGGTGGCCGCGGAGTGGGGGTACGTCTCCGGCGTCGAGCTGACGCTCGAGCGTCGGTTCAGGGCAGGCGGACGAGCTCGCAGCTACCTCAGCGCCGGCTGTCCGGCCCCCGGCGACTTCACCGCGATCACCTTTCCGCTCGCCCGCGCCTCCTTCGGCTTCGAAGACGGCCGCGTCCTCACCTCGACCTTGATTCGCACCTGCCGGGTGAAGCGCTCGTGAACACCGCTGTCCTGCCGGGAGCGCGCAATCCACAGGACAGCACGCTGGCCTTCGCCGACTCGATCAGCCGCGGCAACCTGGATGCGGCGACGAACTGCTTCACCAAAGACGCCTGCCTCCTCACCCCGGACGCAACCACGATCCGGGGCAGGGACGAGATCAGGTCGATCCTCCACCAGCTGATCGTGATCGGTGCCCGGATCGAGGTGCAGGAGAGCTCGATCGTCCGCGCCGGCGAGGTCGCCCTCGGCAGCGAGCGCTGGGCCTTCGCCTCGGGGGGGACCGAGGGCGAGCCCTTCACCCGCACCCTCAGCCCCACCTTGGTCATGCGCCAGCTGGAGGGCGTCTGGAAACTCGCGGTGGCGATGCCCTGGGCGCGGTCTTGACGACCATTGCCTTGAGGAACTTAGACCCATGAGCCCCGATCCCCCCGGCAGGCTCTAACATCGAGAAAGCCCGCCCGGATAGCTCAGTTGGTAGAGCACTTCCATGGTAAGGAAGGGGTCACGAGTTCGAGTCTCGTTCCGGGCTTAGCTTCACAGGCGGGACCGAACACGTTGGGAAGGGGTCGCATCGCCTTCCCGCCGAACATCTACCGAACTCGGCCGCCCCGACCTCGCCGCCTCGATGGCCTCGCCAACCGGGATCGCGGGCTTGCCGCGCTGCCGGCGGAGATCGTGCGCGTAGACCTTGAGCAGGGTCGCGGGACCGTGGCCGTGGTGGGCGGCTATCTCGGTGATCGGGGTGTTCGCCCGGATCATCAGCGACACGCTCGTGTGCCGCAGATCGTAGGGCCGGAAACGACCGCTCCATTTCTCGGCGTCTTCATCCCAGACGAGCAGACCGGCCGCCCCGGCAGCCGGGCGGAACTTCCTCTTGCGCCAGTTGCGGTAATCGTGCTCGGCCTCGATGCCGGGGAAGATCAACCCGCCGGCCGGCCGGCCTGATCGAAGCCGCCAGCGCTTGAGATCGGCGAGGACGGGATCGGGGATCTCGGCCTCGCGCTCGGGCGTCTTGTCCTTCGTCTGATCCTCGGCCAAGACGAACCGGCGGCCGTCGAGATCGTTCCACCCGACCACGCGGGCCTCCTCGGGTCGAAGCCCCACGTAGCCGAACACCGACACAAGCGCCGCGCCTTCGAGATCGTCGGCGGCGAGGAAGTGGGAGCGCATCGCCTCGACTTGCTCGGGGTCGGCCGCCCGGCCCTTCTGCCGAGTGTGCGCGACCCGGTCAAGGTCGCTCGCGGCGTTGGCCTCGACGTGTCCCCGTCGCTTGGCGTCACCAAGGATCTGACTCAAGACGCCGCCCGACCGTTTGACCACTTCGCCGCTCGCGCCAGCGTCGAAAAGTTCGCCCTGCCATTCGTCCAGCCGGGGGACGGTGATCGCGCCGACACGCAGCCCGCCTAGGTAGGGATCGACGTGATTGTCGAAGATCGAAGCATCCCGCTTGAGGGTCGCGGGGGCGATGGTCCCCGACTGCTTCCGGCGGCGCATCCAGTCGGCCGCGTGATCGCGAAGATAGGGCGTGTCGTTCGCTCGCACGATCTTCGCGCCCCGCTGGCGACTCACCCGCACGTTGCCGTCGAAGGCGTCCGCGTCGTCCTTGAGATCGAACACTTTGGAGCGGTTGCGGTCGCCTTCGCGGTAGCGCACTTCGTAGCGAGGTTTGCGGCTGCCCTTCCTCGGCTTGATCTTGTGGACACTCACGCGGCGTCTTCCTCGGCGAGGACGGCGGCGAGGGTGCCCGCCGTCTTGGTCGGGCGGCGACGGCGGCGGGGCGCGGGAGCGCTGGCGGCCGTCTCGGCGTCCTCTTCGGCGCGGCGCTTCACCCACGCATGCAGTTCGTCCTCGTAGACCATCCACCGGCCCTCGACCTTGAGGAAGGGGGAGGCGACGCGGCCGGGCTCGGGCTTGCGAGTGGCGACGCGGCGGAGTTGCTTTTCGCTGAGCGGAACCTGCTCGGCCGCCTCGGCGAGAGACAGAAGGCGGGGGCGGTAATGGATCTCGTCGGGGGCGAAGCTGAGCAGGGTGTCGGCGTCATCGTCGCCGCCGTACAGACGGTGAACTGGAGCTTCGAATTGGTCGCGAAAGGTGGTCATTTCCCTACTCATATTTTCCCCTGCATGTCAAGGTTTCTCTGCTCCAATCATCGAGATTTCCCACGCCCTCAGAGCGGCCACGTCGCGGCGCTGGAGAGGCTTGGAGGGGTCCGCGCGGGGGTTCTGTCGAAACGTCAAGGGGTAGGGGCTCAGATCGCCTCATTTCGCAACCTTTCGGCGGCCGGGATCGCCCTCGCCAGAGCCGGAATCCGAGCCCGCCGCGCCGCCAGCGTCGTGGGGTCGCGAATCCGTTTGAGTTGACGGAATGGACGGGATCGCGCGGCGTAGGAGGGTGGGCGAGCCGTGACCCTTGCGGACGACGACGAGGGGCGAGCCGGCGGCCGAGTTCATGCGGGTGATCCGCTTCATCAGGGAGGTGGCCTGGGCGTACCCCAACGCCTCGGCGACGTGATCGGCGCGGCGGTCCTCGTCGGCCGCCAGGGCGTCGAGAATGTCGGCGTCTGAGACGCGCTGGCGGGAAGGCGTCGCCGGCATCGTGGGGGAGTGCTCGGGCTCGACCTCGACAAGCTCGGGCGGCGTCTCGTCGGGGCGAAGCGGGCGGCCGGGACCGCGCCCCTCGTGGATCGTGTCCGGGCAGAGATCGCAGCGCACCCGGAGACGTTGCCGGCGGCGGTCGATCATGCGGACGCGAAGCAGCCGGCCGCCCTCGCGGGGACAGCCAACGTGGCCCACGCCCGGATCGGCGGGGGTGCCGGCGGCCGGCTCTTGGGAGATCGCGAAGGCGGCCATCAGGCACCCGCCCCGCGTCTCGGCGGCCGGGATCTTCCTCTGTGTTCGGGTCGGCCCTGCGAGGGGTGTCCCCGTTCCGCGCCTATAGGCGCGGGAACGGTGGGGACACCCCCTCTGGAGAGGGCAAAACTGGAGGGTGCGCCCGCCCTCTCCCGCCGCTCTGGAATGCGGCGGGGACAGGGTCTCCCCAAGATCGGGGAGAGGGTGTCCCCAAGGGTGTCCCCGACCTCTCCCGGCGGGGGGGTGACGGGAACACCCCTAACGACGCTGAGCGGTGCCATCAGCCGACCTCCAGCCGGTCGCCCTCGCCGCGCATATCGAGCGCCGTGCGGGCCTCGGCGTCGAAGGCGTAGACGACGAATCCGCCGTCCCCCACGGTCGCCGTGACGCCGCTCGCCTGATCGTTGACCAGCGAGTCCAGCGCCTCCGCCACGTCCGCTCGACGCTTGCCGGCGAGATCGCGAACCGCCTTCTTGCTCAGCGGCTTGTCCGCCGCCTGGAGCACCGCCAGCACCGCCGAGCGCACCCCCGCGTCTCTGCGATCTCGGGACGCCTCGTCTTCGACCTCGGCGGCCGTGATCGGCAGACCGCCCGCGCCGTCGCCAACGTCGAAGGCAAGGCGCTCGGGCATCAGCCCGTCGCGGTCCTTGTGGCGGGCGAGCTCGATCCGGCCGGCGGTCTCGCGGTTGAATCTCGCGGTGGCCTCGACGTACCAAGCCACGTCCGCGTCGGCGAGCTTGGAGCCCGCGCCGCGGGCGTAGGGGGTGGTCTTCGTCGCGCCCTTGGTGACGTGGTCGATCACGATCACGGTTGACCCGGCCTCCCTCGCCGGCAAGATCAGGTTCGTCGTCCAGCGGGTCGCCTCGGCGGGGTTGTTCTCGTCGAAGCCGGCGGCCGTGAGTGCCTTCGACGCCGAGTCGAAGACCACCAGAGCGCCCGGCCAATCCTCCAGAGCGGCGGCCAGCGCGGCGAAGCCCTCGGCGTCGGCGGAGATCGACGGGAAGGCGGCCAGGTGGAAGCGCTCGCCGATCTCGTCGGCCTTCGCGCCGACCGCGAGCATGCGCGCGACGGTCGGCATAACGCCGCCCTCCCAGTCGAGCCAGATCACGTGTCCGCCGGCTTGCATGTGCTGAGTCGCCGACCACGCCGCGAGCGTCGTCTTGCCGTGGCCGGGGTGGCCGCTGAGCCAGTGGACGCGGTTGACGTAGAGCAGGTTCGGGATCAGCCGCTCGGGCTCGGGGATCTCCCCGGCCGCGATCTCGGCCAGGTCGGGCTCAAAGCGAAGGCGGCCGGATCGGCGGTCGCCGGCCTCGGCGATGATCGCCTCGGCGGCCTCGTCGGGAAGGTCGGGCTGGCGGTTCTGGAGATCGGCGAGGGCTGCCGCTCGGCGCTTCAACTCGTCGCCCGATTCGGTCTCCATGATCGACTGAGCCCGCCGGATCAGAGCCGGCCGGTCGATGGCGGTTTCGGCACTCACTCGGACAGCCCCACGATGCCGGCGGCGAGTGGGAGATCAGCCGCTACGTTGAAGGAGTCCAATCCGGGGGCGGCAGCCGAGCCGCCCCTTTCGCTTTCCGGGGATCTCACGTGGAAGCCTCCGCCGGCAGCGGCGCGATCTCGGCCTCGAAAATCTCGTCAACGGGCACGTACACGTCTAGGAAGCGCGAGAGGCGATAGATCAACTCGGGCGAGTAGTCGCGCGGTCCGTAGCGGCGGCCGTTCTCGAACTTGGACAGGTGCTCGCGGGTACACCCCACGGCGGCGGCCGTCTTGGTGATCGACAGGCCGAGCGCAACGCGGGCGTCTCGCAAGCGGTGATTGACGGGGGTTTGGGCGGTTGACTCCATACATGAAGTGTACCGCACGGGTCAACACGCTCGCGCTAGCCGCAAACAATAGCAGATATGTCTAGGGCTTTGGACCACCTGGAGATCCGCCGCTCTAGTGTGCGGTCACCACTCCCCACACCAAAGGTAGACAAATAGTTTCTGCAATTTACAGTCTGCTAAGACAAAACATCTCAGGGAGCCTGAAACCTACTGTCTGCCCGACCGCCCAAAGCGTCGAAGGGGTCCGGCCTCGTTGCCGTCCGGCTGGCGCTGACCCTTGACGAGTTCCATGCCGCGATCAAACACCGGCTCGGGAGCGTCGAGCGGATCGCCGCCGAGCGGCGGCGACCCAAGTTCCTCCAGCATGCCCGCGAATGCCCGCTCGCGCCTCGGCGGCCAGGGCTTCCCGCCGCTGCTGATCGCCTTGCCTTCCATCAGCGCCGACGACGCAGCCGATCCCGCAGGGTCGGGGCGTTCGCGATCCGGTCCTTGACTTCGCCCAGCTTGCGCTCGGCGTCCAAGACGGTGAGATCCCGCCGGATCTCGGCGGCCTCGGCCGACTGGGCGGCGTGGCGCTCGGCGTCCCTGCGCTCGGCGATGGCGGCGGCGTCGGCGGCCGATCCCCCGCGACCTCTCGGCGGGAGGGAGGGGGTCAGTTCCTTGGCCTCGCCGTCGCGCTTGGGCGGCTTGCCTTCGCCGGGGCGGTTGACTTCCCACGGCGCGATCTGCTCGACGGTCACGGGCTCGCCGATCAACTCAGACAGACCGCGAGCGAGCCGCGTCCACTCGGCCTCGGACAACTCGGACGCCGAGTCCCAAGGGCCGGCGTCGAAGACCTCGGCCACGTCCTCGGGATCGAAGCGGCGAACGCGGGCGGCCAGGTCGGCGGCGTCGATCCCGCGAGCCCGGCAGAACTCGCCGAGACGGTTCCAGCGGATCTGTCGGCCGGCGCCCAGCGACCAGAGGGTTTCGCCCTTGCTGGAGTGCTTGGGCGCGGGGTGCTGCGGAGAGCCGACGAGATCGTGCGCGATCTCGGGCGGCACGCTGATCTCGACTTCGCCGGGGTTGCCGTCCTTGATCCGCCGCTCGGTGATCCGGGGGCGGACTGCGGGACGCTGCCAGTTGGGCTCGGTCTCGGCGGCCATCAGCGGAGAGCCTTCGCGATCTTGGCGGCTTGGGCGTCGGTCGGGCGCATGCCTCGGCCGACGATGCGTTGCACTTCGCTCGGGTGTATGCCGGTCTTCTGGGCGAGATCCCATTGCGAGAGCCCGGCCGAATCGAGCGCGGCCGGGAGGTTGGCGGGGAGCTTGGGGGTCTTGGTCTTCGTAGCCATGTCTTGACAAGGTACAGCGTACCCGCGCACGGGCTCGCAAATCCACCTATATAGCCAAATCTGAGCATGCCCTTGTGATCGAAAAGGATTCTAAACGCTCGTTTTGATACCTTTTTGATCACAAATCGAGCCACGGGAGACCCACGAATGAACAACCCAACCGCCACCCGCGCCATCGCCTACACCCGCATTTCCAAGCAGGACAGCCCCGACGATCCGAGCGTCAGCCCGGCCGCTCAAGAGGCTGCAATCCGCGAGTACGCCGAGCGCGAGGGCATGGAGATCGTCGCCGTCTTCCACGAGCCGCCGGGGGCGGGCGGGAGCAACATGAAACGCCCCTACCTTCAAGCGGCTCTGTCGAAGATGGCGACGGGCGAAGTAGCGGAGGCTCTGATCTGCGCTCGGCTGGATCGGTTCGGCCGCTCGGTCGCCGACATAGGTAAGACGCTGGAGCTCGCCGCCGACGAGGACTGGGCGCTGATCCTGCTCGACGTTCAGATCGACACGCGCACCCCGGAGGGCGAGCACTTCGCCTTTCAGATGGCGAGCTTTGGTCAGTTGGAGCGCAAGCGGATCGGCCAGCGCACGAGGGCGGTCTTGAAGCAGAAGAAACGGGAAGGGGTGAAGCTCGGCCGGCCGCGCACCGTCCGCCCCGCGACCGTCGCCAGGATCAAGAACCTGCGAGGGCCGGCGGACAACCCCAAGCGGACGCCCTACCGGATCGCGAAAGACCTCAACGCTCGCGGCGTCACCACCGACACGGGGGCGGAATGGACGCCCGCCGCCGTCAAGCGCGTCCTCTCCTACGCGGCGTAGGGGGCGGCCGGCTACCGATCCGCCGACCGCCCCACAGGGCTAGTTGCCCTTGTGGATCGCGGCGGCCGGAATGGCCGTCTCGCTCGCGGCGAGCTTCATCCTGATCCCCCCTTTCCTCTGTTGGGAACAGAGGGACCGATAGAACCATCTCCACCAAAAAACCGCCACTAATTAAAACGAGGGCGTGCCGCATATTCACGGGTGGGGACTTGAGTATTCGTCTATGGTGCCGCGATCAGTAAGAGCAAGTCCAATTGATCGGGAGGAATCCAGCATGGCGAAGAAGGGCGGCGGATCGGCGGCGAAGGAGGCGGCCAGGAAAGCGCGGCGGTCTAGCTGTGAGGCGCTTCGTCACCCGATGCGCGTCCGCATTCTGGAAGTCGTCAACGAGACGCCGATGAGCCCGATCCGCTTCGTCAACCAGGGGCTACACAAGCCAGTCCGCCGAGACTTCAAGAACCAGCAAAACGCCCTCTCCCTCGTCGCCTACCACTTCCGAGCGCTGGAGAAAGCGGGCTGCATCGAGATCACCAAATTGAACCCCAAGCGCGGCGCGACTGAGCATGTGTACCGGGGCTTGGCGCGCGTCTTTTTCTCAGACGAGGAATTTGAGGCGCTGCCGCTGGAGGACCGCAAAAGCTTGTCGCGGACTTCCTTCCTGGGGCTGCTCGCGCGAACTGACGGCGCGATCCAGTCGGGCACCTTCGACAAGCGAACCGACCGTCACCTAACTTGGCGGGCGCTGCATCTCGACCCGCGCGGCTATCGCGAGATGATGGCGCTTCTCGCCGGCACCTACTACTCGGCCGAACAGATCCGCACAGACGCGGCGGCTCGGATCGCCCACGATTCCGACGAGGAAGTGATCCCCTTCACCTTCGGCATCCTCGGCTTTGAATCTCCCCCGCAGCCGGACCTCCACTAACTTCCTCCAGCGCGGGCGGTCCCCTCGTTGGCCGATGGGGGGATCGCCCTAACCTCTCCCTTGGGGCGGTCCCCGCATCGGCCGCGTGGGGATCGTCGCGAGCGCCGAACGAACGCCGAACATCGGCCGCGCCTAGCGGGGGCTGCCGGGGTCAAGCTGACTCGGCCGACTTGGCGCTCTAGCTGGACTGCCTTGGACTGAGCGCCGCCGGCACCCTCAGAATCCGTGCGATGGTAAGGAAGGGGTCACGAGTTCGAGTCTCGTTCCGGGCTTTCTGGCTGCATGGCCAAGCCCTCGCTTCCCTCGGTAGGCTGCCCGCGTGGACTTCGCCCTCAGCGACGAGCAGAAGGACTTCGTCGACGCGCTGCGTGACTTCTGCGACCGAGAGTGCGGCACCTCCGATCAGCGCGAGCGGCTGACCGACGGCTACCGCGAGCACCACAACTTCGAGATCTACAACCAGATGGCGGACCTGGGCTGGCTCGGGGTGACGATCCCCGAGCAGTACGGGGGCTCCGGTGGGACGATGCTGGACGCCTGCCTCTTCATGGAGGAGACCTCGCGGGGCTTGGCGCCGATCGGCGGCTACGCGACGACCCTGATCGTCGCCGGCGCCACCCAGCGCTTCGGCACCGAGGCACAGAAGGAAGAGATTCTCGGCGGAATCGCCAGCGGCTCGGTCGAGGCGATCGCGATGACCGAGCCCGAGGCCGGCTCCGACGTCGGCGCCCTTTCCTGCAAGGCCGAGCGCGTGGACGGCGGCTTCGTCCTCAACGGCCAGAAGGTCTTCTGCTCCAACGCCCACATATCCGACCACGTCCTCGTCGTCTGTCGCACCACCCGCGGCGCCAGCAAGCACGAGGGAATGACGATGATCTGGGTCCCACGCGACGCGGAGGGGATGGAGGTCGTCCCGATCGAGACGATGGGGGGCCGCGAGACCAACCACCTCTACTTCACCGACTGCGCCGCCGAGGAGAGCGCCGTGCTCGGCGAGGTCGACCAGGCCTGGACGCAGCTGATGGCCGGCCTCAACGTCGAGCGCCTGATCCTCGCCGCGACGATGCTCGGGATCGCGCAGCGCGCCTTCGACGACCTCCTGGTCTACGTCAAGGAGCGACGCCAGTTCGATCGTCCGATCGGCTCCTTCCAGGCGCTCCAGCACCGCATCGCCGACCTCGCCACCGACCTGCAGGCGGCGCGGCTGATGACCCACTGGGTCGCCTCCCTCGTCGACGAGGACCCCGACCGGATGCTGCCCCAGCAGGCATCGATGGTGAAGCTCTTCGTCACCGAGGTCGCCAAGCGCACCACCCTCGAGGGGATGCAGATGATGGGCGGCTACGGCTACTCCTCCGAGTACGACATGGAGCGCCTCGTCCGCACCTCGCTGGTCTCGACCATCTACGGCGGGACCTCGGAGATCCAGCGCAACATCATCGCCAAAACCCTCGGGCTCTAGGGCGGGTCACCCTCTGCCATCGAGCTCCGGCAAACGCCCAAGGTGAACCAGCTCCTTTCTAAGAAGCTGTTGCACCCTGAACCGTCCTGTGGGCACGTGTCGCAGGAGGGGGTACCCCGCCCCCTCTCCTACCGGAAACCCCTATTCAGACAGTGGCCGCGAACTGGTCGCCCTCGACCAGCGCCGGCCGCCCGATGTGGAAGCCCTGCGCGTAGTCGACCTCGAAAGCGCGGACGAGAGCCAGCGTCTCGGCGTCCTCGATGCCCTCGGCCACCGTCTCCTGGCCGAACGCCTTCGCGAACTGGACCAGGGCCTGGACGAGGCGCTGGTCGGTCGGTGAGCTCGGCAGCTCGCGGATGAACTCGACGTCGATCTTCAGGTGCTGGATCGGCAGGTCCTTCAAGTAGCTGAACGAGCTGAAGCCGGTGCCGAAGTCGTCGAGCCCGAGGCCGCATCCCATCTCGGTGACCGCCTGGGCGAAGGCGCGGGCGTGATCCATGTTCGAGATCGCCGCCGTCTCGGTGATCTCGAAGTCGAGCCAGGCGGGGTTGAGCCCATCGGCGATCGCCGCCCGCACGTCCTCGATCAGCCGCGGATCGCAGAGCGAGGCGCCGCTGACGTTGACGGCGATCGGCTGCGAGCGACCGGCCAGCTCGATCGCCTTCGTTAGCACCAGCCGGTCGATGTCGACGATCAGGCCCATTCGCTCGGCCGTCGGCAGGAACGACGAGGGCGGGATCACCTCGTCGTTGTCGTCGAGCATCCGCACCAGCAGCTCTTCCCGCGCCACGCACTGCTTGCGGAGGTCGAGGATCGGCTGCGCGTAGACGACGATCCGCCCCCGGTCGATCGCATCCCGGATCCGGTCCGCCCAGGCCAGCTTCAGGTTCGGCCCGCCGGAGGCTTCCATCGCCTTGCCGCCGCCCTGTTCCTTCGCTTCGCTGAGGGCGATGTCGGCGGCGATCATCAGCCCTTCGGCGGTGACCGCCTCCGCGGTGCCGCCGAAGGTCGCGATGCCGACGCTGGCGCCGACCGCCGGCTTGCCGCGCTCGCGCACCAGGGCGATCAGCCGCTCCGCCGTCGCCTTCGCCTGGGCGGGGGTCGCCCGCTGCAGCAGCAGCCCGAATTCGTCGGCGCAGATCCGCGCCGGCAGGTCGTCCGCCCGCGACTCGTCCCGCATCGTCTCCCCCACCGTTTCCAGCAGACGGTCGCCGGCCTCGTGCCCGAGCGAGTCGTTGACGAGGTGGAAGGAGTCGATGTCGAGCAGCAGCAGGGCCCCTGACCGGGTGCGGTGGAGGGGGTCGAGGAGCCGGTTTTCGACCGCTTCGACGAAGCTGTCCCTGTCGTAAAGACCAGCGGTTTCGACTGGCTGTTGCACGGTGACCCCCCGGGTGCCCGGATCGATTACGTGAAAAACGACTTTACATAGAATTAGGTAGTCGATGTGATCTATTGCCCTGCTGGGCGGCACCGGCCACTCCCTGGCCTTCGCATGGCGCTATCCTTCGCTCAGCCTCGAGCCTTGGCCCGGGGTTTTTCTTCTGTAAAGACTGTCCTCAGGCACGGAACGAGGGAGAAGATGGCTCGCGGAGACGTCCGCATCGCGGTGACGATGGCTTGCGAAGAGTGCAAGCGACGGAATTACCAAACCAATAAGTCACGGCGAAACTCGCCGGACCGCATCGAGATGCGCAAGTTCTGCCGCTGGTGTGGGCACCACACCCCGCACAAGGAGACCCGGTAGCCCCCAATGGCAAAGACCCGCGCACAGCGCAAGGCCGAGCGCCGGGCTCGGGAAGCCGAAGAACGGAAACGTTCCGGCGATCACGAGAGCCCGGTAGAGGCGCAGAGGGAGACGCAGACCGGCGTCTCCGGTGAGGTAGCCGAGGTCGAAGCGGTCGAGGCCGGGATCGCCGCCGGCGCGCCGGAGTCACAACTCGAGACCCCCGACGCGCCCAAGCCCCGCTCCGCCCGCCGGGCCGAAGCGAAGGCGCAGAAGGAAGCGGAGAAACGCAAGCGAGAGCAGCAGAAGCGCCATGAGCGCGAGCAACTGGCGAAGAAGCAGAAACAGGCCAAAGCCGAACGCCAGCGCTCCGGTTTCATCGGCTTCCTCATATCCTGCTGGCAGGAGCTGAAGAAGGTCCAGTGGCCCGACCGCGACACGTTGGTTCAGGCGACCGCGGTCACCATTCTCTTCGTCGCTGTCGCGGCCGCCTACCTCGGCGCGCTCGACGCGATCTTCAGTGAGCTCATCAAGCAGATCCTCTAAAGGGATCCCGAACAAAGGCTTTTCGATTTGTATCGCTGGTACGTGATCAACACCTATTCCGGACACGAGAACAAGGTCAAGCACAACCTCGAGCATCGGGTTGAGACGATGAGCCAGAACCGCAACGTGCGGCAGGTCGTCGTCCCCACCGAAGAGGTCTCCGTCATGAAAGACGGCAAGAAAGAGACCAAAACGAAAAACACGATGCCTGGCTACATCCTCGTCAACATGGAGATGACGGACGAGGCCTGGAGCCTGGTCAAAAACACCCCCGGGGTGACCAGCTTCGTCGGTGCCGAGCGCAACAAACCGGTGCCGCTCTCAAAACCGGAGGTGGACCGGCTGTTGCATCGCGAGACCGCGGAGCGGCCGCGCACCCAGGCCCAGTTCTCGATCGGCGAAACCGTCAAAGTCATTTCCGGCCCCCTTTCCGACTTCTCCGGCGAGATCGCCGAGATCAACGAGGACGCGGCAAAACTCAAGGTGCTGGTCTCGATCTTCGGCCGGGAGACCCCGGTCGAGGTCGGCTACGACCAGGTCAAGAAGATCTAGGTCGCCAGGACCGCTACCCTCACGAACCCGAACTCATGGCAAAGAAAGTCCTCACCCTCATCAAGCTGCAGATCCAGGCTGGCAACGCCAACCCCGCCCCGCCGGTCGGTCCGGCGCTGGGCCAGCACGGCGTCAACATCATGGACTTCTGCAAAGCCTTCAACGCGCAGACGCAGGGCGAAGGCGGGACGATCATCCCGGTCGAGATCACCGTCTACGAGGATCGCTCCTTCACTTTCGTCACCAAGACCCCGCCCGCCGCGGTCCTGATCAAGGAAGCGATCAAAATCCCGAAGGGCTCGGGTGAGCCTCACGTCAACAAGGTGGGGACGATCTCCGACGCCCAGATCCAGGAGATCGCCGAACGCAAGATGCCCGACCTCAACGCCAACGACATCGACGCGGCGAAGAAAATCATCGCCGGCACCGCCCGCTCGATGGGCGTCGACGTCGCCTAGGAGACTTGTAGAAATGGCCCACGGCAAACGATTCCGCGCGCAGTACGAGAAGGTCGACCGCGACCGCGCCTACCCGCCGGCCGAGGCGATCTCGCTGGTCAAGGAGACCGCCAGCACCAAGTTCGACGAGACGGTCGAGTTGCACGTGCTGCTCGGCGTCAACGTCCGCCACGCCGACGAACAGCTGCGCGGCACCCTGGCGCTGCCGCACGGGCTCGGCAAAGACGTCACCGTCGCCGTCTTCGCCCAGGGTCAGCAGGCCCGCGACGCCGAGGCCGCGGGCGCGGACTTCGTCGGCGGCCAAGACCTGGCCGAGAAAGTCCAAGAGGGCTGGACCGACTTCGACGTCGCGATCTCGACCCCCGAGATGATGAAAGCCGTCGGCCAGCTGGGGCGTGTCCTCGGCCCCCAGGGCAAGATGCCGAACCCCAAGGTCGGCACCGTAACCGACGACGTCGAGAAAGCCGTCGCCGACTCGAAGTCGGGCAAAGTGGAATACCGCACCGACCGCCAGGCGATCGTCCACATGGCGATCGGCAAGGCCAGCTTCGACGAGGACAAACTGCTCGAGAACTACCAGGCCGTGATCGAGGAGATCCAGCGCGCCAAGCCTTCCTCGGCCAAGGGCAAATACATCGTCACCGCCACCCTGGCGACGACGATGGGCCCCGGCATCCGCGTCGACTCAGGGAAATCCGCGGAACGCGACGGCGGGGCACCCGACGAGACCGCACAGGAGCCGGCGACGGTCTAAGCTCCGTCGCCGCTAACCGCAGACCACCGGCGGGGCCCCAGCCCAGAAGCCCGGTGCAGGTGAGACGATGAACCGCGAAGAAAAGTCAGCAGCCATAAAAGAGATCGCCGCCGATATCGAGGCGGCCGACGCGATCTTCGCTGTCGACTACCGTGGCATCAGCGTTCCCCAGGCAGCCGAGCTGCGCTCGAAACTCCGCGAAGCCGACGCCAGCTTCCGCATCGTCAAGAACCGCCTGACGAAAATCGCCGCCGACCAGGCCGGCGAGGAAAGGCTGGCGGAGTTGCTGCAGGGACCGACCGCCCTCACCTTCGTTCGCGGCGACACTGCCCAGGCCGCGAAAGCGATCACGACCTTCAACAAAGAGCACCAAGTGCTCACCTACAAGGGCGGTTTCATGGACGCGACCTCGCTCGACGAGGACGCGTTCAAATCGATCGCCAAACTGCCCGCCCGCGAGGTTCTCAACGGGCAGCTCGCCGGCGTCGTTGCCAGCCCGCTCACCGGTCTCGTGCGCGGGCTCGGCAGCATGATCCAGGGGCTGGCGCTCCAGCTCGGGCAGATCATCGAGCAAGGTTTGGTCACCGGCGAGGCTCCGGCCGCCGAGGCTCCCGCGGAGGAGCCGAAGGCCGAGGCCGAGGAGGAGAGAGCCGAGGAGGCTCCCGCGGAGGAGGCTCCGACGGAGGCCGCGAGTGGAAACGAGCCGCCGGCCGATCAGGCCGATGCTCCGGAGGACGAGCCGGAGGCGGCGGCAGAGGCTTCAGATGAAGATTCAAACGAGGAAGAGGGGTAGCGACTGATGGCAACCAAAACTTCAACCGAGGACTGGATCGAGGAGCTGAAAAGCATCTCGGTCCTCGAACTCTCCGAGCGGATCAAAGCGCTCGAGGAGGAGTTCGGGGTCTCCGCTACGGCCGTTGCGGCCGCGGCGCCGGCTGCTGCCGGCGGCGGTGGCGGCGGCGACGAGGGCGGGGGCGAAGAGGCCTCCACCGTCGACGTCGTCCTCAAAGAGGTCGGGGGCCAGAAAGTCCCCGTCATCAAGGTGGTTCGCTCCGCGACCGGTCTTGGCCTGAAAGAGGCGAAGGCGCTGGTCGACGAGGCTCCGAAAGCCATCAAAGAGGGCGTCGACCGCGAGGAGGCCGACAAACTCAAAGCTGAACTCGAGGAGGCCGGGGCAACGGTCGAACTCTCCTAAGAGTTCGCACTGTTCCCGCGGATCCCGCTCGGGGAGCCAAGTTTTGAAGGTGCAGGCGGCGGTGTGTTATTTTCCGCCGTCGCGCCTTATTTGAGTTCCCCTGCCCAGATTTGCGCTGTACTTACGTCCCTCTGACCGTCCGAGGAGTCGCCGACTTTGGCACGTTCCAACGCTGCCCCCGTAACCCGTAGGAGCTTTTCCCGCCTAGACAACCCTCTCGAGGTTCCACACCTCATCGACATCCAGCGTCGTTCTTTCGAAGAACTGACGGATCCGAAAGTAGGTGGCCTGAGAGAGACGATCAACGACATATCCCCGATCGAGGACTACACGGGGAACCTCCAGATCGTCTTCGGCGATTTCAAGTTCGAGGAGCCGCCGCACACGATCGAGGAGTGCCGCGAGAAGGACATGACCTACTCGCGGCCGCTGACCGCGACCGTCGCCTTCCAGAACAAGGAGACCGGCGAGATCCGCGAGCAGGCCGTCTTCATGGGCGACTTCCCGTGGATGACCGAGCGGGGAAGCTTCATCATCAACGGCACCGAGCGCGTCGTCGTCACCCAGCTGGTTCGTTCGCCGGGTGCCTACGTAATGGCGCCGAAGGACCCTGAAAAGCAGGTCTTCATCGCCAACCTGATGCCGGCCCGCGGCTCCTGGCTCGAGCTCGAAGTCGACAAAAAAGGCAAAGTCTTCGTCCGCATCGACCGCAAGCGCAAACTGCCGGTCACGGTCCTGCTGCGCGCGATGGGCTACGTCGAGGACCAGCAGCTCCTCGACATGTTCGACAACTCGGTCTACATCCGCCACACGATCGAGGCCGACACCGAAGCGACCAAGACCGAAGAGGGCGCCCTGATCGAGCTGTTCAAAAAGCAGCGCCCGGGCGAGCCGCCGTCGGTCGACGCTGCCCGCGGTCTGCTCGAGCAGCTCTTCTTCGACCCCAAGCGCTACGACCTCACCCGGGTCGGTCGTTACAAGCTCAACGCCCGCCTCGACCTCGACATCGACCTCGAGACGCGGGTCCTGACCCACGACGACATCATCGCCCTGGTCAAGGAGCTCACCTCCCTGCCGAAACTGCTCGGGATCCCCGAGGAGATCGACGAGGAGAACCCGATCAAGGACTACGCCGCGGAGGCGATCACCTACCCGCGCGAGCAGGTCTACGACCACCTCGACGAGTACGAGCACTTCGGCAACCGCCGCCTGCGCACCGTCGGCGAGCTGATCCAGGAGGCTTTCCGGATCGGCCTCTACCGGATGGAGCGCGTCGTCCGCGAGCGGCTCACCACCGAAGACGCCGATGCGATCACCCCGCAGACGATCATCAACATCCGGCCCGTCGTGGCGGCGATGAAGGAGTTCTTCGGCTCCTCGCAGCTCTCGCAGTTCATGGACCAGACCAACAGCCTCACCGGGCTCACCCATCGTCGCCGCCTCTCGGCGCTTGGGGCCGGCGGTCTGACCCGTGAGCGGGCGCCGATCGAGGTCCGCGACGTGCACCCGACCCACTACGGCCGGATGTGCCCGATCGAGACCCCGGAGGGACCGAACATCGGTCTGATCGGCTCGCTCTCGAGCTACGCGCAGGTCTCCGAGCACGGCTTCGTCACGACCCCGTACAGGCTGGTCGAAGATGGCGTCGTCAGCGACGAGATCGTCCACTACGACGCGACCCAGGACGAGGACAAGGTGATCGCCCAGGCGAACGCCGAGATCGACCCGAAGTCCCGCAAGCTGAAAGGACCGCAGGTGCTGGTCCGGGCCGGCGAGCAGGAGTACGCGACCGCCGCCCCCAAAGAAGTCGACCTGATGGACGTCTCGCCGTCGCAGATCTGGTCTGTGGCGACCTCGATGATCCCGTTCCTCGAGCACGACGACGCCAACCGGGCGCTGATGGGGTCGAACATGCAGCGCCAGGCCGTGCCGCTGCTGAAGCCCGATCCGCCGCTGATCGGGACCGGCATGGAGCGCCGTGCCGCGATCGACTCCGGGGACCTCGTGCTCGCCACGATCGACGGAGAAATCACCTACGTCGACGCCGAGCGCATCGTGATCAGCAACGGGAGCCAGAAAGAGGAGCTCCCGCTGCACAAGTTCATGCGCTCCAACCAGGGCACGGTCATCCACCAGCGGCCGATCGTGAAGAGCGGTCAGAGGGTCAAGAAGGGCGACGTGCTCGCCGACGGCTCCTCGTCCGGCGGTGGTGAGATCGCTCTTGGCAAGAACTGCCTGGTCGCCTTCATGTCCTGGGAGGGATACAACTTCGAGGACGCGATCATCCTCTCCGAGCGCCTGGTCAAGGACGACGAACTCACCTCGATCCACATCGAGGAGTACGAGATCGACGCCCGCACGACCAAGCTCGGCGACGAGGAGATCACCCGCGACATACCGAACCGCTCCGAGGAGAGCCTGCGCAACCTCGACGAGCGCGGCATCGTCCGCGTCGGCGCCGAGGTCGATGCCGGCGATCTGCTGGTCGGCAAGGTGACGCCGAAGGGCGAGACCGAGCTGACCGCCGAGGAGAAGCTGATCCGCGCGATCTTCAAGGAGAAGGCGCGCGAGGTCCGCGACACCTCGCTGAAGGTCCCGCACGGCGCGGGTGGGGTCGTCATCGACGTCCTCACCTTCAGCCGCGACGAGGGCGACGACCTGCCGCCCGGCGTCAACGACCTGGTCCGCGTCTACGTCGCGATCAAGCGCAAGATCGCCGAGGGCGACAAGCTCGCCGGCCGCCACGGGAACAAGGGTGTGATCTCGAAGATCGTCCCCGAGGAGGACATGCCTCACCTGGCCGACGGCACCCCCGTCGACGTCATCCTCAACCCGCTCGGCGTGCCGAGCCGGATGAACATCGGCCAGATCCTCGAGACCCACCTCGGTTGGGTCGCGGCGAACGGCTGGTACGACGACGGCTCCGAGGCCTACAAACAGGCGCACTCCGAGGATCGGGACGGCCGCGTCTACGTGGCGACCCCGGTCTTCGACGGGGCCACCGTCGAGGACGTCGACGAGGCTCTCGTCAGATGGCAGGAGGAGAACGCCGAGCGAGGGATCGATCTCGGCATCGACAAGAGCGCCCGTCCCGGGGCTCAGGCCGCGGGCACCGCGCAGCTCTACAACGGCCGCACCGGCGAGCCCTACGAGGGCAAGGTGACGGTCGGCTACATGTACATCCTCAAGCTGCTGCACCTGGTCGACGACAAGATCCACGCTCGCTCGACCGGTCCGTACTCGCTCGTCACCCAGCAGCCGCTGGGCGGCAAGGCGCAGTTCGGCGGCCAGCGCTTCGGCGAGATGGAGGTCTGGGCGCTGGAGGCATACGGCGCCGCCTACACCCTGCAGGAGATGCTCACGGTCAAGTCCGACGACACCGTCGGGCGCGTCAAGGCCTACGAGGCGATCGTCAAGGGCGAGAACATTCCCGAGCCCTCGATTCCGGAGTCCTTCAAAGTCCTTTTGAAGGAGATCCAGAGCCTCTCGCTCGACGCGAACGTGGTCTCGGAGGGCTCCGACGTGGAGATCTCCGAGGAGGAAGACGACCTGCTGAAAGCAGCCGAGGAGCTGGGCATGGACCTGACCGGCGTTCGCGCCGACTCCTCAAACGGAGCCTCGGACGAGCAGGAGGAGCAGGTGGTCGCCGAGGGCGAGGCTGGAACTGATGGTGATAGTGCCGGCAAAACCGAAGAGGCCGCGCCGGCCGAGGTGGAGGACTGATGATCGACATCAACAATTTCGACGCGATCGAGATCGGACTCGCGTCCTCGAAGAAGATCCGCTCCTGGAGTTGGGGCGAGGTAACGAAGCCCGAGACGATCAACTACCGGACGCTGAAGCCCGAGAAAGACGGGCTCTTCTGCGAGCGCATCTTCGGTCCGACCAAGGACTGGGAGTGCTACTGCGGCAAGTACAAGCGGGTCCGCTACAAGGGCATCGTCTGCGAGCGCTGCGGCGTCGAGGTGACCCG
>DATEOT010000024.1:0-8612 GCA_035273795.1 Solirubrobacterales bacterium | reverse complement strand
GAAGTCTTAGCCATCGTTCGAACTCTCCTCGGCCGTCTCTCCGGCCTCTTCGTCTCCGCTCTCAGCGGCGCCCTCGTCCTCGCCTTCCGGCTTGGCGTAGGCCTCGGGGTTCTCCTCTTTCAGCTGCTCGAGGGCCGCCTGCTCGACTTCGGCCTTCTGACGGGCCTCCTCTTTGAGCTGCTCCTCTTCGGCTTCTTTTTCCTTGGCTTCACGCTCGGCCTGACCGGGGCGGCCCTCCTGGGCGAAAGGCATCCCCAACGCGAGCAGAAGCTCGAAAGCCTCGAGGTCAGTTTTAGCGGAAGTCGTGATCGTCACGTCCAGACCCCGGACGACGTCGATCGAGTCGTAGTCGATTTCGGGGAAGATCAGCTGCTCTTTGATGCCCATCGAGTAGTTGCCGCGGCCGTCGAAGGAGCGCGGGTTGAGACCGCGGAAGTCGCGGATCCGCGGCGCCGCGATCGAAACCAGACGATCGAGGAACTCCCACATCCGGGCCCGCCGCAGCGTCACCGAGACGCCTACCGGCATCCCCTCGCGCAGCTTGAAGGACGCTACCGACTTGCGGGCTCGGCGCACGTTCGGGTGCTGGCCGGCGATCGTCGCCAGCTGTTCCTGGGCCAGCTCGAAGGAGCGCTTGTCCTGTTTCTCTTTGCCCAGGCCCATGTTGAGCGTGATCTTCTCCAGGCGCGGGGCCTCCATCGGCGTCGAGTAGCCGAATTTCTCGGTCAGCGCGGGCAGGACCTCCTGCTCGTAGCGCTCGCGCAGACGCGGCGGCGGCGCGGCCTGAGACGTGGGTGCCACGGTCGCCTCCATCAGCCGATCTCGTTTCCGGTCCGCTTCGCGTAGCGAACGCGCTTGCCGCCCTCGTCGACGCGAACGCCGACCCGGCTCGGCTTGTTGTCTTTGGGATCGAGCAGCATCACGTTGGAGACGTCGATCGGACCCTCCTTCTCGACGATGCCGCCGGCCTGGGCGTTTTTCAGGTCGCCCTGCGAGCGCGGCCGTTCGTGGCGCTTGACGATGTTGAGGTTCTCGACGTAGACCCGGCGCTTCTTGGGGTCGGTGCGGACGACGCGACCCGTCTTGCCAGCGTCCTTGCCGCCGATGATGACCACCTGGTCGTCGGTGCGGATGCGCATCGACTTCGCCATCAGAGCACCTCCGGAGCCAGCGAGATGATTTTCATGAAGTTGCGGTCGCGGAGTTCGCGCGCCACCGGACCGAAGATGCGGGTCCCGCGGGGGTTGTTGCTGGCCGGATCGATCAGCACGGCGGCGTTCTCGTCGAAGGAGATGTAGGTGCCGTCGGGGCGGCTCAGCGGCTTGCGGGTGCGGACGACGACCGCCTGCACGACCTCGCCCTTGCGCACGCCGCCCTGCGGGCTCGCCGATTTCACCGTCGCCGTGATCACGTCGCCGACGCTGGCGTAGCGGCGGTGCGAGCCGCCCTTGACCCTGATGCAGAGGATCTCGCGAGCGCCCGAGTTGTCGGCGACCTTGAGCCTGGACTCCTGCTGGATCATCCGCTACCTCGCCTTCTCCACCACGTCGACCAGGCGCCAGCGCTTGGTCTTCGACAGCGGCCGGGTCTCGATCACTCGCACCACGTCGCCCTCGCCGGCCTCGTTGCGCTCGTCGTGAGCGTGCAGCTTCGCCGAGCTGCGGACGATCTTCTCGTAGGTGCGGTGACGGCGGGCGATGTCGATGCGGACCGTGATCGACTTGTCGCCCTTGCTGGAAACCACGATGCCCTGACGCACCTTTGCGGCGTTCGACTCACGCTCCGCCGGCGGGGTGCCGGTGCCGGCGGTGTGAGCGGCCTTCGCCGCGGCACGCTGCTTGCGCCGCAAGGCCGCCTTGCGCTGACGCGCCTCGGCGCGCTGCGCCTTGCGCTCCTCAGGATCGGAGGGGTTTGCCTTGCGCGGCTGCCGCCGCGATTTCTGCAGCCGCAGGCGCTCCTTCCAGGGAAGATCGTCATCCGGGTTGGGCTCGGCCGGAGTCTCTTCGGCCGCGGGGGCCTCCTCGGCCTCGGCGGCAGGGGCATCCTCCGCGGGAGTCTCCTCAGCCGCGGGGGTCTCCTCGACCGTCTCCTCGGCCGCGGGGGTCTCCTCGGCCTGGGGCTCCTCGGTCGTCTCGTCTTTTTTCGTCTCGTCGTCGCTCATATCCGTCGGGTCTCTTTCTCAACGTCAATCCCTCGCGCCTTGGCCACCGTCAGCAGTCGGGCGATGTCCTTCTTCGCCGCACCCAGGCGAGCCGTGTTCTCGAGCTCGCCGGTCGCATGCCGGAAGCGCAGGTTGAACGCCTCCTGTTTGGCATCGATCAATTTCGCCACCAACTCGTCGTCTTTGAGGTTATGGACCTCGGCCGCCTTCATCACTCGCCCACTCCCTCGCGCATGACGAATTTGGTTTTGACCGGAAGCTTGTGGCCCGCCAGGCGCAATGCCTCACGCGCCAGATCCTCGGGCACACCGGCCAGCTCGAACATGACCTTGCCGGGCTTGACGACGGCGACCCAGCCCTCGGGGTTGCCCTTGCCGGAGCCCATCCGCGTCTCGGCCGGCTTCTTCGTGTAGGGCTTGTCGGGGAAGACGTTGATCCAGACCTTGCCTCCACGTTTGATCTTGCGGGTCATCGCGATACGGGCAGCCTCGATCTGGCGGTTGGTGATCCAGCCGCGCTCGACGGCCTTGATCCCGTACTCGCCGAAGGCAACGGTGCTGCCGCCCTTGGTGTTGCCGCGCATCCGGCCGCGGAACTGTTTGCGGTGCTTGACCCGTTTCGGCATCAACATCAGCGACCACCTCCCCGCTGACCGCCGCGACCGCCGCGGTCTCCGCCGGGACCACGACCGCCACCGGGGCCGCGCCCGCCGCCAGGACCGCCGCCGCGCCCCCGACCGCCACGGTCGCCGCCGCGCCCGCGACCGCCACCGCGGTCGTCGCGGCGGCCTTGAGGCTGTTTGTCGGCGTCGGAGACGAGGTCGGAGCGGAAGCCCTCGGGCATCACTTCGCCCTTGTTGATCCAGCATTTGACGCCGATCCGACCGGTGGTGGTGCGGGCCTCGAAGAAGCCGTAGTCGATGTCGGCGCGCAGCGTGTGCAGCGGCACGCGACCGTCGGAGTAGCTTTCGGTGCGGGCCATCTCGGCGCCGCCGAGGCGGCCGGAAACCTGGACCTTGACGCCCTTGGCACCCGAGCGCATCGCCGAGGTGAGAGCGCGTTTCATCGCTCGGCGGAAGGCGACCCGGTTCTGCAGCTGCTCGGCGATCGACTGGGCAACCAGTTTGGCGTCGAGCTCGGGGCGCTTCACCTCGCGAATGTTCACTTTGACCGGGCTGCCGGTCAGCTTGTGCAGCTCCTTCCGCAGAGCGTCGACTTCGCTGCCCGACTTGCCGATCACGATCCCGGGGCGGGCCGTGTGGATATCGACGGCGACCTCGCCGCGGCGCTCGATCGTGATGCTCGAGAGCCCCGCGTGCGAGAGCTTGCCTTCGATGTGATCGCGGATCTGCAGGTCTTCCTGAAGGACGTCGGCGAAGTTTTTGTCCTCGTACCAGTTCGACTTCCAGTCGTGGATGTAGCCGACGCGGAAACCCTCGGGGTGGATCTTCTGTCCCATGCTCTAGTCCTCCACCGGGGTCAGAGCCACACGGATGTGGCTGGTTCGCTTGTTGATCGGGGTCGCCCGGCCCATCGCCCGTGGGCGGAAGCGGCGCAGGGTCGGCCCCTCGTCGACGGTGATCGAGGCTACGCGCATCTCGTCACCGATGAGGTCGTGGTTGTTTTCCGCGTTGGCGGCGGCGGAGTCGATCAGCTTGTGGATGTCCTGGGCGGCGCTACGAGGGGAGAACTGCAGCAGCGCGCGGGCCTTTTCGATGTGCATGCCGCGGACCTGGTCGGCGATCAGCCGTGCCTTGCGCGGGGCGATCCGGACGTAGCGGGCACTGGCTTTGACGACGGGCGGCGCGGCCGGCGCTTTTTTGACGGCTTTTTTCGCCGGCGCTTTCGCAGTCTCTTTTTTCGCCGCTTTTTTCGCAGCCGGTTTTTTGGCCTCTTTGGCTTTGGCTTTCGAAGCTTTTTTGCCGTCGGTTTTTTTCTCTTTGCCTTTGGCTTTCGACTCTTTTTTCGCAGCCGGTTTTTTGGCCTCTTTGGCTTTCGCAGCTTTGGCGTCGTCTTTCTTCGCCGCTTTTTTCGCCTCGGCTTTTTCTCCCGAGGCTTTCGCCGCGTCGGCTTTCTTCGTCGTCGGTTTCTTCTCGTCAGCCATTGCCTAGTCCTTGCCGCCGTGCGAACGGAAGGTTCGGGTGGGGGCGAACTCGCCCAGCTTGTGACCGACCATCGACTCCGAGATGAAGACGGGGACGTGTTTTTTGCCGTCGTGGACGGCGATCGTGTGCCCAACCATCTCCGGGAAGACCGTCGAGGTCCGCGACCAGGTTTTCACCATCTGTTTTTTGCCAGCCTCGTTCATCGCGGTGATCCGCCCCATCAGGCGCTCCTCGACCCACGGGCCCTTTTTCGTCGAACGTCCCATCTTTAACGGCCCTTCTTCTTGCCGCGGCGTCGGCCGCGGACGATGTAGCGATCGGACTGCTTGCCCTTCTTGCGGGTGCGGTAACCGAGGGTCGGCTTGCCCCATGGGGTGACCGGGTGGCCACCGGGGGTGTGGTGTGCCTCACCGCCGCCGTGCGGATGGTCGACGGGGTTCATCGCGACGCCGCGGGTCTGCGGGCGCTTGCCCTTGTGGCGACTGCGGCCCGCCTTGCCGACCTTGAGGTTCTGGTGCTCGGCGTTGGAAAGAACGCCCACGGTGGCGCGGCAGTTGGCGCGAACCATCCGCATCTCCGAGGAAGGCAGGCGCAGGGTCACCATCTCCCCCTCCTTCGCGACGAGCTGAATCGCGGTTCCGGCGGCGCGGCCGAGCTTGCCGCCCTGGCCGGGGATCATCTCGACGTTGTGGACGATGGTGCCGGTCGGCATCTGACCCAGTTCCATCGCGTGGCCCGGTTTGATGTCCGCCTCAGGACCCGATTTGACCACGTCACCGACCGAGAGCTGCGAGGGGGCGAGGATGTAGTCCTTGTGGCCGTCGGCGTAGTGGAGGAGGGCGATGTAGCAGGTGCGGTTCGGGTCGTACTCGATCGAGGCGACCTTCGCCGGCACCCCGTCCTTGAGCCGCTTGAAGTCGATCTTGCGATAGCGCCGCTTGGCGCCGCCGCCGCGATGGCGGGAGGTGACGCGACCGTTGGCATTGCGGCCGCCGGACTTCTTCAATCCCTCGGTCAGCTTCCGCTCCGGCTCGGAGGCGGTCACCTGCTCGCGCAGCGGGTACGTCGCGAAGCGGCGCCCTGGGCTGGTCGGTTTCGTTTTTCGGTTCGGCATAGCTCTCTCAGTTCTCTTCCCTAGGCGGTCTCAGCGCCCTCGAACAACTCGATCCGCTCGCCGGGGGCGAGCTGGACGACCGCCTTCTTCCAGGCGCGGGTGCGACCTTTGGTCAGCCCGCGGCGCTTCGGCTTCGAGCGCACCTTGGCGGTCCGGACCTGGGCCACGTCGACCCCGAAGACCTCTTCGACCGCTTGGGCGATCTGCGTCTTGTGGGCGCGATCGTCGACGCGGAAGGTGTACTTGCCCTCGGCGATCAAGGCGTAGCTCTTCTCGGAGATCACCGGACGGATCAGGATCGTGCGCGCGTCCATCAGCCGAGCCTCTCCTTCAGGGTGTCGAGAGCGGTTTCGGAGACGACCACCGCGGCGGCGCCGATCACGTCGGCGACGCCCGCCGCGCCAACCTCAAGCACCTGGGTGCGGGGCAGGTTGCGGAAGCTCTTCATCGCCCCGATCTCCTCCGCGGTGACGAGCAGCAGAGTCGGGTTCTTCGCCCCCCATTTCGCCAGCGCCTGGGCGGCGGTTTTGGTCGAGGGGGTCTCGAAGGTGGAGGCGTCGAGGACGGCGACGGAGCCGCGCTCGGCGTGGACCGAAAGGGCGGAGCGCATCGCCCGCCGGCGCGCTTTGCGGTTGACCTTGACCGTGTACTTGCGCGGCTTCGGGCCGAAGGCGACGCCGCCGCCGAAACGGTTGGGAACGCCGAGCGAGCCGACGCGGGCGCGGCCGGTGCCCTTCTGGCGCCAGGCCTTGGCGGTCGTGAAGGAGACCTCGCCGCGGGTCAGGGTCGAAGCGGTGCCGCGACGGCGGGCGTTGAGATCGGCGCGGGCTGCCTCATGCACCAGGGACTGGTGGAAGGGCTCGGCGAAGATCTCTTTCGGCAGGTCGGCCTTGGTCGTCTTGCCGAGCACGGTCGCTTTGGCGCTAGCCATCGGTCCTCACCTCGAGGATCCCGTTGCGCGAGCCGGGGACCGACCCTTTGATCAGGAGCAGGTTGCGCTCGGCGTCGACGTCGGCGATTTCAAGACCCTTCTGGGTGACGCGCTTGTTGCCCATCTGCCCAGGCATCCGCATCCCTTTGAAGACGCGGGCCGGGAACGCGCTGGCGCCGATCGAACCGGGAGCGCGGACGTTGTGCGAGCCGTGGCTGACCGGGCCGCGGCTGAAGTTGTGTCGCTTGATCCCGCCCTGAAAACCCTTGCCGATCGAGATTCCGGCGACCTTGACCTTCTGGCCGGCCTCGAAACCCTCGACGGTGACGTCGTCGCCCACCTTCGGACCCTCCTCGGCGCCGAGGTCCTCGTCGCGGAACTCGACCAGGTGGCGCATCGGCGCCGCCCCGGCCTTCTTCAGGTGGCCTTCCTCAGCCTTGCTCAGCTTGCCCTGCTTGACCTCGCCGAAGGCCAGTTGCACGGCCCGATAGCCATCGCGCTCCGCGTCGCGAACCGCGGTCACCTTGCAGGGGCCGGCCTCGATCACCGTCACCGGGATGACGCTGCCGTCCTCACGGAAGACCTGCGTCATGCCGAGCTTCTTGCCAAGGATCGCCGCCATCAGAAACCCCTAGAGCTTGATCTCGATGTCGACGCCGGCGGGCAGCGAATCCAGGCGCTGCAGCGAGTCGACGGTTTTCGGCGAGGGCTGGAGGATGTCGATCAGGCGCTTGTGGGTGCGGATCTCGAAGTGCTCGCGCGAGTCCTTGTCCTTGAACGGCGAGCGGATCACGCAGTAGACGTTTTTCTCGGTCGGCAGCGGCACGGGGCCGGAGACGCTGGCCCCGGTGCGCTCGGCGGTCTCGACGATCTCTTTGGCAGCCCGATCTATGGCGTCGTGGTCGTACGCCTTCAGTCGGATCCGGATTTTCTGTGCCGCAATGGTTGCCACTTCGCTGCCGTCTCTTCTCTCTTGTCTCTTCGCTTTACCGCGCAAAGAGGGCGGGGCCCCTTTTGGTGGGGCGCCGCCCCGGTCGTATGTCCTTGCAGTTGTCTCTCCGCCCGGGGGCGGAGTCGGGGCGGGTGGAGGCCCGCCCCTGGTCGTTACTCGGTGATCTCCGAGACGACCCCGGAGCCGACGGTGCGGCCACCCTCGCGGATGGCGAACCGCAGACCCTGGTCCATCGCGATCGGCTGAATCAGCTCGATCGTCATCTCGACGTTGTCGCCCGGCATCACCATCTCGGTCCCCTCGGGGAGGTTGGCGATCCCGGTCACGTCGGTGGTCCGGAAGTAGAACTGAGGCCGGTAGCCGGAGAAGAACGGCGTGTGACGACCGCCCTCCTCCTTCTTCAGGCAGTAGACCTCGGCTTTGAACTTGGTGTGAGGCGTGATCGAGCCCGGCTTGCAGAGAACCTGGCCACGCTCGATCTCCTCGCGCTTGGTGCCGCGCAGGAGGCAGCCGACGTTGTCGCCCGCCTGACCCTCGTCGAGGATCTTGCGGAACATCTCGACCCCGGTGACGGTGGTTTTGCTGGTCTCGGGGTGGATGCCGACGATTTCGACCTCGTCGCCGGTGTTGACGATGCCCTGCTCGATGCGGCCGGTGGCGACGGTGCCGCGGCCGGTGATCGAGAAGATGTCCTCGATCGGCATCAGGAACGGCTTGTCGAGCTCGCGGACCGGCTCCGGAATGTAGGAGTCAAGCGCGGCGGCCAGCTCGAAGACGGCTTTCTGGGCCTCCTCGTCGCCTTCCAGCGCCTTCAGCGCCGAGCCTTTGATGATCGGCGTCTCGTCGCCCGGGAAGTCGTACTCGTCGAGGAGTTCCTTGACCTCCTCCTCGACCAGCTCGACCAATTCGTCGTCGTCGACCTGATCGATCTTGTTGAGGAAGACGACCACGTGCGGAACGTTGACCTGACGAGCGAGCAGGATGTGCTCGCGGGTCTGGGGCATGACGCCGTCCGCAGCGGAGACGACCAGGATCGCGCCGTCCATCTGCGCGGCGCCGGTGATCATGTTCTTGACGTAGTCGGCGTGGCCCGGGCAGTCGACGTGGGCGTAGTGCCGGTTGTCGGTCTCGTACTCGACGTGCGAGGTCGCGATCGTGATGCCGCGTTCTTTCTCCTCCGGAGCGTTGTCGATCTCTTCGAAGCTATGCGCTTCGGCACCGCCCACGGTGGAGAGCGTTTTGGTGATCGCGGCCGTCAGCGTCGTCTTGCCGTGGTCGATGTGACCGATCGTGCCGACGTTGACATGCGGCTTATCGCGCTCGAATTTCTCCTTGGACATCTCTCTCCGT
>DATEOT010000023.1:0-16000 GCA_035273795.1 Solirubrobacterales bacterium | reverse complement strand
CAAATCCGGCAGGTCGGCCACCTGCCCGGACGCCAGCCGCAGAATCGCCGCCGCGTCGCCGCTGCCGCCGCCGAGCCCGGCCGCAACCGGCACCCGCTTCTCGATCTCGACCCGCAGCGGCTCATGCTCCCAGCCGCGCTCGCGCAATCCCGTCAACGCCCGCATGGCGAGGTTTTCGCCCTCCACCCCCGGACAGATCACTTCGTCGCGCTCCGCCGGCGAAACCTCGATCAGGTCCGCCAGCTCGAGTGGCTCGAACAGCGAGCAGAGATCGTGCAGCCCGTCGTCGCGGCGGCGGCCCAGGTAGAGGCAGAGGTTGAGCTTGGCCGGGGCGCGGAGCAGCATCAGCCGCGCAGCTTGGCGGAGAGGGCGGCGAATTGCTCCGGCGCCAGCGCCTCGGCGCGGGCGTCTTCCGGCAGGCCGAGCTCGGCCAGCGCCGCCCGCGCCGGCGCCAAACTTCCCGGCGAGGCGTGCTCGAGCGAGCGGGCCAGCGACTTGCGGCGGTGGGCGAAGGCGGCGCGGACGAGCTGCCGCGTCTCCGCATCCGCTCCCTCCCCCTTGCGGTGCAGCCGCAGGATCGCCGAGTCGACGCGCGGGCGGGGCTTGAAGACGGCCGGGTCGACCGGACGCACCAGCTCGACCTCGCAGGCGAGCTGGGCAACGACGCTCGGGGACCCGTAGACGCGGCTCCCCGGCGCCGACCGCAGCCGGTCGGCGATCTCGCGCTGCACCATCACCGTCCAGCGCCGCAGCGAGGGCAGCTGCTCGATCGTGCGCAGGATCAAAGGCGTCGCCACCGAGTAGGGCAGGTTGGCGACCATCGCGCTCGGCGCCGGGTCCAGCCCGGCGAGGTCCAGCTTCATCGCGTCCCCCCAATGGAGGTCGACGTTCGGCAGGGCGGCGATCGGCTCCAACGCGGGCTCCAGCCCGCGGTCGATCTCGACCGTGTGCAGATGCGCCGCCGCCGCGGCCAATCGCTCGCTCAAGACCCCTTCCCCCGCCCCGACCTCGAGCACCACGTCCGCGGTCGCGAGCTCGGCGTCGCGGACGATCGCGTCGAGCAGGTTGGGGTCGGCGAGGAAGTTCTGGCCGAGCCGGACCACTGCTACCAGCCGAACAGGGCCCGGGCGTTGGCCTCGACCGCGCGCTCCAGCTCCTCGTAGGAGACGCCGCGCACCGCGGCGATCTCCCGCGCCGTCTCGACCACGAAGGCGGGCTGGTTGCGCTTGCCGCGCATCGGCTGCGGCGCCAGGTAGGGAGCGTCGGTCTCGACCAGGATCCGATCCTCGGGCACCTTCGCGGCGGCGAACAGCAGCTCCTTGGCGCTCGGGTAGGTGGCGTTGCCGGCAAACGAGCAGTACCAGCCGCGCTCGGCCGCGTCGCCGACCCGGTGCGGGGCTGAGAAGCAGTGGAGGATCACCGGCACCTCGCCCGCCTTGGCGTCGAGGGTGTCGAAGATCTCGTCGCTGGCGCTCGTCTCCCCCTCCGGGTCGCGGGCGTGGATCACGATCGGAAGCTCGAGCGCGCGGGCGATCTCGATCTGCGCCGCGAAGGCTCGCCGCTGGTCCTCCGGCGCGGCGGTGTCGCGGTAGAAGTCGAGGCCGGTCTCGCCGATCGCCCGCACCTTCTCGTGCCCGCCGAGGGTGGTGATTTCTTCGATCGCGGCGGCGTCGAAGCCGGTGGCGTCGTTGGGATGACGGCCGACCGAGGCGAAGACCGCCTCGTGGCGCTCGGCGCTCGCCACCGCGGCCGGGTTCGAGTCGGTCCCCATCCCGATCGTCAGCATCCGGTTGACGCCCGCGTCGAGAGCCGCGGCGACCAGCTCCTCCTCGCTACCGTCGCAGAGCATCAAATGGGTGTGGGAGTCGATCATCGGCAGGGTCAGCCTATCCTTCGCCCGATGCCGGACTTCGCCGACCACTACCGCGAGATCTATGCCCGCGGCCTCGGCGGCGAGACGCCGGCGATCCCCGTCGCCGTCGCCGATCTCGAGGCGAAGGCGATGGCGGCGATGGACCCGAAAGCGGCCAACTACGTCTGGGCCGGCGCCGGGACCGAGGACACGATCGACGCCAACGTCGAGGCCTTCCGCCGCCACCGGATCGTGCCGCGGATGCTGCGCGACGTCTCCGGCCGCAACCTCTCGACGACGGTGCTCGGGACGACGATGCCGGCGCCCCTCCTGCTCGCTCCGATCGGCGTCCAGCAGGTCGTCCATCCCGACGGTGAGCTGGCCACCGCCCGCGCCGCCGCCGCGGTGGGGGTGCCGATGATCGCCAGCACCGCCTCCCACTTCAGCCTCGAGGAGATCGCCGAGGCCGGCGGGGACGCTCCGCGCTGGTTCCAGCTCTACTGGCCGAACGACCCCGAGCTCGCCCGCAGCATGGTCGAGCGCGCCGAGCGGGCCGGCTACGGCACGATCGTCCTCACCGTCGACACCTTCATCCCGGGCTGGAAGCCGCGCGACCTGCAGCAGGCCTGGCTGCCGTTCCTCAACGGCCTCGGCGTCGCCAACTACTTCCAGGACCCGGTCTTCCGCAGCCGTCTGGAGAAGACGCCGGAGGAGGACGTCGGCATGGCAACGGGGCAGTTCCTCGCCGTCCAGGCGAACCCGGCGCTCAACTGGGACGACCTGGCGCAGCTGCGGGAGATGACCTCGCTGCCGATCGTCGTCAAGGGGATCCAGCACCCCGAGGACGCCCGCGAGGCGCTTCGCCGCGGCTGCGACGGGATCGTCGTCTCCAACCACGGCGGCCGCCAAGTCGACGGCGCGATCGCCTCGATCGACGCCCTTGCACCGATCGCCGAGGCGGTCGGAGGCGAGCTGGCGATCCTCTTCGACAGCGGCATCCGCGGCGGAGCCGACGCGCTAAAGGCGCTTGCCCTCGGCGCCGACGCCGTCTGCCTCGGCCGCCCCTACATCTGGGGCCTGGCCCTGGACGGACAGGCGGGCGTGGAAGCGGTGCTGAAGATGGTCCTAGCCGAGCTCGACCTGACGATGGCTCTCTGCGGCCTCACCCGGCCCGAGGAGATCGGCCCGGGCCTACTCGCCTGAACAGCGGTGCGATTTACCCACCCTATGAGGGGGAAAGTCGCACCGCTGTCGCTCAGAGATCGCGGCGCGAGAAGACGAAGGCAGCGAGCGCGAGAACCCCGAGCAGGTAGGCGAAGGCCCACGCGATCAACTCGGGACCGGCGGCCTCGGAGCCGCCGAAGGGGCCCAGTTCCAGGACCACGCCGGTCAGTCCCGCGGTCTCGGAGATCAGCGCGTGCAGGCTGGCGGTGTAGAGACCCTCGAAGGGGAGCGCCCAGCTCGCGACGCGGCCGACTTCGTGCAGCGAGTCCGAGTTGATCGCCTGCCCGATTTGGGCCAGCAGCCCGGCGGTCAGCCCGGCTCCGAAGACCATGAAGACGACGATGCCCTGGGCGGTCACCGAGAAGACGGTCGAGGCGAGCAGCGAGAGCGCGGCGATGATCGCCACTCCCAGCGCAAGGCCGAGCGCGGGGGCGACCAGGTGATCCGGGGTCCAGTCGCCCGCGGCCGCGGTGATCGCGCAGGCGGCGGCGTAGACGAGCATCACGTAGGCGGCCGAGAGCGAGGCGGCGCCGGCGAAACGGGCGATCAGCATCGTCGTGCGGCCGATCGGGCGGACGACGATCGGCTGCAGCAAGCCCGACTCGGCGTCGCCGCGAACCACGCCGAGGGTGAGGAAGACCGCCAGCACCGCGCCAAGGAAGAGCGTCGCGAACATCGCCAGGCCGAAGATCGTCGCCCCGGTGAAGGCGCGCGGGTCGAGGATCTCCGTTTCGCCGGCGACAAATCCATCGACGTCCTCGAAGGCGGAGTAGGCGCCGAAGGCGTAGAGCGCGAGGAAGCCCGCGGTCAGCACCAGCACCGCGAGGAAGACCCGCTTGCGCAGCCCCTCCTGGACCGAGAGGCCGATCACCGTCGCCACCGAGCGCAGCTGCGCGGCGCTCATCCCGTCTGCCCCCCGACCGCCTCGAGGTAGACGTCTTCGAGCGAACTGTGGCGGACCTCGACCCGGTAGACCTGCTCGCCGGCGGCGACGAGGTCGGCGACGATTCGCGGCGCCTCCTCGCGGGTCGCCCCCTCGAAGGTCCTCACCCCGGAGCCGGTCTCGACCTCGACCGCCGCGGGCCCCGCCAGCTCCTGCGGGGTTCCGGCCTTGACCAGGCGCCCGCCGGCGATGATCGCGACGTGGTCGCAGACCAGCTCGACCTCGCTCAGCAGGTGGGAGTTGAGCAGGACGGCGACGTCGCGGCGGCGCAGCTCCTCGAGCAGCTCGCGGACGATCCGCCGCCCGACCGGGTCCAGCGCGCTGGTCGGCTCGTCGAGGAGGAGCAGGCGCGGCGAGCCGACCAGCGCCTGCGCGACCCCCAGCCGCTGCTGCATCCCCTTTGACATCGCCTCGACCCGCTTCTCGGCGGCCTCGCTCAGCTCGACCAGGTCGAGCAGCTCGCGTCGCTCCGCCTCACCGCCTTCGGAGCCGGCGAGGCGCTGGTGCAGGCGCAGCAGCTCCTCGGCCGTGCACCAGCCCGGGAAGCGGAAGAGCTCCGCGAGGTAGCCGAGGGCGGCGCGCGCCTCGGGCGAGCCCGCCGGCCGCCCCAAGACCTCGACGCCACCACCGCTGGGACGCACCAGGCCGCAGGCGATCTTCGTCAGCGTCGACTTGCCGGCGCCGTTGGGCCCGAGCAGCCCGACCAGCTGCCCCGCCCCCACCTCGAGGTCGACCCCGGAGAGCGCTTGCTGCTTTCCGTAGCGCTTGCTCAGTTCGCGGACGGCGAGGACCGGCGCGCCCATCAAGCCGGGGGATCGATCTTCGGGAAGAGCGGCGACACCCGCTCGACCTTCTGTCCTCCTTCGCGCGATCCCAGCTCGGCCAGGGCGCGTCCCTCTTCGTCCAGTGCCGTCAGCAGCGTTTCGCTCGTTCCCGGCAGGTAGGGGACCAGCAGCAGCGTCGTCACCCGCAGCCCCTCGACCAGGTTGTAGAGGACTTCGTCGAGGCGCTCGGGGTCGGCCTCGTCCTTGGCCAGCACCCACGGCTGCGTCTCCTCGACGAAGCGGTTGAGGCGGCGGACGAGGGTCCAGACCAGGTCGAGCGCCTGGCTCAGCTCGGCCCTGTCGAGCAGCGCGCTGAAGCGCTCGACCGCGCCTTCGAAGTCCTCGGCCAGGGTCGCGTCGACCTGGCCCACCGGGACGACGCCGTCGCGGTAGCGGTCGACCATCGCCAGCACCCGGCTGGCGAGGTTGCCGTAGTCGTTGGCCAGCTCGGTCTCGTAGCGCTGCTCGAAGCCGGCGGTGGAGATCGAGCCGTCCTGGCCGAAGCTGACCTCGCGGAAGAGGTAGAAGCGCAGCGCGTCGGCGCCGAAGCGGTCGATCACCTCGAACGGGTCGAGCACGTTGCCGAGGCTCTTCGACATCTTTTTCTCCCCCATCAAGAGATACCCGTGGATCACCATCCGCCGCGGCAGCTCGAGGTCGGCGGCAAAGCAGAGCGCCGGCCAGATCACCGCGTGGAACTTGAGGATGTCCTTCGCCATCACGTGCAGGTCGGCGGGCCAGTAGCGGTCGGTCAGGTCCTCCCCCTCGCGAGCGAACCCCAGCGCCGTCACGTAGTTGAGGAGGGCGTCGAACCAGACGTACATCCGCTGCTCGGGGTCCCAGGGCAGGGGCAGCCCCCACTTCAGGTGCGGGCGCGAGAGCGAGACGTCTTCGAGCCCGCCCTTGATGAAAGAGAGCGCCTCGTTGCGACGAAACTCGGGGACGACGAAGTCCGGCCGCTCCTCATACAGGCCTTCCAGTTGCCCCTGGAAGGCGGAGAGCTTGAAGAAGTAGTTCTCCTCGCGTTCTTTTTCGAGCGGGATCTCGTGGATCGGGCAGGTGTTGTCGGGGCCGAGCTCGCGCTCGGTTTTGAAGTCGGCGCAGCGGGGGCAGTACCAGCCCTCGTAGACCCCCTTGGTCACCCAGCCGTTGTCGTAGACCCGCTGCATGATCTCCGCGACCTTCTCGGTGTGCCGTGGGTCGGAGGTGCGGATGAAGAAGTCGTTGGTCGCGTCGATCGTCGGCATCAACCCCTCGAACTTGGCCGCGTTGGTGTCGGCCAGCTCCTGCGGCGTCACCCCCGCTTTCTTCGCCGCGTTCTCCACCGGCTCCCCATGCTCGTCGGTCCCGGTGAGGAAGAAGACGTCGTCCCCCCGCTGCCGATGGTGACGCGCGAGCACGTCGGCGGCCATCGTCGAGTACGCGTGGCCCAGGTGGGGCTCCGCGTTGACGTAGTAGATCGGCGTGGTGAGGTAGTAGCTCACGGGGTGGTGAGCCTAGAGGACGACCAGTCCCCCGGACCCTGGGCCGGGGGACTGGTTCGTCAGCGCTACGGAAGAACGGTGAAGGTCTTCTTCACCGGCTTCGATTTCTTGCCGGCCCCGTTGACGACCTGGACGACCAGCTTGTGCTTGCCGGGCTCCAGTTTCGGGGTCGTGAACTTCTTGCCTTTTTTGCTGTTCTTGCCGCAGCCCTTGAATTTGCCTTTGTCGAGCTTGCAGCGGAAGCGCGCCGGCAGCTGAGCCGAGCGCAGCTTGAACTCGACCCGCTCCGCGCTCGTCTTCTTCGGGCCCTTGACCTTTGCCGGCTTCGGCTTCGCAGCCAGGATCGTCACCTGCAGCGACGCTCCGACCGAGCCACCGCCCGAGGGGCCCGAGAGGGCGACTTCGAACGTGCGGTTTTTGCCGGCTTTGGGATTCGCCTTGATCGGCAGGCTCAGCGTTGCGTTCGCGACGTTGTTCGCGAAGGCAAGCGGTCCGGCCACGCCGACGAAGTCCTGTCCGGCTTTCGCCGAGCCATCGACGGTTCCCACGTTGACACTCGCCGCGCCTTTGACCCGCGGCCCGCGAATGATCGGAACCGACAACGTCTGTCTTTTCGACGCGACTTTGATTGGACCGGTGCCGAATTCGAACGCCAGCGGGCAGTACCACTCGAGGCCGTCCGCCCCGGTCACGGTCAGGCCTTTGTTCGTGAGGACGCCAGTTGCCGTGTCGATCGTGAGCAGATATGCCGGCGGTTTGCCGCAGTTGTTGAAGGTCCCGTAAACAGTCGTCCGCGCGCAATCGAAGGCGGCGGCACTGATAGAGCTTTCGTTTTCGTCGAGTGGAGTCAGGAAACCGCGTGAGGTCGGTTTTCCCGTAGTCGTATCAAGGGTCCAGTACTCACCCGTGGTCGGGGGTGGCGTGGTATCGCCCTCGCCATCTCCGAATAGCCAGTAGGTGTCGTTGATGTCGAACGCGCTGGCACTCCCGTAGGTGCTGAGCGCGCTGTCCCCGACAACCGTCGCATCGCCCGTGACCTTGTCGATCGAGGCGAGATCGTCGGTTTCCTCTGACCAGCCGAAGAGGCGGCCCTGGGAGTCGAAGGTGATGTCGGCGACGATCTCGCCGAGTGGCCCCACCGCCGCCGCCGCGCCGTTCGCGGGATTGATCGCCAGCAGGGTCCGTGGTGCAAGCGGGCTTTTGTTGTTGGAAATCGCATAGAGGATCCCGGTGGTCGGATCCTGGGCGAGGCCGGTGATGGCGTAGCCGGTGTTGCCGACGGAAGTGGCCTGGCCGGAGTTCGGATCGACCCGCCAGAGCTCCGAAGGCAGGGCGGTTTTCGAGGATTCACCGGTCCCGCCGGTGGTCATGAAGAGAGAGGGCGCCGGCAGGGCGAACGCCGGAACCGCCGCGGCCAGCAAGAGCGCAGTCGCCGCGAGGCTCGCCAGAGCCACTCGGGTGGACAGAGACTTTGAGATGAAGCGTTGGGCCTGAGACGTAGGGCCCACCCTATGCATTCTCTATCTGATTGAACAGAGCTGCTTCAGCGCCGCGCCTCGCGCCCGGTCAGGGCCTTGTAGAGGTCGTTCGCCCGCGTTCCGGTGAGCGCCGCGACGACGCTCGCCGCGGCTCGCGGCCGAGCGCCGGACTGGACCAAATGCCGTAGGGCGTCGACGGCGAAGCCGACGTCTTTGTCGTGCTCGTTGGAGGCGGCGGGGGCGATGACGAGGACGATCTCACCTTTGACGTCGCCGCGGAAGCGGCGGGCGAGCTCGGCGAGGGTGCCGCGGGCGACCTCCTCGTGGACCTTGGTCAGCTCGCGGCAGACTGCGGCGTCGCGATCGGGGGCCAGCGAGGCCAGCGCCGCCAGCGACTCCCCCACCCGCCGCGGCGACTCGAAGGCGACCACCGTCTCGGCCGAGCGCAGGACCCGCTCCATCTCCCCCGCCCGGCGCGGCAGGAACCCCTCGAAGCGCCATTTGTCGGTCGGCAGCCCGGAGGCGACGAGCGCCACCGGCACGACCGAGGGCCCCGGCAGGACCGTCACCTCCAGCGCTCTATCTATGCAGCGGCGGATCAGCTTGTAGCCGGGGTCGGAGATCGCCGGCATCCCGGCGTCCGAGACCAGGGCGACGATGTCGCCGCGCTCGATCCGCTGGGCCAGCTCGGTGGCGCGCGCCGCTTCGTTGCCCTCGTGGAAGGAGACCATCCGCGGCGCCGGCCGGATCCGCAGCTTGTCCAGCAGCGAGCCGGTGCGGCGGGTGTCCTCGCAGGCGATGTAGTCGGCGCCGACCAGCGCCTCACGCACCCGCGGCGAGACGTCGTCGAGGTTGCCGATCGGCGTCGGGCAGACGACGAGGCAACCCGGCATCAGGTCGCCGCCTTCGCCAGCTCGTCCCGCGCCATCGCCGCGGCGCCGATCATCCCGGCGTCGTTGCCGAGCGTCGCCTCGAGGATCGGCGTCCGGTTCATCGGGTTCAGCGCCCGCCGGCGCAGCTCGCGGCGGGCCGGCTCCAGCAGCAGGTCCCCGGCGGCGATCACGCCGCCGCCGACGACGATCGCGTCGGGCTGGAAGACGTTGGCGAAGGTCGCGCAGGCAACCCCGAGCCTGCCGCCGATCAGATCGAAGACACCGATCGCGACGTCGTCGCCGTCGAGAGCCGCCTCGGTGACCGCCTTGCCGTCGATCTCCTGCCCGTCGGCAAGCATCCTCCCGAGGACCGAATCGGGCGCGCTTTCGGCGGCCGCGCATCCCTCGCGCCCCAGCGCCGTTCCCGAGGCGAGCGCCTCGACGCAGCCGTGGTTGGGGCAGTTGCCCTGGCAGGGCGGTCCGTCGGCCTGGATCACGGTGTGCCCGAGCTCGGCCCCGGCGCCGGTCGAGCCGCGGTAGACCTCGCCGCCGAGGATCAGGCCGCCGCCGATCCCGGTGCCGACGGTCAGCATCACCATGTGCGGCTTGCCCTGCGCGGCGCCGTAGAGGAACTCCGCGTAGGCGGCGGTGTTGGCGTCGTTATCGACGAAGACAGGCAATCCGGTGCGCTCGGTGACCACCTGCTTGATCGGCACGTCCGAGAGCGGCAGGTTGACCGCGGCGACGGCGATCCCCCGCTCGTGGTCGATCGTCGCCGGGATCCCGAGCCCGACGGCGACCACGTCCGGTCGCGCCTCGCGCGCCTCTTCGACCTCGCGCACAAGCAGCTCGACCAGCTCGTCCTCGCTTTGACCGCGGGAGACCTCGCGCTGCTCGTAGAGGGGATCGGTGCCGGCCTCGGAAAGAACCCCGATGAGCATCTTCGTGCCCCCGAGGTCGACTCCGATCGTCTCGGAACCGCTCATCAAGGAAAGGCTGGGGGGCGGATGACCGAGTACATCGCCATGATTTCTAGCCTTTCATGACCCCCGACGACGAGCAACGGCCCTCCGAGCCGCCCGAATACAACGTCTACCGCTCCCGCAAGGGGCTGTTTTCGCGCCTGAAAGGCGCCGATCTGTCGGGTTTGCGGGATCGTGCAAAGTTGCCTTCACGGCGGCCGCGCGGGGAGAAGGAGCCGGGCCGGCCGCGGCCGCGTGCACCCTTCAACGTCCGGCGGGTCTTCAAATGGCTGGCGCTGGCGGCGCTGGGCTGGATCCTGCTCAGCTTCCTCGCCTTCGCGGTCTCGGCTCAGATCCAGTCCTTCAAGCTCTCCGGCGAAGCGACGGAGGAGCTGAGCGGCAACGCGATGCTGCTGCCGAGCGCGCAGACGATCCTCGTCCTCGGCACCGACGCCCGCCCCCCCGGCGCCGGCGACGACGACGTCTCCGAGGAGTGCTTCGAGCAGCAGTCGAAGGGGGAGAAGCCACACGGCAACTGCGAAGAAGGCGAATTCCGCGCCGACACGCTGATGCTGATCCGGGCCGGCGGCGGCGCCTTCCGCAAACTCTCGATCCCCCGCGACGTCTTCGCCGAGATCCCCGGCCAGGCGCCGGAAAAGATCAACGCCGCCTTCTCCCACGGCGGCGCCGCCCTGCAGATCCGCGCGGTCGAGCAGTTCCTCGGGATCGAGATCGACCACATCGCGATCGTCGACTTCACCGGCTTCGAAGAGCTGATCGACGCCGTCGGCGGGGTCGAGGTCGACGTTCCCGTCAAGCTCTGCGCCGACATCTCCGGCGGCGCCGGCGGCGGCCAGGGCGGCGTCACCCTGCGCCTTCGCAAGGGCGAGAACACGCTCGACGGGGAAAAGGCGCTCGCCTACGCCCGCGCCCGTAAGCCGGTCGAATGCCCCGGCCCCGGCCCCAGTGCCTTCTCCCTCGGCTATGACGACTTCGACCGCGCGAAGGCCCAGCAGGCGGTGATCAACGGGATCAAAGGCCGGCTGACCGACCCGCTGCGCCTCCCCTACAACTTCGTCAAGGGCCCGATCATCGGCTGGGAGGCGCCGAAGGCCTTCGTCAGTGACATGGGCCTGGTGACGATGCCGCAGCTCGTCCTCGCGGCGGCGATCGGCGGCGACGGCCCGACCGACGTCCTCTGCGGCACTCCCAGGGAATTCGAGGAAGGCTGCAGCCTCGAAGGTCCCGAAAGCTCGATCGAGGTCCCCGAGTCGGTGCGCCGGAAGGCCGTCGAGAAACTGCTGAACGGCTGAACCAACTCAGCGATCGCTGAAAATTGGTCCCTATAGGGGCACAAATTCAGCGCTCGCTGAATTCGGCCCGGACTACTCGGCCGTCTGTTTCGTCCCGACCAGGGCGGAGACGATCAGGGCGGTGAACCCCGCCGCCAGCGAGCCGGCGGTGTTCTTCAGGTCGGCGCCGGAGGATTCCCCCGTGGCGAGCACTTCGACCGCGATCCACTCGCCGAAGCCGAGGGCGAAGAGGACGACCAGCGCGTAGATCCGCGCCGCCAGCGTGTACCAGCGCGCCATCGAACGGTCATCAAGGCGACGGCCCGCAAGCTCCAGTTGCAGCGGCGACTCCGGCGCCGGCGGAGGCTGCCGGGTGAAGTAGCGCTGCTCGATCGCCAGCGCCAAAAGCAGCACCGGAAGGATCTGAGAGACCGCTTCGAAGTACTCCTCTTTCGCGTGACCGTCGACCACCAGCGCAGTGACGAGGTAAGCGACCACCGGCGCGGCGATCGCAGCGATCCCGAAGGCGAACTTCCAGATCAGGCTCGCCCGCACCTGGGTCGACATCGCCCGCTCAGTCGGCGGTGGAGGCGGCCGGCTTCGAGTCCGACTTCGACTCGCTCTTACCCGAGTCCGACTTCGACTCGGACGAACCCGAGCCGGAGCTGCTCTCAGACGAGCTCTCCGAGGAGCCGTTGCCCCCGCCTCGCTTCTTCCCGTAGTCGGTGTTGTGGAAGCCGGAGCCCTTGAAATGGATCGCCGGCGGGGTCAGGACGCGGGCCGCGGGCGCCCCGCACTCCTCGCACTCGCGCAGCGGCTCGTCGGTCATCCTCTGGATCACGTCGAAGACGTGGCCGTTGTCGCATTTGTACTCGTAAATGGGCATGGGGCTGCGGGATTATCGCAGCCGCTACCGTTCCCGCCATGGCGACCGAGCAGGGAACCCGCCCGACCGGGGTAACGATGGAGGAGATCGTGGCGCTGTGCAAACGGCGTGGCTTCGTCTTTCCCTCCTCTGAGATCTACGGCGGCCTCGGCTCGACCTACGACTACGGGCACTACGGCGTGCTGCTGAAGAACAACGTCAAGGCCGAGTGGTGGAAGGCGATGCTGCAGGAGCGCGACGACATCGTCGCGCTGGACTCGGCAATCCTCCAGCACCCCCGCGTCTGGGAGGCCTCGGGTCACCTCGAAGGCTTCACCGACCCGCTGGTCCAGTGCCTGGGCAAGTGCAAGAAGCGCTGGCGCGAGGACCACCTGCGCGAGGCGGTCGAGGCCGAGGGCGGCGACCCGAACGCCGAGCTGGTCTGCCCGCAGTGCGGCGGCGAGCTCTCCGAGCCGCGCCAGTTCAACCTGATGTTCGAAACCCACGTCGGCCCGGTCGCCGAGGAGGGCTCGACCGTCTACCTGCGGCCGGAGACGGCGCAGGGGATCTTCATCAACTTCAAGAACGTGCTCGGCTTCGCCCGCAAGAAGCCGCCCTTCGGGATCGCCCAGGTGGGCAAGTCCTTCCGCAACGAGATCACCCCGGGCAACTTCATCTTCCGCACCCGCGAGTTCGAGCAGATGGAGATGGAGTACTTCGTCCCGCCGCCCGAAGCGCGGAAATGGCACCAGCACTGGATGCAGGAGCGCGAGCGCTGGTACACCGAGCTCGGCATCCGTCCCGACCACCTGCGGGTGCGCGCCCACGGCGAGGACGAGCTCTCCCACTACTCCTCGGCGACCAGCGACATCGAGTACCTCTTCCCGATCGGCTGGTCGGAGCTGGAGGGGATCGCCGACCGCGGCGACTTCGACCTCACCCAGCACGCCCAGTTCAGCGGCGAGAAGCTCGAGTACTTCGACCAGCAGACCAAAGAGCGCTACGTCCCCCATGTGATCGAGCCGGCCGCCGGCGCCGACCGCGCCACCCTCGCCTTCCTCGTCGACTCCTACGAGGTCGAGGAAGTGGAGGGCCGCCAGCGCACCGTCCTGCGCCTGCACCCGCGCCTGGCCCCGGTCAAGGTCGCCGTCCTCCCGCTCGTCTCCAAGGAGGGGATGCCGGAGAAGGCCCGCGAGATCTTCGGAGACCTGCGCCGCCGCCTCCCCGCCGAGTTCGACGAGGGCGGCTCGATCGGCAAGCGCTACCGCCGCCAGGACGAGATCGGCACCCCCTGGGGCGTCACCGTCGACCACCAGACGATGGACGACGACACCGTCACCCTCCGCGACCGCGACTCCCTAGAGCAGGTCCGCGTCCCGATCGAGGGCCTCGGAGACGAGCTGGTCAAGCGCCTCGCAGCCCCCTGGCGCAGCCCGAAGCTGGGCTAGCGGCTGCTGCTCGACTAGGGTGGCCGGCATGAACCGGACCCGCATCGCCCTCCTCGTCTCGTCCCTCCTCGTCGTCCTGCTCGCCGTCGCTCCGGCGGCCGGGGCGAAGACCCAGGCGGCCTTGCCGGATCTGGTCGTAAAGAAGGTCTCGAAGCCGCCGAAGGCCAAGACCGTCGGCACGAAGCTGAAGCTGGTCGTCAAGGTCGCCAACACCGGCGAGGCCAAAGCGGGCAAGAGCAAGCTCGGCCTCTACCTCGGCAAGGGCAAGAAGCACAAAAAGAAGGACAAGCGGCTGAAGCGGGTCAAGGTGAAGCCGCTCGCCGCCGGCAAGTCGAAGAAGCTGAAGCTGCGGGTCACGATCCCGGCGAAGACGAAGGCCGGGACCTACCGCCTCTTCGCCTGCGCCGACGACACCAAGAAGGTGAAAGAGGGCAAGGAGGGCAACTGCAAGGCGACGCGCAAGATCAGCCTGCGGGCGATCGCCGCTGCGGTCCCCGTCCCGCCGCCGGCTCCCGCCTTCACGCTGAGCGACGGGTGGGACTGGGGTTACGACGTCGACGCGGAAGACAAAGGGCTGGAACCGGGCAAGCCGGTGACGATGACCCTCACCGCCGCCAACGGGATCGCCGGCCAGGCCGGCTACACCCGCTCCAACGTCGGCGCCGAGGGCTTCCGGTCCGGCAACACCGCCACGCTGGACTTCAGCGGCCCGAACAACAGCGAAGACGACGGTCAGGTCACCGTCCAGCTTCCCTTCGCCTTCCCGTTCGGCGGCGTCAGGGAGCAGGCGGTCAGCGTTTCGACCAACGGCCGGATCAGCTTCGGGGAACCGGCCTGGGACTACTGGAACGACACCCAGCCCACCGACTACAGGGGCATCCCGTTCGTGGTCGGAGAACTGGTCCGCGGGATAATGCCCAACTGGGCCGACCTCGTCGTCGACGACAGCGGAGCCGGGACCGGGACCGTCAAGCAGGTAGTCGCGCCAGACGGTTCCTGGGTCGCCTTCCAGTGGGAGGTCAGCCCACTGGTGCCCGGCGGCACCCCCCGCCGCACCTTCCAGCTGGTGCTCTTCCCCGACGGCAGCTTCCGCTTCGACTACCCGGGCCCGAACGAGCCGGGCTCGAACAGGACCTTCGTCGGCTACTCGCTCGGCACCGGTCCAGGGAGCGTCGACATCGTCACCGACAACGCCACCGCCGTCCCCTCCAGCAGTTTGCTCTTTACGCCAAACGCACTTCCCGCTGCCGGGCCGAGTGCCGCCGGCATCGCGACCGCGGTCCTGCCGAAGGGGAGCTCGTTCGTCTCCGCCGGCGCGGGCTGCACTCTCACCACCGCCCCCGGCCCGTTCAGCACGGGACTCGTCACCTGCCCGATGCCGGAGCTCGGCGCCGGGACCCAGGCTTCTCAGACGGTCACCTTCGGGGCGCCCGACGAAGCCCCGGGAGAGCACGGGATCGCCAACTTCCGCCTCCTCGGCACCTACCTCAGCGGTGGCCTGAAACTGGTCGACGGCGACGAGATGGACGGCATCACCACGGACCTGAGGCCGTCGACGATCGAAATCGATTCCGAATACACGGGCGGCAACATCGAAGCCGGCGTTCCGACCAGCTTCGAGGTGGAAATCAATTCGACGGCCGCTGCCCTCGACGAACCGACCGCGACCTTCGAGGTCACCAACGCGACGATCAGCGCGGTCGAGATATCCGGCGAACCGATCGGGTGCTCCGGGCTCGGCTCCAGCAGCGCCGCCTGTGCCCTCCCCTCCGGAACCAGCGGGACGAACGTCGAACTGACCGTCATCCCCAGCAGCGTCAATGCCCTGACGCTGAAAACCACCGCACAGGCCCTCAACGCACCATCGACCTCCATCAGCCAGGGCATCTTCCCCTGATCGCCCCGGCCCGCTTGCACTGAGTACAAATCCACCAGGAACGGAGAGTCATGGCTTACGAGATGAAGATTCGCGGCACCGAGCAGGAGGTGAAGGTCCGCAGCCCCTGGGCCGTGGCCCTGCTGCCGATCATCACCCTCGGCATCTACCACCTGGTGTGGTGGTACAAGATCAACAAGGAGCTGAAAGCCTACGGCGAGGCCAAGGGCTACGACCTCGGTCAGAACCCGACCAACTCGGTGCTGGCCCTGTTCCCCGGCGGGCTCATCGTCATCCCGGCGCTCGTCACCTACTGGCGCGGAACCAAGCGCGTCCAGGGCGCCTCGAAAGTCGCCGGCCGCGAGCCGGTCAGCGGCTGGATCGCGCTGATCCTCTACCTGCTGCTCGCACCGGGCTTCTGGGCCTACCTGCAGATCTCGCTCAACAACGTCTGGGAGCAGGAGGCCGAGCCGCTGCCGGGACAGGAGGCCCCGCCCGCGAGCGGGGACGCGATGCCGCCGCGCCTCGACGACCGGGCCTAAGGACCGAGGAACTCCAGGACCCGCTGCGCTTCGTCATCGAGCGCGGCGGCGTCCTTCTTCTTGACCCGGGACAGGTGCTCGATCGTCACCTTGCCGCCGGCCAGCTTCCAGGTCGCGACCGCGCGGCCGTCGACCAGGGCGAAGGGTCGGAAGATGCCGTTGATCGTGACCAGGATCTTGTGCCGGCCGACGACTTCGTCGCGCGAGGTCCAGCCGAGCAGCAGCGGGTCGAAGGCGCCGAGCAGGCGCGGCGGCGGCATCGGTCCGGTTGCCGGCCGCTTCTTCAGCTCGACGAGACCGTCGTCGCGCTGCTCCAGCTCGGCGGCGATCGCCTCCAG
>DATEOT010000022.1:0-8582 GCA_035273795.1 Solirubrobacterales bacterium | reverse complement strand
GTCCCTCCAGGGCGGCGGCGATGCAGCGCTCGGCTTCGGCCCGGAGCTCACGCCCGCGGTCGGTCAGCAGCAGCCGCGCCCGCTCGAGGTCGCCGGCGGCGAGCCGGGCGGCGGCGGCGACCTCGTCGGCCGGCGCCCCCTCGATCGTGAGCTCGGCTTCGAGGACCTCCGCCGGCAGCGCCGCGAACTCGACCGACTGGCAACGCGAGGCCACCGTCTCCAGCAGCCCCTCCCCGTCGGAGCTGAGCAGGATCAGGTGGACGAACTCTGGCGGCTCCTCCAGCGTCTTCAGCAGCGCGTTCTGGCTCTCGTCGCGCATCGCCTCCGCCGCCTCGATCACGAAGACGCGCTTGCCGCCTTCGAACGGCCGGTAGGCGGCGGCGCGGATCACCCGCTCGCGCACCTCCTCGACCATGTGCTGGGCACCGCGGGGGGCGAGCCAGACGAGGTCGGGATGGGGAGAGGGATCAAGCAGCGCCCGCCGGCGCGCATCCTCGGGATCGGCGGCGGCCCGGGCGAGGACCTCCGCCGCGAAGGCCCTGGCGGCGGCGCGCTTGCCCGCCCCCTGGGGACCGCGGAAGAGATAGGCATGCGAAGGCTCGGTGGCGAGAGCGGCCGTCAGCGCCACCCGCGCCCGGGCCTGGTGCTCGGTCGCCTCAGTCAGCTGCGAGGCGCTCACGCACGGCCTCCAACACCCGCTCGTGGACTTCCTCGACGCTGCCGGTGGCCTCGATCACGACGACTCGGTCGCTGGCGATCTGGGCGATCTCCTCGTAGGCCGTCGCCACCTCCTGCTGCAGCGACAGGCCCTCCCGCTCAAAGCGGTCGTCGCTCTCGGCCCGGCCGAGGCCGGTCTCCGGGTCGATCCGCAGCAGCAGCGTCAGGTCCGGCCAGAGGCCGTCGGTGGCGATCTCGCAGAGCCCGATCACCTCGCCGACGCCGAGACCGCGGGCGGCGCCCTGGTAGGCCACGCTCGAGTCCGAGAAGCGGTCGGCGACCACGTAGCGACCCGCCTCCAGGGCCGGCCGGATCACCCGCTCGGTGAGGTCGGCGCGAGCGGCGAGGAAGAGCATCAGCTCGGCCAGCGGCTCGAGTTCGACCCCGGGGTCGGCCAGCAGCTCTCGGATCCGCTCCGCCGCGTCGGTCCCCCCCGGCTCGCGGATCGCGACCGTCTCGCCGCCGAGCGCCTCGACCAACAGGCGCGCCTGCGTGCTCTTCCCTGAACCGTCAACTCCCTCGAGGGAGATGAACAACGTCGGCGGCCTCAGCCTTTGGTGCCGGCTTTGGCGCGTTTGCGCCCGCGCGTCGCCGTGTCGGCTTTCGACGTTTTGACTTTTTTCTTCTTCGGAGCGGCGTCCTCGTCGCCTTTCGGCGGCGCCTTCTTCTCCATCTCTTTTTTCGCCGCTTTCGCCGCTTCACGCTCGGCCCGGCGTTTCTTCATCTCCTGCATCGACTCGCAGTCGTCGTTGAGGCAGAGGTTCCAGGGCCGGCCTCGGAAGGGCTGGACCTTGAGGCGCGGGGTGCGGTCGCAGATCGAGCAGCGCTCCTCGAGCCGGAAGACGTCGCCGCGCTGGGGCAGCGGGAAGGTCTGGTCGCAGGAGTCGGGATCGTCGAGGGTCCAGCCGCTGCAGCCGACGAAGCGTTTGCCCGATTTTTTCGCGCGAATGATCCGCAGCATGTTCGGCGAGCCGTCCTCCTTGGTTCGACCGGCTTCTTCGCAGACCTTGCAGGGACCGAGGATGCGGTCCTCGTCCATCCCTTTCCAGATCACTTTCGCCAAGTCCTCGCGGCTGCCGTCGATTTCGTCCCAGGTTTTGTGCAGGAGGTCGCGGCTCTCGCCGACGACCGCGCCCTTGGTCATCTCGCCGGCGGCGATCCGGTCCATCTCCGCCTCCAGCGTGGCGGTCATCTCCGGCGTCGCCATCGCCGGCACGTAGTTCTTGAACGCCTCGTAGAGGGCGATCCCGGTCTCGGTCGGAACCGGCGGGTTGCCGTAGACGTAGCCGCGGTCGAAGAGCTTCTGGATGATGTCGGCGCGGGTGGCTTTGGTGCCGAGGCCGCGCTCCTCCATCATCTCGATTAGTTTCGCCTGGGAGATCCGGCCGGGCGGCTGGGTCTCCTTGTCGACGATCCAGGGCTCGCCGTCGAGCGGCAGGGTCTGGCCCTCTTCCAGCTTCGGGATCTCGTCGTCGGCGGAGCGGGCGTAGGTGTAGATGCCGGCGTAGCCGGGATCGACGACGACCGAGCCACGGACGAAGTAGGTCTCCGAGCCGGCCCCGATGTCGGCGCGGGTCGACTCGGTGATCATCGGCGGGCTGAAGGTGGCGAGGAAGCGGCGGACGACGAGTTCGTAGACGCGTTTCTTCGGACCCTCGAGGGCGCCCGGGTGGACGGCCTGGGTCGGGTAGATCGGCGGGTGGTCGGTCGTCTCTTTTTTGCCCCGGGTCGGTTTCAGCTCGCCGTCGAGCAGGCCGGAGGCGGCTGAGAACTCCTTGATCCGGACCAGCGAGGAGACCAGCTCGCGCAGCGGCAGCGAGGACGGGTAGACCGTGTTGTCGGTGCGCGGGTAGGAGATGAATCCGTCCATGTAGAGGTCCTCGGCGATCCGCATCGCGCTTGCCGGGGTGATCCCGAGGCGGCTGGAGGCGTCGGTGCTGAAGGCGGTGGTGTTGTAGGGAGTCGGCGGCTTGCGGGTGTTCTTCCGCGCCGTCACCGACTTCACCGTGCCGGGGCCGGCGGTGCCGGCGAGCGCCGCGTCGGCCTCCTTTTTCTCCCAGAATTTGTCGACGCTGTGGTGGGTCTCGAAGCTGCCTTCGGAGTGCTCGAACTTCGCGAACAGCTCCCAGAACGGTTTCGCGACGTGGGCGCGGCGTTCCATCTCGCGCTCGACGATCAGGCCGAGGGTCGGGCTCTGCACCCGTCCGACCGAGAGGAAGTTGGAGCCGAAGCGGCGGCTGGCGAGGGAGACGGCGCGGGTCAGGGTCGCGCCCCAGAGCAGGTCGATGTCCTGGCGGGCGGCGCCGGCGTTGGCGAGCGGGTAGGAGAGCTCGTCGAGGTTGTCGAAGGCGCGGTCGATCTCTTCTTTGGTCAGGGCGGAGTAGCGGGCACGCTGGATCCGCAGGGTGCCGTCAGCCGTTCCCTCGCGCGAGCCGAGAGCGGGGTTGGAGTCGAGCATCTCCTCCAAGGCCTCGAGCCCGATCAGCTCGCCCTCGCGGTCGAAGTCGGTGGCGATCACCAGCTCGTCCGCCTCTTTAGCCAGTTTCTTGATCGCTTTGACGACGTTTTTGTCCGTCGGCTCCTTGATCAGGTCGGCGTCGATCAGGTCGTGCAGGTCGGTCTTCTGCCAGTTCGAGTAGCCCTCGGGAAAGGCGGGGCCGAGCACGTGGCCCTTGAGGCCGACGGTCATGTGCTCGCCGCCTTCGGCGTCCGTCCAGGCGTAAAAGGGGACTTTGAAGGTTTTGTCAGCGCTGTTGCTGCCGTTGCTCAGGGCTTCGGCGATCTTCTTGGCGCTGTTGTTCTTCTCGGTGACGATCAGTCGCATCGGGCGGCGAGGGTAGCAGGGGCGCCCCGGGACGCAATCGGGCATCCATTCGGCCAATCTGCGGCCCCCTGCCCACCGATCCTCCTAGGATCGACGCCTCATGAAGGCTCTTGTCACCGGCGGTGCGGGGTTCATCGGCTCGAATCTGGTCGACGCCCTGCTCGCGCGCGGCGACCGGGTGACGGTGGTCGACGACCTCTCCACCGGCCGCCGCGTCAATCTCGACGGCGCGCTGGCGGCAGGGGCCGAGCTGGCCGAGCTGGACATCCGCGAAGGCGAGGCGCTGAGCCGGTTGGCCCGCGAGAGGCAACCCGAGGTCGTCTTCCACCTGGCGGCTCAAATCGACGTCCGCAAGTCCCTCGCCGACCCCTTCTTCGACGCCGCCGTCAACGTCGGCGGCACTGCCAACGTGCTCGAGGCCGCACGCGACTCGGGCTGCGGGCGGGTCGTCTCGATCTCCACCGGTGGCGCCATCTACGGCGAGGGCGAGGGACAGCGGCTGCCGCTCACCGAGGACGCCCCGATCGCGCCGATGTCCGCCTACGGCCAGAGCAAGCACGCGGCCGAGGGCTACGTCGCCCTCTACGAGCGCCTCTACGGCCTCTCGGGCGTCTCGCTGCGCCTGGGCAACGTCTACGGCCCGCGCCAGGATCCGCTCGGGGAGGCGGGGGTGATCGCGATCTTCTGCGGCGCCCTCAAGGAGGGCCGGCGCCCGACGATCTTCGGCGACGGCACCCAGACCCGTGACTACATATATGTGGGCGACGTCGTCGCCGCGGCGATCGCCGCCGGCGAGTCCACCGTCACCGGTCCGATCAACGTCGGCACCGGCCGCGAGACCAGCGTGCTGGAGCTGGTCGACGCCCTCCGGGAGCTGGGCGGCGCCGAAGGCTTCGAGCCTGAATTCGCAGCGGCCCGCACCGGTGAGGTGCAGCGGATCACGATCGACGCCGGCCGCGCCGAACGAGAGCTCGGCTGGAAAGCCAACATCGATCTCACCGACGGCCTGCGCCGCACGCTCGACTCGATCTAACCGCTGGAGAGGAGCCGGGGGAGGGTCCCGCCGGACCCTCCCCGCCGTTGTCCGCCGGGACCCTCCCCCGGCTCCCCCGCAACAAGGTCGCTAGCCTTCGTCTCATGCCCGCCCAGGCCTACGCCGGCAAGGAGTGCGTCTGCCAATACCGCAAAGGGATCTGCGACCAGACCTGCGTGCGGGACATGCTGGAGACGCCGTTCTACATCGCCTGCCTGAAACTGACCGGCCGCAAGTGCCTCGTCGTCGGCGGCGGCGACATCGGCCTCGAGAAGGTCGAGGGCCTGCTCGCCTGCGACGGCGACGTCACCCTGCTCGCCCCCGTCGCCCACCCCGAGCTGGAGCGGCTGGCCGCGGAGGGATCGATCCAGTGGGAGAAGCGGGCTTACGCCGGGCCCGCGGACCTCGAGGGGGTCTTCATGGTGATCGCCTGCACCGACGACTCCGAGGTCAACATCGGCATCTTCGACGACGCCGAGCAGCGGGCGATGCTGGTCAACATCGTCGACGTGCCACCGCTCTGCAACTTCATCCTCCCAGCGATCGTTCGCACCGGCCCACTGGCGATCGCGATCTCCACCGCCGGCGCCTCACCGGCGCTGGCGAAGCGGATGAAGCGGGAAATCTCCGAGCTCTTCGGGGAGGAGTTCGCGCGGCTCGCGGTCGTCCTCAACGACGCCCGCGGCTGGGCGAAGGGGACGCTGCCGACCTACCAGGACCGCAAGCAGTTCTTCGAGGGGATCGTCAACGGCGACCCCGACCCGGTCGTCCTCCTGCGCGAGGGCCGGGAGGCGGAGCTGCTCGCGATCGTCGAGTCCGCCAAAGAGCGGGCCGCGGCGGCGCTGGCTTAGCAGCGCCTCAGCTGGTACCGCAGGCCGCGCCGCGGATCCGATCCAGCGTCACCCGCAGCTCTTCCGCCTGCTCGACGTTGAGATTGGCGCTGAAGGCGATCGCCAGCTCTCCTCGAACCACCGGGCGCATTTCTTCCAGCAGCTCGACGCCGGCGGGGAGCAGGGTCGCGTAGCTGACGCGGCGATCGCTCTCGCAGAAGGTCCGCTCGAGCAGGCCGGCCTTGATCAGGCGATCGACCAGCTTGGTCAAGCCGCCGCGGGTGATCACCAGGGCCTCCGCCAGCTCCCCCATCTTCAGCCGCTGCTCCGGCGCGCGATCCAGGGTGGCCAGCACCTCGAACCAGGGCAGCGGCGGCAGCTCGGCCGTCGTCAGGGCCTCCTGCAGCCGTCCGGTGACGGCGGCATGGGTCTGGGTGATCGCGATCCACGCCTCGCGGTGTGGATCGAAATCCGCTTTCCCGTCGGGGATCGGGATGGCCGTCGCCTGCTCACTCATGGCTACATCTTCCCATATGACCCTTGTCAAGGCAATAGTTGAAAAAGAAAGCTTCTTCCCCTAAGATTGTTTCCAAGGCAACAGTTTGAAGGGCAACCACTAAGGGAAAGAGGCAGCGATGAACACTGAGACGATCAAGAAGCAGGCGGTCCCGGCAGGCACCTGGACGGTGGACCCCGTCCACTCCTCGATCGCCTTCGCCGTCGAGCACAACGGGGTCACTACCTTCCGCAGCGGCTTCGAGAAGTACGACGCCCGCCTCGGCGGGGGCGAGAACCCGCGCCTGGAGGGCACCGTCGAGGTCGAGAGCATCCGGATCGACGAGGAGATGCTGAAGGGCCACCTCCTCTCCCCCGAGTTCTTCGACGTCCAGCGCTTCCCGCAGCTGCGCTTCACCTCCAGTGAGCTCAGCGTCGACGAGAGCGGAGATCTGCGCGTCCGCGGCGAGCTCGAGATCCACGGCGAGACCCGCGTGGTCGAGGCCAGCGGCCGCTTCGCCCAGCTGGGCGGCGATCTCGCCGGCAAAGCCCGCGTCGGCCTCTCGATCGAGGCGACCGTCGACCGCCGCGACTTCGGACTCGACTGGCAGGCCGAGCTGCCGAGCGGCGGCGAGGTCCTCGACTACGCGGTGACCATCAACGTCGACCTCGAGCTCGTCGGCGAGGAGGCCTAACCATGAAGGTCCTCGGCATCAGCGGCAGCCTGCGTCGAGGCTCCTACAACCACGCCCTGCTGCGGGAGGCCGCCGAGCGGCTTCCCGCCGGGGCGGAGCTCGTCGAGTTCGAGCGGCTGGGGGAGATCCCGCCCTACGACGCCGACCTCGAGGCCGAGGTCACGCCCCACGCGGTGGCGGATCTGCGCCGGGCGATGCGCGAGGCCGACGCGGTCCTCGTCGCCACCCCCGAGTACAACCACTCGATTCCCGGCGTGCTCAAGAACGCCCTCGACTGGGCCTCCCGCCCCGCCGGGCAGAGCGCCCTGATGGGCAAGCCGGCGGCGGTGATCGGCGCCTCCACCGGGATGTTCGGCGCGGTCTGGGCGCAGGCCGAGACCCGCAAAGTCCTCGGCGCCCTCGGCGGCCGCGTCGTCGAGGCGGAACTGCCGGTGGCGCGGGCGCAGGAGCTCCACCGCGACGGCCACCTCGAGCTCTCCCCCGAGCAGTCCCGCCAGTTGGAGGAGATCCTGGCCACCCTCGCCGCCGAAGTCGAGCAGCTGCGCGAGCTGGTAGCGGCCTGAGGGTGGAGGGCGCCGGCGGCGCTTTCCCACCTTGGCCAATCCCTGAGCGGAAAGACCCCGATGAGGGGAAGAGCGGACGCCGGGGGCCGGAGAAGATCGGGGCATGGCGCATCTTGCCGTTGCCTGTCCCCACTCCCTCGCCTCGTCCCTCAGCGCCGGCGACCTCGAGGGGGCAGCCGCCTGCTTCGCCCGCGACGGTTGCCTGATCACCCCCGACGGGACCGCGGTTCACGGTCGTGACCGGATCCGGCCGGTGCTCGCACAGATGGTCGTCCGCCACACCGAGGTAGAGGTCGAGCTGACCACCTCGGTCCCGACCGGAGACGTGATGCTCGTACGCGAGCGGTGGCGGGTCCGGGCCGGCGAGAGCGGTGCCCGGTACGAGCAGATCCTGACCCCGACGCTGGTGCTGGGGCGGATCGAAGGAGCGTGGAAACTGGCGATCGCGGCGCCGTGGGGCGACTAGCCCTGCGGCAGGGCGAAGAAGGCGACCGCCGAGAAGTGGGCGACCGCGGCGACGATCACCAGCAGGTGGAAGATCTCGTGGTAACCGAAGACCGCCGGATTGGGGTTCGGGCGCTGCACCGCGTAGATGACGGCGCCCGCCGTGTAGAGCAGGCCGCCGGCGACGACGAGCATCGACCCCGCGACGCCCAGCGAGCTCCAGAGCGCCGGGAAGGTGGCGACGGCGACCCAGCCCAGTGAGAGGTAGATCAGCGCCGAGGCCCATTTCGGGTGGTCGATCCAGATCATCTCGACGATCGCTCCGGCGACGGCACCGGCCCAGACGACGACCAGGATCGCCGTCGCCAGGGTGCCGTTGAGGACCAGCAGGGCGAACGGCGTGTAGGTCCCGGCGATGAGGAAGAAGATCATCGAGTGGTCCAGACGCCGCATCCAGCGCCGCACGTTGGGCCGGGTCCAGTTGACCCGGTGGTAGAGCGCGCTGGTGCCGAACAGGGCCGAGAGGCTGATCGCGTAGATCGCCACCGCCAGCGTCGCCTCGGCACCCTCGGCGAGGATGATCAGCGCCGCCCCAAAGCCGAGCGAGAGGAAGAAGGCCCACTCGTGGGTGACGCCGCGCAGCTTCGGCTTGACGGCGGCCAACGCGTCCACGGTCGCCTCTTTCGCCGCGGTGGCACGCTCTTCTACGGCCTCTTTGGCCGCGTTCGCGCGCTCGCCCATGGCCTCACGCGCCGCCGTTGCTTTTTCGCCCATCCGTTCCCTGCTCATGCCCAGCTCTTCGTTCACTTCAGAAGGCTACCCGCAAGTTAGTGCCGATATTGCGGACTTGCCACCATGTATGTAACGGCATGCGTCCACCAAGGTGGCCTATTTGCGACTTCAGGCACTTTTTCCGACCGGTCGTTTAGCGATCCTGCGTAGTTACCGCTGAAAGTCGCTCGAGAGGAGAAGTTTGATGTC
>DATEOT010000021.1:0-2682 GCA_035273795.1 Solirubrobacterales bacterium | reverse complement strand
AAGCCTTCGAGTACACGATCAAGAAGAACACGGTGGCGGTCGTCTCCGACGGCAGCGCCGTGCTCGGGCTCGGCAACATCGGCCCCGAGGCGGCGATGCCGGTGATGGAGGGCAAGTGCATGCTCTTCAAAGAGTTCGCCGAGGTCGACGCCTTCCCGATCTGCCTCGACACCCAGGACGCCGACGAGATCGTCCGCGCGGTGGAGCTGATGGCCCCCACCTTCGGCGGCATCAACCTCGAGGACATCTCCGCCCCGCGCTGCTTCGAGATCGAGGAGCGGCTCAAGGAGAGCCTCGACATCCCGGTCTTCCACGACGACCAGCACGGGACCGCGATCGTGACGATGGCGGCCCTCTTCAACGCGCTGAAAATCACCGGCAAACCGATCGAGCAGCTGCGGGTGCTGGTGGTTGGCCTCGGCGCCGCAGGGGTAGCGGTGACGAAGATGATGCAGGAAGCAGGGGTCAGCCACATCGTCGGGTGCGACCGCAAAGGCGCGCTCTCGACCGAGCGCGAGGACTACCAAGCGGGCGAGATGAACGCGACCAAGCGCTGGTTCGCCGAGAGCTTCAACCCCGACAAGGTGAGCGGCACCCCCGACGACGCGATCGAGGGGATGGACCTCTTCATCGGCCTCTCCGGGCCCGGGATCATCAAAGCCGAGTCGCTGGGAAAGATGAACGACGACGCGATCGTCTTCGCGATGGCCAACCCGACGCCCGAGGTGATGCCCGAGGACGCCGCGCCCTACGTGCGGATCATGGCCACCGGGCGGTCGGACTATCCGAACCAGATCAACAACGTGCTCGCCTTCCCCGGCGTCTTCCGCGGCGCCCTCGACGCCGGCGCGGCGGCGATCACCGACGAGATGAAGCTGGCCGCCGCGAAGGGGATCGCGATGGCGGTCTCCGAGTCCGACCTCGCCGAGGACTACATCATCCCCAGCGTCTTCAACCGCGAAGTCGCCCCCAAGGTCGCCGAGGCGGTCGTCGACGAGGCGAAGCGCGACGGCATCGCTCGCATCGACGAAGAGACCGGGACCTTCGCCACGGTCGAGGCCAGTTAGTGCGGGTCCTCGTCACCGGCGCCAGCGGCCTGATCGGCCGGGCTCTGTGTGATGCGCTGTTCGCCCGCGGCGACGACGTCGTCGGGCTCACCCGCAACCCCGCGCGCGCCCGCTCCGCCAACCCCCGCGTCACCTGGCACCGGTGGGAGCCGACGCTGGAACGGCCCGACCCGGCCGCCTTCGAGGGCGTCGACGGCGTGATCCACCTGCTCGGCGAGCGGATCGACCAGAAATGGACCGACGAGGCGAAGCAGAAGATCATGGAGAGCCGGCGCACCGGCACCCACAATTTGGTGCAGGGAATCGAGGCGCTGGAGCAGCCGCCGAAGGTGCTGGTCAGCCAGTCGGCGGTCGGCTACTACGGCGACCGCGGCTCCGACGAAGTCGACGAGCGCGACGGGCCCGGCGGCGAGAGCTTCGACTCCAAGGTGGTGCAGGCCTGGGAGGCCGCCGCCCACGAGCTCGACAACGCCGGTATCCGCCTGGTGATCGTCCGCACCGGCCAGGTGCTGAGCGCCGAGGGCGGGATGCTGGGCGAGATGCTGGCCCCGTTCAAGCTCGGCGTCGGCGGCCCGCTCGCCGGCGGCGACCAGTACCTCTCCTGGATCCACATCGACGACGAGGTCGGGATCCTGCTCTGGGCGCTCGACGACGACGGGGTCAGCGGCACCGTAAACGCGACCGCTCCCTACCCGGCGACGAACAAGGACTTCTCCAAGGCTCTCGGCCGGGCGCTCAACCGCCCCGCCGTGGTGCCGGTCCCCGGCCTCGTCCTCGACCTCAAATTCGGCAAGGAGTTCGGCCGGGTGCTGCGCGGCGGCCAGCGGGTGATCCCGAAGCGGACGCGGGAGCTGGGCTACGAGTTCAAATACCCCCAGCTCGACGAGGCCCTGCAGGACGTTCTCTAGGCGTCGCGCGCCAGAACGTCCGCCGGCCCCTCGATCCAGATCCGCACGTTGTCGCCGGGATGCCAGGCGGGAAAGCCGAGGCGGCGGACTTTGACGACGTTGCCCGAGGGTAGCTCTAGCTCGACCAGCTGGTCGTGGCCGAAGAAGCTGCGGGAGACGACGGTTGCCTTCTCGCTGCGACGGTCGGGCGGCTCGATCGTGCCGATCGCCAGCGACTCGGGCCGCACCAGCACGTCGACCTCGCCGGTGAGGCCGTCGCGGTTGGGCAGTTGGCCGAGCTCGCACTCGATCGTGCCGTTGTTCGCCCGCCCGGGCAGCACCTCGATCTCGCCGAGGAAGCTGGCGACCCAGCGGGTGGTAGGCCGCGAGTAGACGTCCTCGGGCGTCCCGACCTGCTCGACCCGTCCCTCGTTGACGACGGCGACGACGTCGGCGACGCTGAGCGCCTCCTCCTGGTCGTGGGTGACGAAGACCGAGGTCAGCTGCTGCTCGGCGAGGATCTCGCGGACCTCTTCGCGGACCCGCGCCCGCAGGCCGGCGTCGAGGTTGGAGAAGGGCTCGTCGAGGAGCAGCGCCCGCGTCTCGGCGACGAGCGCGCGGGCCAGCGCGACCCGCTGCTGCTGGCCGCCGGAGAGCTCGTGCGGGTTGCGCTTGCCGAGGCCGCCGAGGCCGACCGCCGCCAGCGCCGCCTCGACCTTCTCGCGATC
>DATEOT010000020.1:0-5159 GCA_035273795.1 Solirubrobacterales bacterium | reverse complement strand
TCCCCGCTGTTGTCCGCCGAACCCCTCCCCGGGGTCCTACGCGGACTTCTCGGACTCGCGCGCCCGCAGGTCCTTCTTGAGGACCTTGCCCGTCGCGTTGCGCGGCAATTCGTCGAGGAACTCGATTTCTCGTGGGCTCTTGTAAGAGGCGAGGTTGGCCTTGACGTGGGCGGTCAAGTCCTGGGCCGAGACCTCGACCTCCCTGCGGATGACGACGAAGGCCTTCAAGCGCTGCCCGAACTCGTCGTCCTCGACCCCGATCACGGCAACCTCCTCGACCGCCTCGTGGTCGGAGAGCAGGTCCTCGACCTCGCGCGGGAAGACGTTCTCGCCGCCGGAGACGATCATCTCGTCGTCGCGACCGTCGATGAACAGGCGTCCATCGGAATCGATGTGACCGACGTCGCCGCTGGAGTAGAGACCGTCGAGCATCTCCTTGCCGCCACCGCCGGTGTAGCCCTCCATCGCCATTTCGTTGCCGACGAAGATGCGGCCGACCTCGCCCTGCCGCACCTCCTTGCCGTTCTCGTCGTAGAGGCAGATCTTGGTGCCGCGCGGCGGCTTGCCGGCGGTGCCGGGAGCGGCGCGCAGGTCCTCCGGGGTGGCGACGGTCGCGTAGGCGACCTCGGTCGAGCCGTAGAGGTTGTAGACGTTGTCGCCGAAGCGGTCCATCCAGGCGATCGCCAGCTCACCCGGTAGCGCCGAGCCGGAGAGCGAGGTGATCTTCAGCGACGGCAGGCCGTATTTCTCCAGCGTCTGCTCGGGCAGGGTGAGGATGCGCTGGATCATCACCGGCACCGCGGCGAGGACGTCGGCGCGGCTCTGCTCGATCGCCTGCAGCGTCTCCTCGGGGTCGAAGCGCCGCCGCAGGACCATCGTCGAGGCCGTCGGCAGGCTCATCACGAAGTGGAAGAAGCCCCAGGAGTGGAAGAGCGGCGCCGCGATCATCATCGTCATCCGGCTGCGGAAGGGGATCTTGTCGATCAGCGAGGCGATCGGCAGCAGCCCTTCCGGGCTGGAGCGCTGGGCCCCCTTCGGAGTGCCGGTGGTGCCCGAGGTGAGGATCACGAATTTGGGCTTCTCGGGCGGCGGCTTCAGGTTCGACTCGTCGCCGCCCTCGATCAGGCCGTCGAGCGTCGGCCCCGAGACCTCGCCCTCGCACCAGCCGACGATGCGGGTGACGGAGTCGTCGACCCCGGAGAGGAGGTCGCTGAACTCCTCGTCGTAGACGAGCGCCTTCGGCCCCTCGCGGCGGGTCACCTCGGCCAATTGCGGGCCGGCGAACATCGTGTTCAGGTAGAGCGCGCTGGCGCCGAGCTTGGCCGCCGCGAGCGTAGCCTCGATGAAGCCGCGGTGGTTGCGGCACATCACCCCGACCCCGTCGCCGGGGCCGATCCCCATCTCGGCGAAGGCGTGGGCCAGGGCGTTGGAGCGACGGTGCAGGCGCTCCCAGGTGAGGGCGCCGCGCTCGTCGACGATCGCCAGCTCGTGCGGGTAGTGGATCGCCGCGGTGGCGACGCCGGTCGCCGGCGAGGCGCCCCAGCGAAGGAAGGTGGCGCCGATCTTCAGCGCTTTGTCCGGGCGCATCGGGGCCACGATCCCGGCCTCGTGCAGGACCTTGCCCTGGAACCTCAAGTCGGAGAGCGAACCTTTCACACCCGCCGCATTGCCTTGTGCTTTGGCCATCCCGCCGGAAGACTATTCGGAATCGACGCTGGCGACCGCGATGCAGGCGATTCCCTCGCCGCGACCGACGAAGCCCATGCCCTCGTTGCTGGTCGCCTTGACGCTGACGCGGGCCGAGGTGGCCTCGGCGATGATCCGCTCCATCTCCGCCCTGTGGGGGGCGAGGCGCGGCTGCTCGCAGATCAGGGTCGCGTCGATGTTGACGATCGGCCCCGAGATCGTGCCCACCACCGTGCGCAGCAGGTCGATCGAGTCGGCGTCCTTCCAGGCGGGGTCGTCGTCGGGGAACATCGAGCCGATGTCGCCGCCGCCGGTGGCCCCGAGCAGGGCGTCGATCACCGCATGGGTGAGGACGTCGGCATCGGAGTGCCCCTCCAGGCCCTGCTCGTGGTCGATCTCCACCCCGCCGAGGACGAGCCGGCGCCCCCGGGCGAAGCGGTGGCTGTCGTAGCCGAGCCCGACCATGGTCAGCGGACGCGGCTGCCCAGGGGCGCGAGACTCCGTTGGCGCTGCTCGAAGACGCATATCTCCCCCACCCCCAGCTCGTCGAGAAACCGCACTGCCTGGTCGTATTCGAAGCCGACCTGCTCGGGCAGGTGGGCGTCGGAGGAGAGCGCGAAGACGGCCCCCGCCTCGACGCACATCTCGGCGAACTGGCGGGATGGGTAGAGCTCGCCGACCGGCTTGCGGATGCCGGCGGTGGAGATCTCAACCGCGATCCCGCTCTCCGCGATCGCTTCTACGGCGGGCTCGTAGAAGGCGCGGAGGTCGCGATCCGGAAGCGGGCGCGCCCGACCCCAGACCTTGACCAGGTCCGGGTGGGCGAGGATGTCGTAGAGGCCCGAGCGCGCGCAGTCCGCAAGCGCCTTGAAGTAGCGGCGCCAGATCTCGTCGGCGTCGCCGTCGCCCTCCCAGACGTCGAAGCCGTCGTGATCGACGGCCGCGTCGCCCTCGCCGATGAAGTGGACCGAGCCGACCACGTAGTCGAAGTCGCGCGGCTCCAGCAACGAGGCGATCCGCTCCTCGGCACCGGGGACGTAGTCGCACTCGATCCCCAGCCGCAGCGGCGTACCGCGGACGAACTCGCAGTAGGCGTCGACGTCGTCCAAGGCGTTTTCGACCCAGAGCGGGTGGCTCCAGAGGTCGAGCGCCTGGCGGAAGCGGTAGACGTGCTCGGAGACGCCCAGCTCCTCGATCCCCGCATCGGCCGCGGCGGCGAGGTAGCGGTCGACGTTCTCGGCGGTGAAATAACGCTCGAAGGTGGTGCCCTCCTCGTCCGGGCGCAGGTGCAGGTGGTAGTCGGTCAGCATCGGATTCCGAGCCTACCGACGGGACTGCAAAAGCAGCTCGGCGACGCGCAGGTCGAGCGGCGTCGTCACCTTCAGGTTCTGCCCTTCGACGGAATGGATGAGGACGGTACCGCCGGCCTGCTCGACCAGCATCGCCTCGTCCGTCGCCGCCTCCGGCCGCTCAGCCGCGGCAAGCGCCTCGCGGAGCGCCTCGGCGCGGAAGACCTGCGGCGTCTGCGCCGCCCACAATTCGCCCCGGTCCTCGGTTCGCTCGATCGCGACCCGGCAGTTTCCGTCCTCATGGGAGGCAAACTGCCGGCTCGTCTCGGAAGCTCGCTTGATCGTGTCGGTGACCGGGGCGGCGGCGATCACGCCGGCGGCCTCCGGTGCGGCATCGAGCTCGGCGACCAACGCTTCGACCAGATCCGGCGTCAGCAGCGGCCGTGCCGCGTCGTGGATCGCGACGTAGTCCGACGCGACCGCCTCGAGGGCGTTGACGACCGACTGCGCCCTGGTGGCGCCCCCGGCGACGACGTCCAGGCCTCCGCCGGGGACGGCGTCGACATGGCCCGGAGGCGCCGCGACGACGATCGAGCGCACCGAATCGCACGCCTGGAAGGCGTCGATCGACCACTCGATCATCGGCCTCCCCCCGACCGGGACGAAGGCCTTCGGGCCGCCGGCTCCGAGTCGCTCCCCGGAGCCGGCGGCCGCGATGACTGCGGTGACTGCGGGCTGCTTACGCAGCCGCGGTGGCGGCGAAGCGCTCCTCCAGGAGGCCGTCGAGGTATTCCTCGGCGCCGTCCTCGTCCTTGTCGAGCGCGTACATGAACTCCGAGGCGAGGATCTTCTTCGCCCGGGTGTACATCTGCTTCTCTCCGGTGGAGAGGCCCTTTTCCATCTCGCGGATGGCGAGGTTGCGAACGACCTCGGCCAGCTCGAAGACGTCGCCGGTCTTGATCTTCTCGCGGTTGTACTTGAAGCGCCGGTTCCAGTTCTTCGGCATCTCCGAGACGTCGTCGGTGAGGACGTCGGTGACTTTCTTGATTTCTTCCTCGTCGATGATGCGCCGCAAGCCCGCTTTGCCGGCGTTTTCGCAGGGCACCATCACCGTCAGCTCGTTGTGGAGGATCTTGATCGTGAGGTATTCACGCTTCTCCCCCATCAGCTCGCGGGTCTCTTTGGTCATCACCAGGCCCGCACCGTGATGCGGGTAGACAACCTTGTCGCCTATCTCGAAGTCGCAGACGTACTCCACGTCCTCGAAGACAGCCTCCACAGTGGCCTCGTCTAGCTCGGAAATCGGTGACTCCTTTCGTTTGTCGACGGCGAGTGGGCCGTCAGCTCTGCAAGTACCGGTCGACCAGATCGACCTCCTGAAGCCGGCGCAGGCCCTCGCGGATGTCTTTGGCCCGTGCGGGCCCGACTCCGTCGACGGCGGCGAGCTCTTCGTCGGAGGCCGCAAGGACCTCGTCGAGCCCGCCCAGCTCCTGGGTGATCTTCTGAACGACAAGCTTGGGAATGCGGGGGACCCGGCCCAGCACCCGGTATCCGCGCGGCGCGACCGGGAAGTCCAGGGTGTTGACCTTGCGGTCGTAGCCGAGCAGCTCGGCGAGACGACCGAAGTCGAGCACGTCCTGGTGTGGCATCCGGCCCAGCGCCTGCAGGACCGCGGTAAGGCTCTGCTCGGAGTCCTCGACCGAGTAGTCCCGGATCAGCGCGGTCTTGTCGGCGGCGACGCCGACCATCGTCTCCTCCAGCTGCATCTCGATCAGCCGGCCCTCGGTGCCGAGCTCGACGATGTAGCGCTCGACCTCGACCGCCATCCGCGTCACCAGCTCGGCTCGCTGCAGAGCGGAGAGCGCGTCGTGGAGGACGCCGCCGCCCTCGAACTCGAGCTGGGTGAGGCGGGCGGAGACCTGGTCGAGCCGCTGGCGGTACTTCTCGAGGGTCGCCAGGCCCTGGTTCGCCTTGGCGAGCACGGCTGGGATGTCCTGGAGGATGTACTTCGTCCCCTCGACGTAGAGGGAGACGACGTCACGCCGCTGGGAGATCGCGATCACCAGCGCGGTCGTCTGTTTGGAGACGCGCTCGGCGGTGCGGTGGCGGGTGCCGGTCTCCGAGCTGAGGATCGTCGGGTCCGGCATCAGCTGGACGTTGGCCCAGGCGATCTTCGTCGCCTCG
>DATEOT010000019.1:0-24378 GCA_035273795.1 Solirubrobacterales bacterium | reverse complement strand
GTCGATGCCATCCGGCGCCGCGACGGTTCCGTCCTGCTCGGTAGCCTCGTCAGCCATAGGGGCGCAAGCATATTCACGATCCAATCGACGGCTGAGCCCGTCGCTCGCCAACCGGCTGCGGATCGGGTTCGCGATCGGCTTCGCCGTGCTCGCCGCGATGGCGGTGATCGGCGTCGGCCGCTTCCTCGAACAGCGCCAGGAGTTCGAGGACCAGATCGCCCTCTCCTACCAGGCGGAGATGTCGGCCCGGGTGGAAGTCGCGCAGGGGACCGGCGGCCAGGCGGCGCGGGAACAGGTCCGACGCGAGGGAGAGCGGCGAGACGAACTGCAGGACCAGATCTCCGGCGACACCCGCGACACGGCGCTGCTCGTCGCCGCCGGGCTGCTCGCCGGCCTGACCGGGGCGCTGCTCCTCTTCAGCGGCCTGATCTCCTCGATGCGCCGACCCCTCGAGGAGCTGGTGGACGCCGCCGGCCGGCTCGCCGCCGGCGACCGCAGCACCCGGGTCGAGGTCGGCGGCCTCTCCGAGACGGCGACGCTCGGCACCGCCTTCAACGAGATGGCCGAGGAGCTCGAGCAGGAGGAGAGCCGGCGCGAACAGCTCGACCGCCTCAAAGACGAGTTCGTCCTCACCGCCTCGCATGAGCTCCGCAGCCCGCTCACCTCGGTCCAGGGCTTCGCCGAGCTGCTGATGCTCGAGCGCGACTCGCTCACCCCGCGGCAGGCGGAGACGGTCGAGATCATCCTCGACAACTGCCGCCACCTGGTGCGGCTGCTGAACGACCTCCTCGACCTCGCCCGCAGCGACGCAGGTCGCCTCCAGGTCCGCCCGCAGCCGACCGAGGTCGCGCCGCTGATCGAGGACGTCGTGCGTACGATGCGGGCTCAGACGGAGGCCGGGAACCAGTCGCTCACGGAACACGTCCCGCCCGGCCTGCCGCTGATCGACGTCGAGCCAGACCGAATTCGCCAGATTCTCGTGAACCTGCTTACGAACGCGCATGAGTACTCGCCCGAAGGTGCGTCCATCCGGGTGTCGGCGCGCGCCGTCGGCGCCGAGGTGGAGATCAGCGTGAGCGACGACGGACCGGGAATTCCGGCCGAACAGATGGAACGGATCTTCGAACGCTTCACCCGCGGCGACGCCGGCCTCACCCAGCGCGTCGGCGGCACCGGTCTCGGACTGGCGATCTCGAAATCCCTGGTCGAGCTGCACGGCGGCAGCATCGCCGCCGAGTCGACCGTCGGCCAGGGCTCGACCTTCCACGTCCGCCTGCCGGTCGCGGCCGCCAAGCCGTCTCTGGGCGGCGACGGGAGCAGCGGTCAGGCGAGCCCGGCGGAGGCGAGCTGATGGCGACGATCCTCGTCGCCGACGACTCGGAGACGATCCTGCTGCTGATGCGGACGCGGCTGGAGATGGCCGGGTACGCGGTCGAGACCGCCGCCGACGGCCAGGAGGTGCTCGACCACATCGCCGCCGGCGTCAAGCCGGACATGCTGCTGCTCGACGCGATGATGCCGCGCAAGTCGGGGATCGACGCCCTGCGCGAGCTGCGCGCCGCCGGCTGGGAGGTCCCGGCCCTGATCGTCAGCGCCCACCAGAACCGCGACGACGCCAACGCTCCCACCGATCTGGCGATCGACGGCTACGTAACCAAGCCGATCGACTTCGACCGGTTGCTGGAGACAGTCGCCGAGCTGACTAGCTCTTAGCGATCTCGAGGCGGATCTCTTTGCCCTCGAGCTTGGTGCCGTCGAGGAACTCGACGGTTTTCTCGGCGAGCTCGGGGTCGACCTCGACGAAGGAGAATCGGTGGAGGACGCGGACGTCGTGGACGGCCTCGTCGGGCAGGACGGCGCCCTCGCGCAGCGCCCAGCGCAGCGCCTCCTCGTTGATACCGCTGTTTTCGCCGCGGTTGACGAAGAGCTTGGTCGTCGTCGCCTTCTCGCCACCGCCGTCGCCGTCCGCCTCGGCCGCTGCCTTCTTCGGCTGCCTCTCGCGCCGCTCCCCCCGCTCGCGCTCGCGTCGCCGCGGCGGCGGCGCGTGTTCGAGCCGCTCCTCCGGCGTTTCCCACTCGCCGATCTTGGTCTTCACGTCGCGCTCGATGCGGGCGATCTCGTCGCGCTGGTCGGGGGTGACGAAGGTGATCGCGCGCCCGGTGCGGCCGACCCGGCCGGTGCGGCCGATCCGGTGCACGTAGGTCTCCGAGGAGTTCGGCACGTCGTAGTTGATGACGTGGGTGACGTGCTCGACGTCGAGCCCGCGGGCGGCGATGTCGGTCGCCACCAGCAGCTTCACCCGGTGGTCCTTGAATGAGATCATCACCCCGTCGCGCACCCCCTGGCTGAGGTCGCCGTGCAGCGCCTTCACGTCGAGGCCTTTGTCCTTCAGCGTCTTCTCCAGCTTCGAGGCGCCGATTTTGGTCCGGGTGAAGATGATCGCCTGCTCGGGCTCTTCGGTCTTCAGCAGCTCGACCAGGCGCGCGGCCTTCTCCTTGGCGGGGACCTCGACGAAGGCCTGGGAGATCTTGTCGACCGTCAGCTGTTTCGGGGTGATTTTGATCGTCACCGGGTCGTACATGTAGCCCTCGGCCAGCTTCTGGATCGGCGGCGGCATCGTCGCCGAGAACAGCGCCGTCTGGCGCCCGCTCGGGCACATACGCAGGATCTTCTCGACGTCCTCGATGAAGCCGAGGTCGAGCATCTCGTCGGCCTCGTCGAGGACGACGTAGCGGGCCGCGGTGAGGACCAGCGAGCGGCGCGACATCAGGTCCTTCATCCGACCGACGGTGGCGACGACCACGTGCGCCCCGGAGCGCAGCTGCGACTGCTGCGAGCGGATCGGGGCGCCGCCGAAGACGGCGACGATCTCGATCGGCAGGTGCTCGGCGAAGGTCCGCAGCGCCTGGGTCACCTGGATGCAGAGCTCGCGGGTCGGGGTGAGGACGATCGCCTGCACCTCGTCGTTCTCCGGGTCGAGGTACTGGAGCAAGGGTAGCCCGAAGGCGGCGGTCTTTCCGGTCCCGGTCTGGGCCTGGCCGATCACGTCGTGGCCGCCGAGCAGCTCCGGGATCGCCTGCTCCTGGATCGGCGTCGGCTCCTCGAAGCCGAGCTCGTCCAGCGCCTGCTGGATGTCAGGCGAGAGGCCGAGGTCTTTGAAGGCGGTCACTGAGGAGTGGTCACTTGAGAAGGAGTCACTTGCTGGGATCGAGGAGGAGCTTGCCAGAGGTGCGGCGGGCGATCAGGTCTTCATGGGCCCGCTTCGCTTCCGACAACGGGTAGACCTCCCCGATCGTAACCGTCAGCTGGTCCGCGGCGATAGCCCCCAGCAGATCCTGGATCATCGGACCCAGTAGATCGGGGCGGCTGAGCAGGTGCGCGAGCCAGAACCCGATCACCGCCTTCGAGCCCCGCAGCAGCGATGCGGTGGAGATCTGGCGCTGTTCGCGCGAGGCGATTCCGAAGACGACCATGCGGCCCAGCGGGGCGAGCGCGCCCATCTCGGCCTCGAAGGCGTCCCCGCCGCTCATGTGCAGGACGGCGTCGACGCGTTTGCCGTCGTTGGCCTCGCGAATCGCCTCGCCGAGGTCCTCGGCCCGGGAGTCGACGCAGGCGTCGGCGCCGAGGCCGCGCACCAGCTCGCGCTTCTCCTCGCTGGAGGCGAGGCCGATCACCCGTGCGCCCGCCCGCTTCGCAAGCTGCACGGCGAGCGTGCCGGTGCCGCCGGCGGCGGCCTCGACGACGATCGTCTCGCCAGGCTCGATCCGGGCGCAGCGGTGGACCAGCGCGATCGCCGTCAACCCCTGCAGCAGCCCGCCGGCCGCCTGGTCGTAGTCGACCTCGTCGGGAAGCGGGATCAGCTGCGATTTGGGCACCGCGACTTTCTCGGAGTAGCCGCCGCTGCCGAGCAGCGCCGCCACCCGATGGCCATTCGAGAGCTGCCCGCTGACCTCCGCGCCCGGAATCAGCGGCAGGGTCTGCTCGGCGAGGTAGTCGTTGCGGGAAGCGTGGGTGTCGGCGAAGTTGACCCCGCAGCGCTTGACGTTGATCACGACCTCGGCCAGCTTCGGACTGGGGTCGGCGACGTCGCGGTAGTCGAGGACCTCCGGTCCGCCGAACTCGTCGATCTGGATCGCTTTCATCGGGCACCTCGCGGGTTGCGAATCATCGCGGCGATCCTACGGATACTGTTCCGCCCGTGTCCCTGACGGTAGTCGGCTCAATCGCCTTCGACGCGGTCAAGACTCCCTTCGGGGAGCGCGAGCGCATGCTCGGCGGTGCCGCCGTCCATTTCTCCCTCGCCGCCAGCTTCTTCACCGAGGTGCGGCCGGTCGGCCCGGTCGGCGACGACTTCGGCGCCGAGCAGTTCGAGGTGCTGCAGAAGCGCGGCATCGTCTGCGATGACGTCGAGCAGGTCGCGGGAGGCAAATCCTTCTTCTGGCGCGGTCGCTACGAGTACGACCTCAACGTCGCCCACACCGAGGACACCCAGCTCGGCGTCTTCGGCGAGTTCGAGCCGAAGCTCTCCGAGGCGGCCCAGCAGGCCGACACGCTCTTCCTCGCCAACATCCAGCCGGATCTGCAGCGGCAGGTGCGCGCCCAGTGCACCGCGGCTCGCCTCAGCGGCCTCGACTCGATGAACCTGTGGATCGAAACCGCCAAGGACTCGCTGACCTCGGCGATCGCCGAGGTCGACGTCCTCGTCGTCAACGACGCTGAGATCCGGATGCTCACGGGCGAGTCGAACCTGGCCCGGGCCGCCCGCGCGGTGATGGCGTCGGGACCGCGGGCGGTGATCGCCAAGCAGGGCGAGTACGGGGCGGCGCTCTTCACCGAGAACGGCTTCTTCGCCCTGCCGGGCTTCCCGCTCGAGGACGTCCGCGACCCGACCGGCGCCGGCGACAGCTTCGCCGGCGGCTTCTTCGGCTACCTCGACGGCTGCCCGGGAGAGATCGACGACGCCGAGCTGCGGCGGGCGATGGGGTACGGCACCGTCCTCGCCTCCTTCAACGTCGAAGAGTTCGGGACCGAGCGGGTCTCGCGGCTGAGCCGTGAGGAGATCGACGGGCGCTTCGAGGAACTGCGCGCGATGACGCAGTTCGAGGGCCCCGCCCCCTCGGCTTCGTAACAGGGCGCCGACCCCGAACTGCGATACTTCGCACCTCCGGACGAACCCAGTCACCAAGGAGGGGCGATGGCCACCGAGCAGCAGACGCAGGACCCGACCGCCGACGCCAATGCCTCATCCGGTTCGGCGAACGAGTCGCTGACGATCACCGACAACCGCACCGGCCAGAGCTACGAGGTGCCGATCTCCGACGGCACGGTGCGGGCGATGGACCTGCGCCAGATCAAAGTGAAGGAGAGCGAATTCGGGTTGATGGCCTATGACCCGGCCTTCACCAACACCGCCGCCTGCCGCTCCTCGATCACCTACATCGACGGCGCCGCCGGCGTCCTCGAACACCGCGGCTACTCGATCGAGCAGCTCTGCGAGCGCTCGACCTACCTCGAGGTCGCCTACCTGCTGATCTTCGGCGAGCTGCCGACCGAGGCCCAGCTCGACCGCTGGGTCTACGACATCACCCACCACACCTTCGTCCACGAGGACCTCAAGCACTTCTTCGAGGGCTTCCGCTACGACGCCCACCCGATGGGGATGCTGCTGGCCGGCGTCGGCGCGCTCTCGACCTTCTACCCCGACGCGAAGCAGATCGGCGACCCCGAAGAGCGCTACATGGCCGCCGTGCGCCTGATCGCCAAGGTCCCAACCCTCGCCGCCTTCTCCTACCGGCACAACATGGGACTGCCCTACGTCTACCCCGACAACGAGCTCGACTACGCCCAGAACTTCCTCTCGATGGTCTTCAAGAAGACCGAGGACCGGCACATCCCGAAGCCGGTGCTGGCGAAGGCGCTCGACGTCCTCTTCATCCTCCACGCCGACCACGAACAGAACTGCTCGACCAGCGCCGTGCGCAGCGTCGGCTCCTCCGACGTCGATCCCTATTCGGCGGTCGCGGCCGGCGTGGCGGCGCTCTACGGGCCGCTGCATGGCGGCGCCAACGAGGCGGTGCTGCGGATGCTGCGGCGGATCGAGTCGCCGGAGAACATCCCCGACTTCCTCGAGCGGGTGAAGCAGCGCGAGGAGAAACTGATGGGCTTCGGCCACCGGGTCTACAAGAACTACGACCCGCGGGCGCGAATCATCCAGGGGTACATCGACGAGGTCTTCGAGGCGACCGAGTACAACCCGCTGGTCGAGATCGCCCGCGAGCTGGAGAAGCGGGCGCTCGACGACGAGTACTTCACCGAGCGCAAGCTCTACCCGAACGTCGACTTCTACTCGGGGATCATCTACGAGGCGCTGGGGATCCCCGCCGACATGTTCACGGTGATCTTCGCCATCCCCCGCACCTCCGGCTGGGTCGCGCAGTGGATGGAGATGCAGGAAGACCCGGAGAAGAAAATCGCCCGCCCGCGGCAGATCTACACCGGCGAGCGCGAGCGCGAGTACGTGCCGATCGAGAACCGCGAGGGGCCGGAGAAAATCGTCGGCCCGCCGGCGCGCCGCCCGAAGCGCACCCGTCGCGGCGCCTAGTCGCCGGGACCCCATATCCGAGGCATCCGCTGCGGCGACTGCCTCGTAGGGAAGAGCAAAGGAAAAACTCCCCTAAGTAAGGAGGATCCATGCTCAAGCGACTCGTAGTTCTGGCCGCCGCAATTTCCCTGATTGCGCTCCCGGTCAGCAGCGCAAGCGCGGCTCCCGGCAAGAACATCGTCGAGACGGCGGCGGGTGCGCCTCAGTTCTCCACCCTCGTCTCCCTGGTCAAGAAAGCGGGGCTCGTCGGCACTCTCTCCGGCAACACGAACTACACCGTCTTCGCCCCCACCAACGCCGCCTTCGCCAAGGTGCCGAAGAAGACCCTGAACGAACTGGCGTCGAACAAAGCGATGCTGAAGAAGGTGCTGCTCTACCACGTGCTGCCCGGCAAGCTCCCGGCCAGCAAGGTGCTGAAGATGAAATCAGCCGAGACCGCCGAGGGCTCGAAGGTGACCTTCTCGGTCCGCGGCAAAAACGCCTTCGTCAACGACTCGAAGATCATCACGACCGACATCCGCTGCAGCAACGGGATCGTCCACGCGATCAACGCGGTCCTGCTGCCGCCTGAGAACTAGGACGCAGTCACATCGGTGTGCCTGTTTCCTCATGAGAGATAGGCACGCCCGATGTGAAGGCGGGCCATGGGCGCAGGCCTACAGCCGGGTTCGTGAACATTTCCTAGGATGCCCGGCCCGTGGCGCACAACGAAGAAGAATGGAACAAGCAGTTCTTTCGCCGTCAAAGAACCCGCCAGGCGATCGATCGCCTGGCGGGTGAGCGCCGGATAACGATCGTCGTCGGAGCCGGCGCGTCGGCCGAGGTGGGGTTTCCGCTCTGGAGCGAGCTGGTGGAACGTTTGCTGCTGCGGGCGCTGAGCCCAGGGGTCTCCCCTGACAGCTCCGACTATCCGCCGGAGGTCGTTGAAACCGCGCACCTGGCCATAACCGAGGGAGGCGCCCTTGGAGCGGCCACTATGGCTAGAGCCGTATTGGGAGACCGGTTCGACGAGGAGCTGCGTAACTGCCTCTACGACTGGCCGAACCGCTGGCAGTGGAACCGGCCTGGGTCCACTGCCTGGGCGGTGGCAAGGCTTTACGCCGTGATGACGGAGCTGGAAGAGCATTGCGAGATAGCGACCACCAACTACGACCTTACGCTCGAGAAAGCCCTGGAAGAGGAGCTGGAGGGAGTCGAGGTCCGACCCTTCTGCCTGGACTCAGAGGAACCGGAGGGCCATCTCGTCGTTCGTCATCTGCACGGCGTTCTAACCGAAGATGGCACGGCGGAAGAAGTCACCCTGACCGAGGCCGACTACCACCCCGCAGATGCCACCAATTTTCCCTGGCAGGAGAGCTATCTACGACAGCGACTTGAAGATTCGACTGTCATATTCATCGGGGCAAGTCTGACCGACCAGCACCTCCTCCGCTACATCTTCAGGTACGCAAAGGCCGAGAGGCCACCCATCGCCCTCCTGGTTCAAGACGCCGACGAGGCAAAGACGCTGGATAAGCGCCATGCCCCGAACGCCGTTGAGGATCTCTTCGCCGAGTTGCGGCGGGGCCGCTGGGAGTACGCCCACCTCACTGCCCTACAAGCCGACTTCCGGTCGCAGCCCGGACAGTTCCTTCATGAGATTTCCCACCACAAGGAATCACCGACCGCGGTTCGCTATGGCAAGCGCCTCGATGCCTGGTATGAGGCATTGAGCTCGGACCTCGGGCTCGCCTCGAGGGAGAACTTCCGAATCTCGCAGCACGAGATTCAGGAAATCATCGAGGAATGGCTCGACACCGTCGCTGCGGCCCTCGAAGACGCAAACTACGACCTCTCCGAAGAGACGCTCGCCGTCCACCTCTGGTGCCGATCTCCGGCTCGATTGGAGAAGAAGGGCGATACCCCGCTTCACCCCGATCCACTCACATCCCTGGCCCTGATCGGGTGCTCGGATCGAACTTGGACCCACCCCGGGGGGATCGATATCCGTCTGATTACCCAACCCTCTAGTCGAGCGGCGGTGGATGCCTTCTGCCGGGGAAACCCGCAGGTGCAATTTCCCCAGGAACACCAAAAATGGCGCTGGATCCTGGCGAGTCCTGTGATGATCGAAGAGGATCCGGTCCTGGGCAGGCTCCCGGTTGGCGCCGTTACGCTCGTCTCCGATCGATCTCAGGAGGAGAGCGTTCTCAGTCAGTTGGAGGACCAGCTGCTGAATGAAATCGAGGACTTCTTGACCGCAGTTGCCAGCGACGCCTTAACTCCAGGACAGGTCTGACCGATGACATCTCTACGTTTCCCAGCTATGTCGAAGATCGTCAAGCAACCAGCTCCCCCCATCTCGGATCGGGACAAAGGCCTGCCGGAGAATCTTCAGCGGTCTCTAAAACGCTCCGAAGAGCGGTTCCGCGCCCTCCGACAGAAACTCAAGGAAGCGGAGTCCGGCGGCTCCCCATCCGACCCCTCCTAGCCAGACTGGCCCGGTGCCGTGTCCGGCTGGAAGTTAACGATCCGCCACGGCTCTGACGTAGACCACCAGCATTTCGACGATCTCGGCGAGGCGGTGGCGGCGATGCGGGAGCGGGCGCTCTCGATCCGCAGCGAGGGACCGCTGCGGCCGGTGCAGTCGCTGCGGGACTTCGCGCCCGGCGACCAGGTCCATGCGCGCCTGGAGCTGAGCAGCGGCCGCCTCTTCAAGAAGTCGGCGGCGGGCGTCGACGTGCGCGGCGACGGCACGTTCGTCCCCTTCAAGGGTGGGGTAGTGCGGGAGGAGCTCGACCCGACCCACCACGACACGCCGTTCGACCTCGTGCGCGAGACTCTGGAAGCGGAGCGACGATGAGCAGAACCGAGACCGAGATCCCCAAGGGCAGCTTTGCCGCCGGCGAGCGGGTGAAGCTGCCGGCTGGCGCCGAGCCACCCTTCGCCGTTTTCATCAACGGGATAGAGCAGGACCCCGGCAGCTACCGGATCGAAGGCGGCGAGATCCACTTCGGCCGCCCGATCGTCAAGGAGAAGGTCGGGGCGAGCCGCTGGCTGGCGATGTACCTGGGGCTCTGGGGCACCTACCGCAAGAACGAGACGATCGACCTCCAGTTCACCCGCAACGGCAAGGTCGAACTGCGCTCCGACCTGCCGGTGACCCCCTACGCCGAGGGCGAGAGCCCGTGAACATCGGCTTCCTCCTCCTCTGCGACTACAGCGAGGCCGTCAACGGCAAGCTCTACCTGACCGGCGGCGGCTGGAACGTCCTCCGCCTCCCCGAGCTCCCCGCCGAGTGGTCCTTCTCGATCGGCCTCGGCATCGACGTCGCCTGGCACGAGACCAACGACCCCCACGAGCTCGTCGTCACCGTCCAGGACCCCGACGGCAACGAGCTGGGCGAGGGCCTCACCGCCAACTTCGAGACCGGCCGCCCCCCCGGTCTCCCCCAAGGCCAGGAGCAGCGCCTGGTGATGTCGATCGCCGCCACCGCCAGCTTCTCCACCCCGGGCCCCCACGCCGCAGTCGTCCAGGTCAACGGCGAGGAGATCGGCCGCGCCCGCTTCTACCTGATGGAAGGCGGCGGGCCCGAGGTCGAACTGGGTTAGTTATCAGTAGGCCCGTAAAGCTTGTTCTGCCTCGCGCAGGAAGGCAGCGTTGGCCTCACCTACTTTCTCCCGGGCCGCTTTGAGCTCCTTCTTTCGCTCATCCGATAGAGGCAGCTCGTGAGAATCTGGCAAGGATTTAGCTGCTGCCTCAACCACCTCGAGAATGCGACTAACGACAGGACTTCCTACTCCAAATCTAAGAGCGATTACATTCGTCTCTTCCCGGATCTGATCGAGGTTCGCGCCCAACTTGTGGTGCTCCTCCTTTTCGCTCCCTGCGAAAACCTCTCGCAGCAGATCACTCAGAGAAGACATGGTTTGCGCGATGAGGCGCGACGTTTTCTCTATTGAATCGCTGGCCTCGGCTCGCCGAGCAAGGTACCGCTCATGCTCGAGTTGATCTGCGAACCGCCCTGCCTCCACGGCCAGCTGTCTATCGAAGCGCTCCCTCTCATTGGTTAATTGCTGCTCCATGCGAGATGAGGCACCCCTGGTGGTGATGAGCGCCGCAGTGACAGCGGCAATGGCTGCGAGTACACCACCAATGAAGACAAGGATCGACTCGGTAGAAGCACCTCCTGACGCTTCCTGCACCTGAACTACAACAGGTTTCGCGGCAGCTAAAAACTCGAACATCTCGAGCTTCAGCTAGTTGAAGACGTAGAGCAGCAGGAAGGCGATCACCGCGAAGGCCGCGCCAGCCGCCTGGATACCGCGGTCGCCGGCGACGATCTGAGCCATCGAGCGGTCGTCTGAGCGGTCATAGATCAGGTAGAGGTAGCGGAAGATGCCGTAGACGACTGGCGGGATGGTGAGCATCATCTGGCTGCCGATCAGCGGTGAGTTGACGGTGTAGATCGCGTAGCTGATCACGGTGCCGGTGGTGACCAGGGAGACCATCTGGTCGAGGAAGGGCAGCGAGTAGTGCTCGAGGACGGGCCGGGTCGAGGTCCCTTCGTGCAGCTCGGAGACGGCCTCCTGGCGGCGCTTGGTGAAGCCGAGGAAGGCGGCGAGCATGCCGGTGCAGAGGATCAGCCACTCCGAGGCGTGGGCGTCGACGGCCTCGGCACCGGCGGCGACGCGGAGGATGAACAGTCCCGCCAGCGTCATCACGTCGATGATCACGATCTGCTTGAGGCCGAGGCTGTAGGCGACCTGGGCGACGCCGTAGCCGACGACCATCAGCCCCACCTCCCAGCTGACGAGGAAGCCGATGGCGACGCCGATCGCGGCGACCACCGGGGCGATCGTCTTCGCCGCCGCCTCAGAGAGCTCGCGCGCCGCCAGCGGGCGGAAGCGCTTCTTCGGGTGTTTGCGGTCGAGCTCGACGTCGATCAGGTCGTTGAGGAAGTAGCCGGCACTGGAGATCAGGCAGAAGGCGACAAAGGTGATCAGCGCCGCGCCGATCGCGTCGATCTCGGTGAACTCGCCGGAGAAGAGCAGCCCGGCGAACACGAAGACGTTTTTGATCCACTCCTTCGGCCGGCCGGTCTTGATCGCCGCCCGCAGCGGTGAGCGCCGCGGCACCACGGGCTCGGGCTCGGGCTGGGTCGGCTCTGCCGGCACGGTTGGCTGTTCGGAGGTGATCGTTTCCATCGAAGGACTGCGGTTCGAGCGCCTGGATCGGCAGCCCGACCGGGAATGCGGGTCGCGAAAGGGTACCGCCGCGCGGCGGCGACCTCCCTCTTCCGTGAGGGTCTGGGTCCTCGTCGGCAGCGACCTCGACCTGCTGCCGCCGCCCATGGCGTTGGTGGTGCCGCTTCCTTCGCCCTCGCTGCGGCCGTGTCGCTCTCGACAGTTGAGCCGGGCGGGCCTGCACTCGCGTCGCCTTGAACATCAGAGCCTCCTTCTCGGGGAATGCGATGGCTCCGATACTCGGCCCGGCCCTTTTCGGCCCCTTGAAGCGGATCTAAGAAGTTCCTAAGGCCCGGTCAGACCGGGTCGACGAGCACACCGGGGTTGAGCATCCCCGAGGGATCCAGCTCGGCCTTGGCGGCGCGCAGGGCGGCGGCGAAGGGGGCCGGGCGCTGGCGGTCGTACCAGGGGCGGTGGTCGCGGCCGACGGCGTGGTGGTGGGTGATCGTGCCGCCGGCGTCGATTAGCGCCTCGGAGACCGCGGCCTTGACCTCGTCCCACTGCTCGACCTCGCCGCCGCGGATCGCCGGGGCCAGCACGGTGAAATAGGGGGCGGCGCCGTCGGGATAGACGTGGGTCAGACGGCAGCTGACGCGGGGGGCACCAGGTCCCTCGACAGAGACGCCGCTCGCCTCCGCGGCGGCACGGCGGGTCGTCGCCATCACCGTCGCGTGGAACTCCTCGAAGCGGTCCCAGGTGATCGCGGTCTCGAAGGTCTCGGAGAGAACTCCGCAGGCGACGAAGGTGTCGCGCAGGTACGGCGCGAGCAGGAAGGCCCCGCGCCATTGCCCCACCGCGCCGGCGCCGTCTCCGGAGGTGCGGACGTCGCCGGGGGTGCCGCCGTGCTCGCGGGCAACCGCGAGCGCCAGCCCCATCCAGTGGTCGACCGGGTGGTTCGCCGACTCGAAGCCGAGGATCAGGAGGTTGGCGCTGCCGTCGCCGGCGCCAGTCAACTCCGCCTCGGCCGCGTCGAGGAGGCGGCAGTTCGCGGGATAAAGGCCCGACTGGGCGATCTCCCGCACCGCGGCGGCCGCCGCGCCGAAGTCGTCGAAGGCGACGCTGGTGGAGGACTTGAACCGCGGCCGCGGCCGCACGCGCACCCAGGCCTCGGCGATCACCCCGAGAGTCCCCTCCGAGCCGATCAGCAGCCGGTCGGGCGAAGGGCCCGCTCCGGAGCCGGGTAGCCGCCGGCTCTCCCAGGTCCCCCGCGGGGTGATCGCCCGCACCGACTCGACCAGGTCGTCGATGTGGATCTCCAGCGTCGCGAAGTGCCCGCCGGCGCGGGTGGCGATCCAGCCCCCGAGGGTCGAGTACTCGAATGACTGCGGGAAGTGGCGCAGGGTGAGCCCCTGCTCGCGCAGCTGCTCCTCGAGGCCCGGGCCGGTCGCCCCCGCCTGGATCCGCGCCGCCAGGGACACGGGGTCCACCTCCAGCACCCGATCCAGCCGCCGCAGGTCCAGCGAGACCACCAGCCGCTCCCCTACCCGCGGCTCCACCCCGCCGACCACGCTGGTCCCGCCGCCGAACGGAATCACCGCCGCCCCCTCGGCCTCCGCCCAACTCAACACCGCCTCGATCTCGGACTCGTCCCGCGGAAACGCAACCAGGTCCGGTGGCTCCTCGAACTTCCCGTAGAACCCCCGCACAACATCCCGATACGCCTTCCCCAACGCATGCGAGACCCGCTCATACCGTCCGTCTGAGAACAAGTCCCCAAAGCTCGTCGGCCGCTTCAACCGAGACGCCCGCAACTCCACCTCCTCCAGCGCAACGGGCCTCTCCACCTCCCCGCCGAACCCAAACCGAGCCCGGATTCCTTCCCCAGCCTCCCGCAGCTGCGTAGCCGTAGGAGCCTGGTCCTCATACCCCCACCCCCAATGCTTGAGGCGGCGGCCGGTCAACAGCAGCTAGTCCACCGAGGCGTTCCTCGCGGGGGGTGGCGCCGATTTGGGGGGACCATCCCGATAGGGATGGTGGTTCCAAATCGGGGTCAGGACCCGCCGCGCCGGAGCTCCTACCAGTGGACCCCTTTCATCAGATGCGCAAACGCAACCGCCTCGGTGGTAGGCGGTTTGTCGCGAGCCTCCTCTTTCTTCCCCTTGGCCGCCTGCGAATCCGGGAACAGCTTGTAGGCGGTGTTGAGGATCGAGTCGCTCGCTTTCGGCGCGATCGCGTAGACCAGCTCGCCGAAGTTCCCTAGGCGCGTAGCCACTTTCTTCGGCCGCCGGATCATCGCCTTGGCGATCATCTCCGCCGCCTCCTCGGGAGTGATCGCCGGGAACATGTCGTACATCCGCGTCGGCGCGATCATCGGCGTCCGCACCAGCGGCATGTGGACGGTGGTGAGGTGGACGTCGTCTTCGACCACCTCGGAGGCGATCACCCGGCTGAAGGCGTCCAGCGCCGCCTTCGATGCGACGTAGGCGGAGAACCGCGGCGGGTTCGTCTGCGTCCCGATCGAGCTGATGTTGATGATGTGGCCGAACTTGCGGCCGCGCATCGCCGGCATCAGCGCCAGGATCAGCCGCACCGCGCCCAGGTAGTTGAGCTGGATCGTCCGCTCGAAGTCGTGATAGCGGTCGTAGGAGAGCGAGATCGAGCGCCGGATCGAGCGCCCGGCGTTATTGACGAGGATGTCGACGTGGCCGTGGTAGGCCAGCACCTCCTCGGCCATCCGCTCGATGTCCTCGATGTCGGAGAGATCGCACTGGTGGATGTGGGCGGTGCCCCCCGCCGAGACGATCTCCTCCTTGGTCTCCTCCAGCTTGTCGAGCGAGCGGGCGACCAAGAGCACCGTCGCGCCGGCGTCGGCGACCTTGACCGCGGTCGCTTTGCCGATCCCCGACGAGGCGCCGGTGATGAGGATGATTTTGCCCCGCACCGCCGCCGAGAGCGAGCGGTCCTTGAACAGGTCGGGGTCGAGGTTGCGCTCCCAGTAGTCCCAGACCCGGGTCGCGTAGGTCTCCAGGGGCGGGACCTCGATCCCCGAGCCTTTCAGCGCTTTCTGCGTCCTGGTCGAGTCGAAGGTCGTCGGGTAGTCGACGTAGGTGAGGAGCTCGGGCGGCAGATCGAGCTGGTTCAGGGCCACCTTCGCCGCCTGCTTGGCCGGCGGGAACAGCTTCAGCGCCGTCCGCATCGCCCCCGCCGCCGGCTCGGTCACCTCGCCACCCATACGCATCGTCATCTGCGGCGCGTCGGCGGCCTTGGCGAAGATGTTGATCACCTCTCCCGCGGTGTGCGGGTTGGGGTCGGTGAGGTGGAAGGCGCGCCCGTTCAGCCGCGGTTTGTGGGCGATGTGGTCGATCGCCGCGGCGACGTAGTCGACCGGGACGATGTTGATCTCGCCCCCCTCGATTCCCAGCACCGGCAACCACGAAGGCGCGACGCGACGCAGCCGCTGCAGGGTCTTGAAGAAGAAGTAGGGCCCGTCGATCTTGTCGATCTCCCCGGTCCGCGAATCGCCGACCACGATCCCCGGCCGGTAGACGCGCCAGGGCCGCTGGCACTCGTCGCGGACCAGCCGCTCGGACTCGTGCTTGGTCCGAAAGTAGGGGTTGTTGTCGAGCCGTTCGGCCTCGTCGAACATGTCCTCGGTCCACTCGCCGCGGAAGAGGCCGGCGGCGGCGATCGAGCTGACGTGGTGGAAGCAGCCGGCCTCCAGGGCGCCGGCGAGCTCGATCGCGTGGCGCGTGCCCTCGACGTTGGCCACCTCCTGCGCCTCCGCGTCGGCGGTGAGGTCGTAGATCGCCGCCAGGTGGAAGAAGTGGTCGATCTCCCCCCGCATCGTCAGCAGGTCCTCCTCGGAGACGCCCAGCCCGGGCTGGGAGAGGTCGCCGGTGATCGGGACGATGCGGGCGCCGTCGGCGCCGAAGCTGGTGCGCAGCTCCTCCAGCCGGCCGCGGGACCCGGCCCGCACCAAGGCGTAGATCGTGCCCTCCCGCTGGAGCAGCTTTTGGACGAGGTTTCGGCCGATGAATCCGGTTGCGCCGGTGACGAAGTAGCTCATTGGGGTACCAGGGTATCTCGATAGGCGTGCCGATAAACCCTTTTCCTTAGACTGAGCCCAGAGATGCCAGAGACGGCCACCGTCCAGATCACTATGCCCGAGATGGGCGAGTCGGTGACCGAGGGCATCGTTCTCGAGTGGCACGTCGCCGAGGGCGACACGGTCAGCGAGGGCGACACCATCGTCGAGGTCTCCACCGACAAGGTCGACGCCGAGGTGCCGGCGCCGGCCGATGGGACGATCACCAAGCTGCTTGTGTCGGTCGATGACGAGGTCAAGGTCGGGCAGCCTCTCGCTGAGATGGAGGCGGGAGACGGTGAGGGACAGGGCGCCGAGCCCGCGGGTCCTGCCGGCGCAGGGGACCCACCCCCTACGCCGTCACCCACGGGAGATTCCGAGTCGGCTGACTCTCAGGGCTCGAACGGTTCCGGCGACAGCTCCAGCGGAGAAGCTGGAGAAGAGATCGTTGTCTCTATGCCCGAGATGGGGGAGTCCGTTTCCTCCGGCGTGATTCTGGAGTGGCACGTAGCTGAGGGGGACTCCATCTCTGAGGGAGACACGGTCGTTGAGATCTCTACCGACAAGGTCGACGCCGAGGTTCCAGCTCCCGCTGACGGCGTCATCACCAAGCTTCTCGCCGAGGTCGACGACGAAGTGAAGGTCGGCCAGCCCCTCGCTGAGATGTCGGCGTCTGCCGGCGACGCAGCTCCGGCGGGTGACGCCGTAGGGGGGACCACCCCCGACCGCGTCGGGGGTGGTGGGTCCCCTGCGGCGGCAGGACCCGCCGGTAACGGCTCCTCGTCAAGCGACGTTCGCGCCACCCCCGTCGCCAGGCGGATCGCCGAGGCCAACGGCGTCGACCTGGGTTCGGTCACTGGTTCGGGCCCAGGTTCCAAGGTCACCAAGGAGGACGTGCTTGCGGCCGCGAGCGGCGGCGGCAACGGAGCCGCCGCCGCTCAGGCCGGCGAGGCGAAGCAGCTGCGCGGGGCCGCGGCGATGCTGGCGAAGGCGATGGACGAGAGCCGGGCGGTCCCCACCGCCACCTCGTTCCGGACGATCGCCGTCGACACGCTCGACGCCAAACGCAGGGCGATCAACGCGGTGCTGAAAGACCGCGGGCTGAAGGTCTCCTTCACCCACCTCGTCGCCTGGGCGATCGTGCGGGCGACCAAGGACTTCCCGGTCATGGTCCGCGTCTTCGCCTCCGAAGACGGCAAGCCGTTCGCGATCGAAGGCAACCCGGTCAACCTCGGGATCGCCGTCGACGTCGAGAAGAAGGACGGCTCCCACAGCCTCATGGTTCCGGCGATCAAGGGCGCCGACGGGCTCGACTTCACCGGCTTCCACTCCCGCTACGAAGAGCTGATCGCGAGGACGCGCGAGAACAAGCTCTCCGCCGACGACTTCCAGGGCACCAACATCAGCCTCACCAACCCCGGCGGGATCGGGACGATGGCCTCGGTGCCGCGCCTGCTGAGCGGGCAGAGCGCGATCATCGCCACCGGCTCGATCGCCTACCCGCCGGAGTGGAAGCACGCCTCGCCGGAACGGCTGAAGCAGCTCGGCGTCTCGAAAGTTATGACGCTGACCTCGACCTACGACCACCGCGTCATCCAGGGCGCCGAGTCGGGAGCCTTCCTGCGCCGGGTCGAGGAACTGCTGCAGGGCGAGGACGGCTTCTACGAGTCGGTCGCCGGCGACCTCGGCTTCGAGGCGGCAATCGTCGGCAACGCCCACCCCGCCTCGGCCTCGGCGCCGCCGCTCACCGCGGCCGCCCCCAGCGCCGAGGTGAGCAGCGCCCCGGGGCAGATCGACGAAGAGCTGCTGCAGGCGGTCCAGGCCGCGACCTCGCTGCTTAAGGCCTACCGCACCCACGGCCACCTGGCGGCGCAGCTCGATCCGCTCGGCTCCGAGCCGAAGGGGGACCCGGCGCTGCAACCGGAGAACGTCAACCTGACGCCGGAGCTGATGAGTCGGATCCCGGCCTCGATCCTCCGCATCGGCGTCCCCGGCGAGAGCCTCCTGGAGGCGCTGCCGAGGATGCGCACCGCCTACTGCGGCACGATCGGCTACCAGTTCGAGCACCTCTCTTCCCACCAGCAGCGGCTCTGGCTGCGGGAGATGATCGAGACCGGAGCGCACCGCCAGCCTCTAACCGAGGTGGAGAAAAAGCGCCTGCTGAACCGGCTGATCGACGTCTTCCAGTTCGAGCGCTTCGTCGAGAAGGCGTATCTGGGCCAGAAGATGTTCTCGATCGAGGGGCTCGACGTGGTCGTGCCGATGCTCGACGAAGCCGTCACCCTCTCCCAGCGCGCCGGCGCCGAGGAGGTCGTCTTCGGGATGGCCCACCGCGGCCGCCTCAGCGTCCTCGCCCACAACCTCGGCCGCTCGGTCGAATCGATTCTCGCCGAGTTCGAGGGCTCGAAGCAGATCGACGCGGTGAAGGCGGTCGCCGCGATCCCCCACGGCGGCACCGGCGATGTCAAGTACCACTACGGCCACCGCGGGGTCTACGAGACCGCCGACGGCAACAAGATCTCGGTCCGGCTCTACCCGAACCCGAGCCACCTCGAGTTCGTCGACCCGGTGGTCACCGGCGGTACCCGCTTCCTGCAGCAGGACTTCGACGGCCCGACCCTGACCCATGACTTCAAGCGGGCGGTGCCGGTGCTGCTGCACGGCGACGCCGCCTTCCCCGCCCAGGGAGTGGTCGCCGAGACGCTCAACCTGCAGGCGCTGCCGGGCTACACGACCGGCGGCACCGTTCACGTGATCCAGAACAACCAGGTCGGCTTCACCACCGACCCCGGCGACGCCCGCTCCACTCCGTATGCCGCCGACATGGCGAAGGGGTTCAACGTCCCGATCATCCACGTCAACGCCGACGACGCCGAGGCCTGCATCGCCGCGATGCGGTTGGCGATGGCCTACCGCGAGCGCTGGTGCCGGGACATCGTCATCGACGTGATCGGCTACCGCCGCTACGGCCACAACGAGACCGACGAGCCCGCCTACACGCAGCCGACGATGGCGGCGAAGATCAAGTCGCATCCGCCGGTCTCCGAGCTCTACGGCGAGAAGCTGATCGAGGAGGGGACGGTTTCGGCCGAGGAGGTCGGCAAAGCCTCCGACGAGCGCCACGGCGAGATGGCCGGGGCGCTGAAGCAGCTTCGGGAGAAGATGGAGTCGGGCGAGTACGAGGACCCGACCGTCACCGGCACCACCCAGACCGGCGAACTGCTCGACCGCACGGCCAGCCCGCCGGTCCACACCGCGGTCGGAGCCGAGAAGCTGCGCTCGATCAACGAGGCGCTGCAGAAGACCCCAGAGGGCTTCAACGTCCACCGCAAGCTTCGGCGCCCGCTGCAGCGGCGGATCGACGCGCTCGAGCAGGGGGGCATCGACTTCGGCCAGGCCGAGTCGCTCGCCTTCGGCACGCTGCTCACCGAAGGGGTCCACATCCGCCTCACCGGCCAGGACACCGAGCGCGGCACCTTCTCCCACCGCCACCTCGTCCTCCACGACGAGAACACCGGCCTCGAGTACACGCCGATGCAGCACCTCGAGGACGCCTCCGCCCCTTTCGAGCTCTACAACAGCCCCCTCTCGGAGATCGCCTGCCTCGGCTTCGAGTACGGCTACTCGGCGGCGAACCCCAGCGCGCTGGTGCTCTGGGAGGCGCAGTTCGGCGACTTCGCCAACGCGGCGCAGGTGATCATCGACAGCTTCATCGTCTCCGGCGAGTCGAAGTGGGGCCAGACCAGCCGCCTCACCCTGCTGCTCCCGCACGGCTACGAGGGCTCGGGACCGGAGCACTCGAGCGCCCGCATCGAGCGCTTCCTCGCCCTCGGCGCCGAGGGCAACATCCGCATCGCCAACCCGACCACCGCCGCCCAGTACTTCCACCTGCTGCGCCGCCAGGCGCTGATCAAGAAGCCGCGGCCGCTGATCGTCTTCACCCCCAAGGGGCTGCTGCGGCTGGAGCGGGCCGCCACCACCCTCGAGGAACTGACCGAGGGAGAACTGCAGTTCATCCTCGACGACCCCACCGCCGAGGAGCGGCGCGAGAAGATCGAGCGACTGGTGCTCTGCACCGGCAAGGTCTACTTCGACATGGACGACAACGAGCGGCGAGAGGCGGCGGAGAACGTCGCGATCGCCCGGGTCGAGGTTCTCTACCCCTTCGCCAAGGAACAGTTGGAGCGGGTCATCGGTCGTTACCCGAACCTGAAGGAGATCGCCTGGGTCCAGGAGGAGCCGCGCAACATGGGCGCCTGGAAGGTGATGTCGCGGCGGATGCCGGACCTCCTCCCCGAGGGAGTAAAGCTGACCTACATCGGCCGCCAGGGCCGGGCCAGCCCGGGCGAGGGGTACTCGGGCGCTCACGCGCGGGAGCAGGAACGGATCGTGCTCACCGCCTTGACGCCGACCGGTTGAACGGAAATGGCTCGTAAGCCGTTCGAGAAGCCCGTCCCGGGCCAGCTCTTCGTCTGGGTCAAGCGAGTCTCCTGGGTCGAGCTGGTGGTCTTCATGGGGCTGCTCCTCTTCTGGCTGCTGCCCGGGTTCGAGACCGAGACGATGCTCTTCGGCTGGGCCCACGGCCTCGGCTTCATCGCCCTCTGCCTGCTGATGTGGGTCGCCTGCATCAGGAAGGAGGCGCCCTACACCCTGCTCGCCGCCACCGTCACCCCCGCCGGCCCGATCGGGAGCGTGATCGGGATCGAGCTGATCGAGCGCAAGGGCTGGGGGATCGGTGAGCGCCCGGTTTCCGGAGCGCAGGCGGCGAAAACCGCGGCAGACGGGCCTAAAGCGGTCGATTCCGCTTGACCGAGCATGGTCAAGCCTGTATAGCTAAACCCTGACTGTTCCTCAGGGCAGTCCCGCCAGGGGGAACGGCCGCGTCGGCATCCCTCCCTGGCTACCGACGCGCAGGTGCAGTGAGGGTCGCGCGGACCCCCCTGCCTCCCGCGGCCCCGCTGCGCCTACCCTTTTAGCTTGCGCAACACCGTCTGGAGGATGCCGCCGTTGAGGAAATAGGTGACCTCGTTCGGGGTGTCGAGCCTCACCGTCGCCTCGAAGGTCTTCTCCTCGCCGTCGTCGGAGCGCGCGGTCACGGTCACCGACTTCGCCCGGCCGTCCTCGAGGTCACCGAAGTCGAAAGTCTCGGCGCCGGTGAGGCCGAGCGAGGCGACGCTCTCACCGTCCGCGAACTGGAGGGGGAGCACCCCCATCCCGATCAGGTTGGAGCGGTGGATGCGCTCGAAGCTCTCGGCGATCACCGCCCGCACGCCGAGCAGCTTGGTTCCCTTCGCCGCCCAGTCCCGGGAGGAGCCGGAGCCGTACTCCTTGCCCGCCAAGACCACCAGCGGAACGGCTTCGGATGCGTAATCCATCGCCGCCTCGTAGATCGTAGTCTCCTCCCCGCCGGGGAAGCGACGGGTGTAGCCGCCGGCCTTGTCGACGAGCTGGTTGCGGAGGCGGATGTTGGCGAAGGTGCCGCGGATCATCACCTCGTGGTTGCCCCGGCGCGCCCCGTAGGAGTTGAAGTCCTTGACCTCCACTCCCTGGTCGGTCAGCCAGCGACCGGCGGGGCTGTCGCGTTTGATCGCGCCGGCGGGAGAGATGTGGTCGGTGGTGATCGAGTCGCCGAGCAGGGCCAGCACCCGCGCGCCGGCGATCGGCTCGACCCCGGGCGCCGCCGCCGGCATCTCCTCGAAGAAGGACGGGCGCCGCACGTAGGTGGAGTCGGGCCAGGTGTAGCGGTCGCCGGAAGGAACGTCGACCGCGTTCCAGTTCTCGTCGCCGGTGAAGACCTCGGCGTAGTTGCGGGCGAACATCTCCGCCGCGACCGAGTCGCCGACGACCTGGTTGATCTCCTCGGCGCTCGGCCAGATCTCGCGCAAAAATACGGGCTCGCCATTTTGATCCTCACCGAGCGGCTCGTTTGCGAGGTCGATGTCCATCCGTCCGGCGAGCGCATAGGCGACGACCAACGGCGGGCTGGCCAGGTAGTTGGCCTTGACGTGCTGGTTGATCCGGCCCTCGAAGTTGCGGTTGCCCGAGAGCACCGCACAGACCGTCAGGTCCTCCGCTTCGACCGCCGCGGCGATCTCCTCCGGCAGCGGGCCGGAGTTGCCGATGCAGGTCGTGCAGCCGTAGCCGACGAGGTGGAACTGGAGCTGCTCCAGATACTCGGTGAGCCCGGCTTTCTCCAGGTACTCGGTGACGACCGTCGAGCCGGGCGCCAGCGAGGTCTTGACCCAGGGCTTGCGGGAGAGGCCGCGCTGTACCGCGTTGCGGGCGAGCAGGCCGGCACCGAGCATGACGCTCGGGTTGGAGGTGTTGGTGCAGCTGGTGATGGCGGCGATGACGACGCTGCCGTGGTCGAGCTCGAAGCTGGTGCCGTCCGCCATCCGCACCTCGACCTCGTCGCCGTCGCGGTTGACGAGGGTGGTCGCCGCCTCCGAGCCGCCTTGGCTGGAGACCGGGTGCGGCTTGGCGCTTTCGTCGTCGTGGTCCTGGGCCGGCGGGTCGGAGGCGGGGAAGGACTCCATGCTGGCCTCGTCGCCCGGATCGACCTTCTCCTCGACCGCGTCGGGCGCCAGCTCCGCAAGCGCCTGCAGGAAGGCGTCCTTGGCCTGGGTCAGCGGCACCCGGTCCTGCGGCCGTTTCGGGCCGGCAAGGCTGGGGACGACGTCGCCGAGGTCGAGCTCGAGGGTCTCCGAGAAGACCGGATCCTCCGAGCTCGCGTCGTGGAAGAGGCCCTGCTCGCGGGCGTAGGCGTCGACCAGCTCGATCGTCTCCGTCGGGCGCCCGGTGAGGTCGAGGTAGCGAAGGGTCTCGGCATCGACCGGGAAGATCGCGCAGGTCGAGCCGAACTCCGGCGACATGTTGCCGAGCGTGGCGCGGTCGGCGAGGCCGAGGCTGGGCAGGCCAGGGCCGTAGAACTCGACGAACTTGGAGACGACGCCGCGCTCGCGCAGCATCTCGGTCACGGTGAGGACGAGGTCGGTCGCGGTGGCCCCCTCCGGCAGCTCGCCGGAGAGCTTGAAGCCGACCACCTGTGGCAGCAGCATCGAGATCGGCTGACCCAGCATCGCCGCCTCCGCCTCGATCCCGCCGACGCCCCAGCCGAGGACGCCGAGGCCGTTGACCATCGTCGTGTGGGAGTCGGTGCCGACCAGCGTGTCGGGGTAGGCCTGGAGGACGCCGTCGTTCTCGCGGCTGTAGACGACCTGCGCCAGGTACTCGAGGTTGACCTGGTGGCAGATGCCCCGCGCCGGCGGCACGACGCGGAAGTTGTCGAAGGACTGCTGGCCCCACTTGAGGAACGAGTAGCGCTCGCGGTTGCGGTCGAAGTCGTGCTCGGCGTTGACGGCGAAGGCGCGCTCGTTGCCGAAGGCGTCGACCTGGATCGAGTGGTCGATCACGAGGTCGACGTCGACCAGCGGGTTGATCGCGGCCGGGTCGCCGCCGATCTCCTCCATCGCGTCGCGCATCGCCGCCAGGTCGACGACGGCGGGGACGCCGGTGAAGTCCTGCATCAGCACCCGGGCGGGCTGGAAGGGGATCTCGGTACTCGGCTCGGCGGCAGCCTCCCAGGAGGCGATCGCCTCGACGTCCCGGGAGCTGACCGAGGTGCCGTCCTCCAGCCGCAGGACGTTCTCCAGCAGGACCTTGATCGAGTAGGGAAGCCGGGCGACGTCGAACTTCTCCTGCAGCGCGTCGAGGCGGAAGATCTCGAACTCCTTCCCCCCGACCTGGAGGGTGGAACGGGCGTTGAAGGAGTCGCTGCTCACGAATCCGAGTCTAAGGAAATGCGCCCGCCGGCTCAGCGCTTGTCGGCCGAGTGGCCGGAGGCGATCTCTTCGGCGGCCTTCTGGCCGGCGCTGCCGCTCTGCACCCTGGCGCTGAGCGAGGGGCTGACCAGGGCCAGGTGAGCGCCGGCGCGCTGGGGAAGCGGGGCGATCGTCACCTCCACCTTGTTGCGCTCGATCGCCCTGACGGTGGCGGCGCCGACCTGCTCGGGCCTGGCGGTGCCCATGCCGGGCGGCGGCTTGGCGCCGGCGTCGGCGAACATGCCCGCTTCGCGGATGAAGCCCGGGGAGACCAGGGAGACGCCGACGCCGCGGGGAACGAGGTCCCCCCGCAGCCCGAGGGCGAAGCCCCGCAGGCCGAACTTGGTCGCGTTGTAGATCGAGCTCTGGGGGCTGGCCGCCTTGCCGGCGAGGGAGGCGACGAAGACGAGATGGCCGGAGCCGGCTTCCAGCATCGCCGGATAGAGGGCGCGGGCGAGCAGCATCGGCGCCTCGAGGTTGACCCGCAGGGCGCGCTTCACCTCCTCGGAGCTGAACTCGTCCAGCTTGCCCGCCCCGGGCAGGCCCGCGTTGGCGATCAGGATCTCGGTGCCGCCGGCTTCCCCGGCCAGGCGCTCGGCCGCGCCGGACTCGGCGAGGTCGGTGGGCAGGACGCTGTGGCCGCTGCCGGGCAGCCCGGCGGCCATCGCCTCGAGCGCCTCGCGGCTGCGGGCGCTGAGCGCGAGCTGG
>DATEOT010000018.1:0-24972 GCA_035273795.1 Solirubrobacterales bacterium | reverse complement strand
ACGTAGTGCCAGAGCTCGAGGCGGAGCTCGACGTCGACGCCGGCGGTCGGCTCGTCGAGGATCAGCAGGCGCGGCCGGTGCATGATCGCCCGGGCCAGGATCAGCCGCCGTTTCATCCCGCCCGAGAGGGTGCGGGTGCGTTCGTCCTTCTTCTCGGTCAAGGAAAAGGTCTCCAGCAGCTCCTTGGCGCGCTCGCGGCGCTCGCGGCGCGGCATCCCGAAGTAGCCGGCGTGGTAGTCGAGCGTCTCCTCGGCGGTGAGGAACCAGTCGAGGTTGGGCTCCTGCGGGGCGAGGCCGACCGCTTGGCGCGCCTCGGCGTAGTGGTCGATCGCGTCGTGGCCGAAGATCTCGATCGAGCCGCCGGTCGGCTGGGCGAGGCCGGTGGTGCAGTGGATCAGCGTCGACTTGCCGGCACCGTTGGGACCGAGCAGGCCGTAGATCGCGCCCGGCTCGATCTCCACCGAGACGCCGCGCAGCGCCTCCACCCCGGTCGGGTAGCGCTTCTCCAGATCCTTGATGTCGAGGGCCTTCATGCGGCGACGACTCTAGCCACCCGCGGCAGTCGCCCTGTGTCGAGCCCGCCTGACGCCCAAGCGCTACTTCCGCTTACCGCCTTTCTTACCGCCGCACTGGGCCTTGACGACTGGGGTGAACAGCCGCTTGCGGCCGTTATGCCCCTTGAAGTTGGCGATGGCCCGGTGGGTGCCCTTGCAGATGTTGGTGCTGTTGACTATCAGGCCCTTCTGCCCCCCTTGCATCGCGAGGATGAACTTCCTGACCGGCGCGTCGGGCGGGGAGCTGAAGGTGGTGCGAATCCGCCCGTTCAGCGAGTCGATCCGGCCGACCAGGTTGATGTCGACCTTGCGTGAGTGCAGAGCCGCCACCAGGTCGGGCAGTTCGTTGTCCGAGGAGCGCAGGAACACGGGGCCCTTCAGCGGTTCGTCGAGCAGGGGCGAGGAAGCCCTGGCCCTGCCGTAGATCGAGGCTTTCGGGCATTGTGCCCCGTTGCCGGCACCGGCGTTGAACTGCACCCGGGTGCAGACGGTGCGGATGTGGGCCTGTTCGAGGAAGGCCGAGCGGGGAAGGGTGACCTGGGCCCGGCCGATGTTGGCATCTCCCTTGCGGGCAGTCATGACCGCCTTCAGGCGCGGCTCATCGGAGCGCTTGGTGCCGCCCAGGAGCTTCAGCGAGAGCTTCGGCTTGAAGCCGAGGCTGGCGCAGTCGGCCGCCTGGAAGGGCGCGCTGACCTCGGCCAGCTGGTCGTCGGCCGCGGACGCGAAATCGAGGCCCGAGCCCAGGACCGACGAGGCCACGGCCATCCGCTCGCAGTTCGTCGGGTTGAGGACGAAACCGGGCCGGTCCACATAGATCTGGATGTCACGGGCGTGGACGACGATCCCCTGCAGGATGTGGGGGATCGGGGTTGAGCGGGTGCCATCGGTCGTGACCTCGGCCGTCTCCGGATCCACCCTCAGAGCCTGCCGGATCACCACGTTGCCGAGGTCGAAGGGCCCGACCTTCGAGGTGGTGATGGCGACGATCGAGAGCTTCGAACCCTGATATGGACCGGCGAGGTAGATCTTGCCCGGCGCGTAGCTGAGCGCCTGGCCGACACCGGCCCCGACGAGGGTGCGGCCGATCTGCGAAGCGGCGGGGCAGCTCGGGCGGTCCAGCTCTTCCTGACCGCCGTTGGGGCCGGTACGCGCCGTCGCCGCGGCGATCGCCGCGTCAGAGCAGAACGGAATGCCGGCCAGCTTGCCGATCACGCCTTTCGGCAGCTTCATCGAGAAGCGGCTGAATTCCTGTTCGCCGTCGTTGCGGGTGAGGCGAGCGGTGAACGGCGAGAAGCTGCCGGCCGCGTTGTTGACGGTGCCGGCGGTAAAGCCGGGCTTGAAGGGCGGAGTGCCGCTCGGGCACGGCGTGCCGTTCGGCCCCTGGTTGACGGTGAACGAACTCGTCCTCGTGACAACCTCGCTCGGCAACGGGCTGTCAGGGTTCGAAGCGCTCCAAGGAGTGAACTCCGCCACCACCTCGTAGGGGTCGTCGGCCTCGCTGCATTTCGGCGGCATCACCAAGGGCGCTCTGTCTCCTCCGAAGAAGCTCAACTCGAAGGTGTCAAAGGGGACCTGCGGCAGGTCGTCGAAGGTGCTGACGATTTGCCCGGTGGCCGGGTCCATCTCGACTTTGCCCGCCTGTTTGACGAGGATCCCCCGCTCCGGGATCTTCGCGACTACATAGAGGGCGACCAACGAGCCGAAGGGGTTGTCGTACGGCTTGGCGACGTAGAGCGAGCCTTTTGCCTCCTCCTCGAGCAGCGGAGTCGAAATCCGAACGCTGCCGACCTTGGAGCTCTGAGGGCAACCTTGCCCCGGCGCAGAGCTCGCGGTCTCCCGCGCATATTCGGCAGGACCGCAGGCACCCAGGCCTTCCGCCTGGGAGGGGTTGATGGTCATCCCCTCCGGCAGCGTCACTTTCACCTTCTTGGCCTGGCCTTCGGCGATCGCGTCTTTGTCAGCAAGGCCGGCGTTCGGCATATCGAGACGGAACTCAAGACCGGCCGAGCTGACAGCGGATTTGCTCGTCGGTTCGGCGGCGATCTTCGGATCGAAGGGCACCTGGTTGCAGCCGTGCTGTGCCGCCGCCTCCGAGAAGGCCTTGTCGATCAGGCTGCCGAGCGGAACGTTCCAGGGTTCGGCTTCAGCCTCGAAACCGAGCGGTCCCTGGCACGAGACCGGCTGGCGCAGGAAGGCCTCTTCGTCAAGACCCAAAGGACGTTCGCAAGGCTGAGGACTGTCGTCCGGCGTCACACAGCCCCAGCCCCGCGAGGAGTCGTGGCGTGGATCGCCCGGGGTGCCCCAGATGACGACGGTGCTCGAGAGGAGCTTGGCCACCTGGGTCGCGTTGCCGACTGAGGCGATGATGCGGTAGCGGTTCTCGGGATCGACCGCGGTGTCAATCACGATGGGCGTCACCCCTAGAACGTTGATGCCGAAACGAGCAGGCTCGCCATTTTTGGGAGGCAAGTTGAATATCGGCGCCGGGATACGGGTGAATCCCATTGCCAATTTCTCGTAGATGGTCACCGAGGCAACGCCGATGGCAGCCTCTGCCGGACAGCTGCCTTCCGGCAACCGCTCGAAGAAATCGGTCATCTCGCAGTATGGAACCGCCGTTGCGTTGCCGACCAACCCAGCGGGCAGGGGGAATCGCAGGTTGCGCGGTATGGCCGGCTGATCGACCGAGCTTTGGTTCCTCGTCTCACCGGGCCTGTAAGGGCCCGCGTTGAACTGGATCGTCGTGGTCATCTGGAAGGGATGAGCGCCGGCCTGCGTCGCGGGTTCGCCCCCCTCTTCTTCGACCTGGGCGGAGAAGCGCTCGATTCCAAAGGGGGTGCCCTCGGGGCTAACCTCGATCACCTGAGCTGCGACTTTCGAGGGAGCGTTGCCGCCAGAGACAGTGACCGTGCCCGGCGCCCCCGCTGCCGGCGGGTCGCCGGTAACACTGACCGAGACGTCGATCTCGAGCGCCTCGTAGGGAGGAACGGTCCCTTCGAACTGACAGGTGACGAGGTCCGCCGCGTTCACGGCACAACTAATGGGGAAGGCTTGACCCTGAAAATTGGCGTAGCCCTCGACGTTCGTCGCGATCACGCCCTCGGGCAATTCGTCGACGATCGTGACCGGCGTGTCCGTCGCGTCGACGGGGGCGTCGCCAAGGTTGGTAATGGTAAGGATGAGGCGACCGCTACCGCCCGCGGTCACTACCTTGGCAGACCCTCCACCCAGAGCCGCAAGCGGCGGCACCGATCGTCCGGCGTCTTCGCCGATGCTGGTGATGAGGAAACGTCGACTCGATGCGGGTTCTTCGACGACTTCAACGTTTCCAGGGCCATAGGCGGCAGGCGCTTCCAGCGCTTCTTGGAGCTGTGCTGCGGTTTCGGAGTTTGGAAAACCGAACCCCGAGCAGAAAGAACCGATACAGGCCACAAAAGACCCTTCCAGGGTAAGCCCCGTGAGCGCACCTTCCGCTCGAACTTCCTGCACATTGTCTTTGGGCACCCAGAGGTGCGAGGGGCGGCTCCCGTCGAGCACCTGCCACCAGGGCGAAGCCGCCGCAGCGGAGGCAATCGGCAGGAAAACGAGAAGCAGGACGCTCGCGCCGAGCGTGGCAACGACGGCAGCGAAACGATTGCGCACTCTGCGATTTTCCTGATTCATCGGGCCGTCCCCCTGTTCTGGCTGGCTTTCCTATGGCGATGTGGGCGCTTCCGGGCCACGCAGCGGACCTTGCCCTTGGAGCGCACCTTGCGCTTGCCCTTGGGGCATCGTTTGCCTTTGTTCGATTTCACATTGCCGGGGCCCAGGAAGGTCGCACTGCCGGGGATCGCACCGCCGGGCCGTATGGCCGCACCGGAGCGGCAGGTTTCGCCTTGGCAGTCCGGATGCGATTCGACCGTCGGCGCAATGCCGCCGACACGAGCGTCGTAGACGTCCAGCTCGTCGTCCAGGTCGATGGCCGAGAGGCGCGCTGGGGTGAGGAAGAAGACGTCGTCGCCGCTGAGGCTGGCATCGAGGAATCCGGCTTCTTCTTCCGCGGTTCCAGAGGAGAGCAGCGAGACGCAGCCTCCGGCCGCGCTGACGGTCGCTGCGTCATCCGACGAGGGACCGCAGCCCCCGACGCCCGTCGGCTCCCACTGGTAGACGTCCCACTCGCCGTTGGAGTCGACGGGAACCAGCGAGTCGAACGCGTTGAAGAAGACCCGGCCGTTGTCGAGGACGACGCGGGTGCGATAGGTCGAGTAATGAAGCTCGTTTTTGAAACCCCCCGGGAGCGCCGCTGCCGCCTGCACGCCGGTGTACTGCCCCAAGGGATTGATCAGCGGCCGGCTCTCTGGCTCCTCCCCATCGGGAGCGGCGCCCGAGGGATTACAGGAGAGGCACTCGAGGCTGTCCGCCACGGCGTCGTAGCGGAACACCTCCTGGACCGGCTCTCCGGTCGTCGCCTCGAGGTTGGTGTATCCGCTGAGATTCCGCTGCGACATGAACACGAAGTAGCGGCCGCCGGGCGAGACCGCCGCGCCCAGCTTCGACCCCTCGCCGAACGCAGCGTTGCTGGCTCCGCGCTGCCCCCAAGTGCCCAGGTCTTCCTCGTCGAGGGTGGCGACGAACCTCGCCCCCTCCCCCTCTTCCCAGAGGTAGAGGTTGGGCGCGCCTGCCAAGGCGTTCTCGTTGTACTGGTTTGATGCGGTGTCCAGCACGCCCCGGGCGGTGAAGTAGATCCTGGTGCCGTCCTCGCTGAGCCCAGACGCCATCCCCAGGATCTCGGCACTTTCGCCCGAGCCTGCGAGCGGAGCGCTGATGTTCGTCAGGGTGGTGCAGCCCTCCGCGGGACTACCGGGCGGGATCTCGCAGCGGTACAGGTCGAACCCAGCAGGACTGGCATCCGGCGTCAGCTTCCGCACGTCTTTGAAGAAGACGACCGTACCATCGGCGCTAGCTCCTTGGAAGAGGGGGAAAGGCGCGCCGGCACCGGTGCCGCCGTCGACGACGTCGAGCCGCACGGTCTCCTCTGCGACGGTGTCGCGCATGTAGAGAGCGGGGCCCTCGGACTGAAGCACCCGTCCCCAGAAAATCCGCGAGCCATCGGCCGAGATCGCGTTCTGGAGGGTGGTCCTGCCCGACCCAAGCTCCGGCTGGGACGACATCAACCCACCCTCGTCGTCCGGCAGCACGCTGATCGGCTGCAACTGCCCTTCCCTCCAGAGGTAAAGCGACAGGGGCTGCGGTTCTGGGGGGGAAAATCCAGCGACAAGAGGTACCGAAAGCTCGGATCGAAGCACGACATGGCTGAGATCCGGCGTCGCGCCGATCGGCTGGACCACCCCAAGCGTGTTGAAGCCGGCCGTATCCACGGAAGGTCCGCCGAATTCAGTTCCCGGCGGCACGTTGGCGAATCCCTCTTTGCCCGTGAGCAACGGGGTATAGACCGGCGGTTCGCCGTCCTGCCATAGATACGGAGTGCGTTCGCTCGCCTGCGGCGAGAGCGGCGTGCTGCCGCGCGGCATGACGACCCCCCGCGAGAGGTCGGGGTTGAAGAACTTGAGTTCGGCTTCGGTTTCACTCCCAAACGGGATGACTTCCTGGTTGGGAGAAGAGAGGTCGCGGGAACGCCAGCCGTCGGGGCCGCGCCGTGCCAACACATTCGAGAATTCAGGTGCGCGGTTGCCCTGCGGGTCGGGTTCGATCGTACCCAGGCTCAAGTACGCGAGCCCTTGGCCGTCACTCGCCGCCCGGATCAGTCCTCCCTTTCCCCCTTTCAACTCGGCTCCACGCTTATCCGGTGGCGAGACCAGCTCCCATACCCTCGAGTCGATCAGCTCGAAGCCGAGTCCCAGCGACTGGGTCGTGAAGGTACGGGTCGGTCCCTCCACCGTCGGGCCAAGGGGGTTCTTGGCGAGGACCCGGTAGTAGTAGGTGGTACCGGGCTGTAGACCGAAGATCGAGTGCGAGACTTCGACCGGTTGTTCGCCGTCGCCGACGCTGGCCCCGCCAGCCGGCACGCTGGTACATGCACTAACCGCACAGTCTTCCAAGCCGTACTCGAAACGGTAGGTGGTCTCGGCCGTGTTGGGGTCGACCCAGGCGCGCAGCCTCGCCGAATCGGCGGTCACGTCGAGAACAGAGGTGTTCCCGATCTCCGGAGGGCCGATGATGATCTTGCGACCCAGAGCAGTGACCCTCCAGACAGCGGGGTCGCCGCTGAGCTCGCCGACGTAGAGCTTGACCGCTTCGCCTTCGGCGACTTCCTTGCCAAGCCCCCAGACCGCGATGCCTTCCGCCACCCCAAAGGCCGAATCCTCCGTAGACGTACCCGGCGCGCCGAAGGATTCGACCAGAGCGCCAGACCCGTCGTACCTCTGGATCCAGGCGCTCCCAAAGTCCGATTCGAGCACGTACACGTCGTTATTGACGGGATCGACATTGAACCCGATGATGAAGCTCGCAAACACCGGCACGGCAAACGTGGCTTCCGTGTAGGTGGTACTTTCAGTGACGGGGAGTGGGGACGTGGGAGAGAACTTCTTTACTTCCGATTGTCCCTGCAGCACGTAAACCGCTCCGCTTGAGTCGACCCCTATGCCTTCGGGGCTCGCTACAGGAAAGCTGGTAAGCGGTGCACCGCTGGAAGAAAACACACTTACCGACCCGGCGCGATCGCTTGCATAGATGGCGCCGTTTGCGTCCACCGCAATGCTGACAAGTTCGGTAAATCCAGGAATTTCGCTGGTCCCGGCTCCTGGACCTGCAGTGAATTCCGCGGGCTCCCCATCAACTTCGAAGGCTCGAATCGCATCGGTTTCGGTGACGTAGATGACACCGCTCACGGGGTCCACTGCGACCTGGGTGGAGCTTGAATAGATATCCGGGTCATTCGGGTCGACGACAACGAACGGTTCCAGGCCGCCAATCCGATTGCCCTCGATGTAAGGACTCGTGCCCTCGAAGTCGACGGGCTCTCCCTCAGGACTGAACTTGAGCAAGCTGCCAGCTTCCCCGTCTCTCTCCAAGACGTAGACGTGTTCATTCTGCTGATCCAGAGCGATCGAGTCGGTCCGCCCGAAGCCGGTCGCATCAGTGCCGTCGGGGCCGAAACTGAACAGCCGCTCCAGCGGAAAGGGATCGTCGGCCACCGCCGCGGTTGCGGTTCCGAGTGGGCTCAAGAGAAGGAGCGCAAGACAACACAAGGAACCGATAACCCAGCCCCACAGACACCTGCCAGAGACCACTCCCATCATTCTTACTCCCCCTCCAGTCTCGGTGAAGCTGCCTCGGCCGCTTCCTCCCCAGTTCCCAGTCTTCGATACGTACCAGATCAGTACTCGCGAATACAACTGCCTCGCAGGAACCCAAGTTCTGTCAGAGATAAAAGCCCTGTAATTTCCAGTTTTCCATCTATTTGCATGCGTAAGTAAGGACATTTGACAATGGCTAGGCTCAGAAGCGCACGGGATACGCAATGCGGATCCCGTGCACACTTCTTTCGCTACTGCGATCTACCGCTGCTCGACTATGTGCAGATCAGCGTCGGGTTGACACCGAATTTGATCGTCGCTTCAGCGTTCATCGCCGACTGCACCGGAATTCCGCCGTTGACGCTCGAGATCAGAGTGTAATGCCCCCCTGTATAGGAGGTGGGAGCCTGGATGCCGTTAGCGCCGTTGAATTTGACTTTGGCTTCGTTGGCAGCCGTGCCGCATGTCGGGCTCGTGATTTCTCCGAGAATCCCTTGGCCTTCGCCTGTCGGGTTGCCTTCGCCTTCCCCTGGCGGGTTGCCCCCCACAACGATGTTCGGAACGAAGATGCAGGTGTAGCTAACGAAGTGATTGCCCGCGGCGGATGTGATCAGGAGGCCCGCCTTGTGCGCTCCCAGCATGACGAGATGGAACGGGAGGGTTGTGGTCACGACTGTTCCCGCCGGTTGACCCGGACTATTACAAGAGCCTCCAAAAGGATCTTTAACGCCGTGGAACGTCAGCGTCACGGTCCCTGTTGTGGTGTTTTCGAATTTCCCGGTCCCTGTGGTTGTCGTGCCGGTGGTGCCGCCCCCGCCCACCCTCGACAGGGCCGAGGCCCCACCGTGGAGGGTGAAGTTTCCGGGATTGACGCTCAGGTGCGCCGGCAGTGCCGACGCGAACGCCGGGACTGCGAGCATCGCAGCGCTGATCGCCGAGAGGGCGAGCAGCATCATCTTCTTGCTCATGATGATTGACCTTTCTTTGTTCCGGCCGGCGATTTTCTGTGGACTGCCGACCGGATCGGGTGGATCGCTAGGCCCAAGAGTGCACGGGATCCGCAATTGCGGATCCCGTGCCTACTTCTTTCGCTACCTGCGATTTACCGCTGCTCGACTATGTGCAGATCAGCGTCGGGTTGACACCGAATTTGATCGTCGCTTCAGCGTTCATCGCCGACTGCACGGGCGTTCCGCCGTTGATGCTCGAGCGCAGCGTGTAGTTCCCACCTGTGTAGGCGGTGGGAGTCTGGATGCCGTTGGCGCCGGTGAATTTGACTTTGGCTTCGCTGGCAGCCGTCCCGCATGTCGGGCTCGTGATTTCTCCGAGGACGCCTTCACCCTGGCCTGCCGGATTGCCTTCGCCTTCGCCTGCCGGATTACCCGACACCGCGACGGACCCAATGAAGAGGCAGTTGTAGGTGACGAAGTGGTTGCCCGCGGCAGATGTGATCAGGAGGCCCGGTTTGTGCGTTCCCAGCATGACGAGATGGAACGGGAGGGTTGTGGTTGCAACGGTTCCGGCTGCCTGACCCGTGCTATTACAAGAACCTCCAAAGGGATCTTTAACGCCGTGGAACGTCAGCGTCACGGTCCCTGTTGTGGTGTTTTCGAATTTCCCGGTGCCTGTGGTTGTCGTGCCGGTGGTGCCGCCTCCGCCCACCCTCGACAGGGTCGAGGCCCCACCGTGGATGGTGAAGTTCCCGGGATTGACGCTCAAATGTGCCGGCAGCGCCGACGCGAACGCCGGGACTGCGAGCATCGCAGCGCTGATCGCCGAGAGGGCGAGCAGCATCATCTTCTTGCTCATGATGATTTACCTTTCTTTGGTCCGGCCGGCGACTTTCTGTGGACTTCCGACCGGATTCGATTGCGGGGTCGGGTGGATCGGTTCGGTCCCCCGGCCCTCGTTGACGTCGCCATGGATATCCGGCGGCGCCACTACCAGTCAAGGACGGCTGTGTAGATGATCCCTCCGGCGTTGAACCCAATGGCTATTCAGCCTGCAAAGAACAGTTGTCCAGCTAATCAGAGGTACATCTCGGCACACCTGAAATCGCAGATTTGCCTCTACTTGCCGACTCGGGAAGTACCAAAAAAGTTGCTGAGGGGGACCGATAGGGACAAGGCGAGTACCTAAACCGACTTGCGGAGTTTGTCACTCGCGCACGTGTAAAAAAGTGTGGCAGCCTCTTCTTTCGGGCGCGCAGCGGCGCGCAGACGGAAGGGGCTCAGATGGCAATCACATCATTCGGCGCGGGGACATGAATCGGACGGGAGCACAGGCCCTGGCCTTGCTTGCCGGACCGCTGAACGTCCACATGCTCAAGGCCTTGGAGGACGGGCCTCTCGCCCTTCTTGAACTGCGACGCGCGGTTGGCACTCCGCCGAACAGCACGATGCGCAACTACACCAAGGCGCTAGAGGAGCTGTCCTTGATCGAGCGGCGCCGCTTGAAGCAGTTTCCCGCATCGGCCGAATACGCGATCACGGCAGCGGGGCGGGCGCTGCTGCGGGTTGGGAACTACTTGCAGAAGTGGCTGATGGCAGCGCCCGACGGACCCATTCTTCTGGGGAGCAGCGCGGCTAAGAACGCCACCAAGGCTCTGCTCGGAGGATGGTCCTTCAGCATCGTCCGTGCCCTCGCTGCCCGTCCGCTCGCGTTGACTGAGCTGAACATCGTGATCCCAAAGGTCAGCTACCCCTCCCTGGAGCGCAAATTCAGCCCCATGCGAGTGGCGAAACTGATCGAGCCGAGACCCGGCCATGGTCGCGCGACCCCCTACGGGAGCTCGGAATGGCTGCGTCTTGCAGTGATCCCGCTGGTCGCCGCCATCGGTTGGGAGCAGCGATTCCTGGCAGAGCGGGCGGCACCGATTGGACGCCTCGACGTCGAGGCGGTCTTTCTCCTCGCGCTACCCCTGACCAAGCTTGGGCCCGAGGTCAGCGGCAGATGCCGTCTTTCAGTTGAGGTCCGAAGGGGACCCGCCCCGGTTTACGCGGGCGCTCTGGCCGATGTGAAGGGAGGGAGCGTCTCGTGCTCCCCCCGCCTGGAGGGCGATGCGGACGCTACGGCTTGTGGAACTCCCCTCGACTGGCTGGGAGAGCTGAACGGGGGACCGAGGGGACGGCTGGAGATCAGCGGCGATGCCTGGCTCGCCGCAGCGATCACCGCCGCCCTCCGATCGCTTCCGGACGGCCTTGTGCGGGTCTGAGACCTGGCGTCTCGGCCCGGCGTTGCAGGCGTGTGCTGCGTAGGCTGGTCCCGTGCCCGCGCCACTCCTCGCAGTCGACGCCCCCTCGATGCTGTTCCGCGCCTTCTACGCGCTGCCGAAGAAGATCGTCGGGCCGGACGGGCGGCCGGTCAACGCGCTGCTGGGGACGGCGAACCTGATCCTGCGCGAGGTCGAAGTGCACCAGCCGCGAGCGGTGGTGCTCTGCTTCGGACCCGACGCCGCCGCCTACCGGACCGAGCTCTATCCCGCCTACCACGCCGAGCGCGAGGAGGCGATGCCCGACGAGCTGCCCCACCAGTTCGCCGACTCGCGCGAGTTCTTCGAGGCCTTCGGGTGGACGGTGGCGACGGGCGAGGATCTCGAGGCCGACGACCTCCTTGGAACCTACGCGCGGCTGGAGGCCGAGGCCGGCGGGCGGGCGCTGCTGCTGACCGGCGACCGGGACATGTACCAATGCGCGACCGAGGACGTGACGGTCCTCTACGTCCGCACCGGCGGCGGCAAAGGCGCCGAAGAGGTGGGGCCGGCGGAGGTGCGCGAGCGCTACGGAATCGATCCCGCGCTGGTCCCCGACTTCATCGCCCTGCGCGGCGACCCCTCCGACGGTCTGCCCGGCGCCAAGGGCGTCGGCCCGAAGACCGCAGCCGAGCTGCTGCGAGCGCACGGCTCCCTCGAGGCGATTCTCGACAACGCGATCCGCGAGCGGCGGCCGGCGCTGCGCGGCGCCCTGATCGAGGGGCGCGAGGACCTGCTCAAGTTCAAGGACATCGCGACGCTGCGCGACGCCGGGGTCGAGCGGCCGGAGGACCGGCCGACCGATTGGGCGGGCGCCGCGGCGGCCGCCCGCGAGCGCGGGATGAAAAAACTCGCGGAGCGGCTGGAAGCGAACGCGGGTTAGGCGCTTGGCGCTTTTGGTGCCCCGGGTGGACCGAAAAGCGCCACGTACAGCCCCCAGGCGCTGACTATCGCCCAGACGCCCTCCAGCAGCACGAAGCCCCACTGCTCGGCGTCGACCGCGAGCACGGCGAGGATCGCCGAGCCGACGAGATTGAGCGCCAGGTAGAGGCGCGAGTCGGGGCGCATGCGCTCGAACTGGACGGCCGCGAAGGCGGCGAGGATCAACAGCGCGCCGACAATCTGGATCAGTTGGTCCACCCGCCGAGCCTAGAGACCCGGCCAGAGGCGGTACGGTCGGCCGATGGATCGCGACTCGATGCCGCTCTTCGACAACGGTCAGCTTCGCAAGCGCTGGCGCTACGTCGGCCTCTTCGCCGAGGAGCTGATGCTCTGCGCGGCGCGGGCCGAGGTCGGGCCCCTGGGCCAGTCGTTCTGGATCTTCTTGGACCGCGAGGGCCGGCGGCACCAGGCCCACACCTCGCTCCTTCCCGGCAGCCGCGAGGTCGTTCTGGATGGGCCCAGGCTGGAGATCGACGGGCCGAACCTGCGCGCCAGCCTGGAGATCGGCGAGGTGGCCCCGATCGAGACGACCTGCCCGAGCGGCAAGTCCCAGGCCTGGACCCGCAAGCGGGCTGGGATGCCGATCGAGGGGACGGTCGAGGTGCCGGGGCGACGCTGGCAGGTGAGCGGGCGCGGCGTAGACGACGAGTCCGCCGGCCACCACCAGCGGCAGACGAGCTGGCGCTGGTCGGCCGGCGTCGGCACCGCGGCCGACGGCCGGGCCCTCGCCTGGAACCTGGTCGAGGGGATCAACGACCCGCCCAGCGGCAGCGAGCGGGCGATCTGGATCGACGGCGAGCCCTCGGAGCCGCCGCCGGTCCGCTTCCGCGGCATGGAGGAGATCGAGCTGGCCGAGGGCGAGCGACTGGAGTTCGGCTCCGAGTCCGCACACGCCCACGACGAGAACTACCTGCTGATCCGCTCCCGCTACCGCCACCGCTTCGGCAGCTTCAGCGGCGCGGTCGGTGGCGTCCAGCTCGCTTCAGGCCTCGGCGTAATCGAGGAACACGACGCCCACTGGTGATTGTTTCCAGAATCCGAGCCCCTATAGATAGGGGCCAAAACTCTGGAAACGATTCAGGCGCGGTGCTCCGGATTCGGGAAGTCGAAGCGGCAGCCGGCGTCCCACTCGGTGCGCTGATTGCCTTGGGCGGGGATGCCGCCGGCGTCCTTCAGCAGCCGCGCCAGGTGCAGCATGTTCCAGGCGGCGAAGGTGGTGTTGCGGTTGGTGAAGTCGTTCTCCGGGCCGCCCGAGCCATCGTCCAGGTAGGAGGGGCCGGGGCCGGCCTCGCCGATCCAGCCCGAGTCGGCCTGGGGCGGGATCGTGTAGCCGAGGTGCTGCAGCGAGTAGAGGACGTTCATCGCGCAGTGCTTGATCCCGTCCTCGTTGCCGGTGACGATGCAGCCGCCGACCCGCCCGTAGTAGGCGTACTGGCCCTTGTCGTTGAGCAGGCTCGAGTTGCCGTAGAGGCGCTCGATCACGTGGGTCGCGACCGAGCTCTTCTCCCCCAGCCAGATCGGCATCCCGAGGACGAGGATGTCGGCGGTGAGCACCTGCTCGAAGATCGCCGGCCACTCGTCGCGCTCCCAGCCGTGCTCGGTCATGTCGGGCCAGACGCCGACCGCGATCTCGCGGTCGATCGCGCGGATGCACTCCACCTCGACGCCCTGCGCACGCATCACCGCCATCGACCTGTCCATCAGCCCCTGGGTGTTGGAGGTCTCGGGGCTGCGCTTCAGCGTGCAGTTGACGAAGAGGGCCTTGAGGTCCGAGTAGTCGGTCACGTCGTTTCCTTTCGGGTTCACCAGGTGTCGACGAAGCGGTGGGGGCCGGGCGGGCGGGAGTCGCCGGCGGCGGCGAGGGTCGAGGCGACCAGGCGGCGCGTCTCGGCCGGGTCGATCACGTCGTCGAGCTCGAACAGCGCCGCCGCATTCAGCGCCTTGGCGTTCTCTTCGGCCTGGGCGGTGAGGTCGCGCACGCGCTGCTCGCGCTCGGCCTCGTCGGGGATCGCCTCCAGCTCCTTGCGCAGCGCCAGCCGCACCGCCCCCTCCAGCCCCATCGGCCCGAGGTGGGCGCTCGGCCAGGCCACGGTCAGCAGCGGCTCGTGCAGGCTGCCGCCGACCATCGCCTGGGCGCCGAGGCCGTAGCCGCGCCGCAGCACCACCGCGATCAGCGGCACCCGAAGAGCGGCGCCGGCGACCAGGAGGCGGGAGGCGTGGCGGACGAGGCCGGTCGCCTCGGCCCCCGGCCCGACCATGTAGCCGGGAGTGTCGACGAGCGAGACGACCGGCAGGCCGAAGGCGTCGCAGAGCTGCAGCAGCCGGGCCGCCTTGTCGCTCGCGTCGCTGGTGACGGCGCCGGCGGTGTGGCGGGTGTCGTTGGCGATCACGCCGAGCGGGCGGCCTTCGATCCGCGCCAGCGCCGTCACCATCTCCGGCGCGAAGCGCTCCCGCAGGAAGGTGGCCGAGCCCTCGTCGGCGAGGGTCTCGACGATCGGGCGCGGGTCGTATGCGCGGCGCTTGCGCTCGGGGACGAGCTCGCGGAGGCGCGCCTGGTCGGGTTCGGGACCGGGCGCGGTCGCTCCCTGGAAGTAGGCGAGCAGCTTCTTCGTCGCCGCGGTCGCCTCGGCCTCGTCGGCGCAGGCGACGTCGACCACCCCGTTCTTAGCCTGCGTCTCCAGCGGCCCGACCTCGTCGGGGTGGACGTCGCCGAGGCCACCACCGGCGATCATCGCCGGCCCGCCCATCCCCAGCGAGCTGCCCTCGGTGGCGACGATCAGGTCCGCGCAGCCGGCGATCACCGCGTTGCCGGCGAAGCAGCGACCGTGGACGACCGCGATCCGCGGCACCAGCCCGGAGAGCTTCGCCCAGAGCGCGAAGGCGCGGGTGTCGAGCGCGGAGACGACCGGATAGTCGGTGTCGCCGGGCCGCCCTCCCCCACCCTCGGCGTAGAAGACGACCGGTAGCCGCATCCGCTCGATCAGCTCGAAGAGCCGGTCCTTCTTGCGGTGGCCGAGGGCGCCCTGGGTACCCGCCAGCACCGTGTAGTCGTAGGAGAGGACCGCGCAGGCGGCCCGCTCGGGATCGAAAAGGTCGCCGTTGATGCGGGCGGTGCCGGCGATCAGGCCGTCGGCGGGGGTGCGGGCGATCAGGTCGTTGAGCTCGCGGCGGCCGCGCTGGGCGGCGATCGCGTAGCGACCGTACTCGACGAAGGAGCCGGGGTCGACCAGGTCGGCGAGGTTCTCCCGCGCCGTGCGCCCACCGGCGGCGTGGCGCTTCTCGACCGCGTCGAGCCGCGCCGCGTCCTCGGTCAGCGCGCGGCGGGCCAGCAGCTCCGCCAGGTCGTCTCGCTCCCCCTCGGCCACGGAGGGATCTTTACCGATCAGCCGCGGATCGCCTTGCCGACCAGGTTCTTCAGCCGGGTTTTGTCCCGCTTGCCGAGGTTGCCCGGCATCCCTTTCGACTTCTTGATCAGGTTCCAGAACTCGCTCTGCTCGTGCCTGGTCAGGTTCTGCTGGATCCGGTCCTGGCCCTTCTTCAGCAGCCACAGCGTCGCCACCCAGACTTTCGCCCAGGGAACCCGCTTCCAGACGTGGGGTGCTGCTTTGCGTGCCAACCACCAGGGCATCTCGGACGCTCCGCTACTCGACGACTTCGACGGTGCCGCGCATGTCGGGGTGGATCTCGCAGAAGTAGGCGAAGGTGCCGGCTTCCTTGAAGGTTTCCGAGCCGATCTTGCCTTTCTCGATCGTCCCGGTGTCCCAGCTTTCGTCGTCGGCGGTCGCGGTGTGGGGCGCGGTGTCCTGGTTCTGCCAGATCACCTTGCCGCCTACCTGGACCACGACGGGATCGGGCTGGTAGGTGAATTCGACGATGTCCACTTTTTCGGACTTCGAGGCCTCGCCGCTGGGGGCGGGTTCGCTTTCCGTCGACTCCGTTTCTTCGGGCGCCGTTTCCGCGCTCGCCGGTGGCGTGGTGTCGACGTCGGTAGAAGAGTCGGAGCCGCTGTCCCCGCAAGCGGCAAGGCCGAGGGAGAGGGCGACCAGGGCAGCGGCGAACAGCGGCTTCGAGCTCATCTGGCATTTGTCTACCCATCTGCGCCGTGGCGAATCAGTCGGGGGCCGGATTTAGTCTCCCGCCCATGATCACCGGCCCCCGCGGACGCTGGGTGACGCTCGCGGTCTGGTTCCTGATCGGCGCCGCAGGCCTGCTCGCCCACGCCCACATCGACGACGTAACCGCCGCCGGGCAGAGCAGCTTCCTGCCGGCCGACTCGGAATCGACCCGCGCGATCGAGGCTCTGCAGAACGCCTCCTCGGCAGGCGAAGAGGTACCGGTTGTGATCGTCTTCGAACGGCGTGGCGGGCTCGGCAATGGGGACGTCGAGGCGATCGGCCGGATCGGCGACGGGCTCGGCCGGCTCGAGCTGACCGGGGCGACGCCGATCGTCGACCCCTTCTCGGGCCGCTACCGCAACGACCTGGCGAAGGTGGCGCGGATCGCCAACGGGGTCGGGCCGATCTCCAAGGACGGCGAAGCGGCGCTGCTGGTGCTGGCGATCGACGCCGACGACCGCGGCGCGATCGTCACCGGCGTCGAGCAGATCCGCCGCTATCTGGCGAAGCACGAACGGCCGAGGCTGCGGGCCTTCGTCACCGGCCCGGGCGGGATCGCCGCCGACCTCGAGGCGATCGCCGCCAACGCCGGCCAGACCCTGCTGATCGCCACCCTCGGCCTCGTCCTCCTGCTGCTGCTGGCGGTCTACCGGGCGCCGGTCCTGGCCCTGCTGCCGCTGATCGTCGTCGGCGCCGCCTACCTCGTCGCGATCGGCATCGCTTACCTCCTGATCGAGGCCGGCTGGATCGTCGTAAACGCCGAGGGAACGATGCTGCTGCTCGTCCTCGTCTTCGGGGCGGGCACGGACTACTCGCTGCTGTTGGTGCACAGGTATCGCGAAGAGCTCGACCTGGCCAAGGCTGTGAAGGAGAGTCGGCGGCCGCTGCTGGCGTCAGGAGGGACCGTTATCGCGGCGATGATGGTTCTTCTCGTCGCCGACCTCGAGTCGACCCACTGGCTCGGCCCGGTCCTGGCGATCGGGGTCGCGGTGATGCTCGCTGCCGCCTTCACGCTGCTGCCGGCGTTATTGGCGATTTTGGGCGAGCGCGCCTTCTGGCCGGCCCCACCACCGAGACCGCAAACGAAGCCGAATATCGACACCTCTCGCGGTCTCGGCATCTGGGAGCGGGTGGCGGGGCTGGTGCGGCGGCGATCGCTCGCGATCATCGTCTGCGTCTTCGCCCTGCTCGCCGTGCTCTGCCTCGGCAACCTGACGGAGCACGAGACGCTCGGGTTCGGCCAAGGGGTGACGAAGGCAACCGACTCCAGTCGCGGAACCGAAGCGCTCGAACGGCACTTCCCCGCCGGGCTCGGCTCGCCGCTGACGGCGGTGGTCGAGGCCGACGCGGCGCCGAAGGTGGCGAAGGGCATGGAAGACCTCGAAAGCGTGCAGCTGGTGCTGCCGGCCCCGCTTCCCGGCGACGCGGAGAGAGCCGTGCTCCTGCTCGTTCTCAAGGGCAACCCCTACGGTGCCGAGGCCGAAGCCGCGGTGAAGGAGGTCCGCGAACGCCTCCACGTCCTCTCCCCCGGCGGCCTCCTGGGCGGTATCCCCGCGGAGAACCTCGACGTCGAGGAGACCAACGCGAGGGACACGAAGCTGATCGTGCCCCTGGTCCTGCTCGTGATCGGGCTGATCCTGATCGCCGTGCTGCGGGCGCTGCTCGCACCCGCCTACCTGATCGTCACCGTGCTCGCCTCCTTCGCCGCGACCCTCGGCCTCGCCACCTTCGCCTTCACCGATCTCTTCGGGGCCGAGGGGCTCGCCTTCGACCTCGAGCTGATGGCCTTCATCTTCCTCGTCGCCCTCGGGGTCGACTACAACATCTTCCTGATGACCCGGGCGCGCGAGGAGGCCGCCGTCCAGGGCACCCGCGAGGGCACCCTCGCCGCGCTCGCCGCCACCGGCGGCGTCATCACCGGCGCCGGCCTGATCCTCGCCGGCACCTTCGCCACCCTGACCCTGTTGCCGCTCGAGGAGCTGGTCCAGATCGGCGCCACCGTCGCCGTCGGCGTCCTCCTCGACACCTTCCTCGTCCGCGCCCTGCTGATCCCGGCGATCACCTACCGCCTCGGCGACCGCGCCTGGTGGCCCGGGCGGGCCAGGCCCTAGAAGCCGGGGCTGCGCTTCATCTGCTTGCGCTCGTGCGGATGGGCGCCGCCCTTCTCCTGAAGCGTCGCGCAGGCCTCTTCGATGTCGCTTGCGAGGCGGTCGACCTGCTGGCGGCCCAGCGTCTCCTTGACCAGGGCGCGCATGATCTTCACCTCTTCGGCGTCGGGCGGCATCGTGTAGGCGGGAAGCATCCAGCCGCGCTCGGCCGAGAGCTGCCAGGAGACGTCGAACTCGTCGTAGGGCTTCTCGCCGGCAAGCTTGAAGGCGACCAGGGGCAGCTGCTCCTTGTCAGCGCCGATCAGCTCGAAGTCCCCGGTCGCTTCGAGCTTGCCGGCCAGCGCCTTCGCGTTCTGCTCCATGGCCTCCATCACGTGCTTGTATCCCCCGCGCCCGAGGCGGACGAAGTTGTAGTACTGCGCCAGCACCATCGAGGCGCCGGTGGAGAAGTTGAGGGTGAAGGTGGCGTCGGTCTTGCCCAGGTAGTTCTCGTAGAAGACGAGGTCCTCGGCCAGGTCACTTTGTTCGCGGAAGACGAGCCAGCCGATCCCCGGGTAGACGAGCCCGAACTTGTGGCCGGAGACGTTGATCGAGCGCACCTGCTCCAAGCGGAAGTCCCACTCCGAGTCCGGGTAGAGGAAGGGCCAGACGAAGCCGCCCGAGGCGGCGTCGACGTGCAGCGGCACGTCGAGCCCCTTCTCGTTCTTGAGGTCGAGCAGGAGCTTGTTGATCCCGGAGATGTCGTCGGCGTGGCCGGTGAAGGTGGTGCCGAGGACCGCGGCGACCCCGATCGTGCTCTCGTCGACGTGGGGCTCGACGTCCTCGGGCCCGATCACGTACTTGTCCTCGCGCAGGCGGACGATCCTCGGTTCGACGTCGAAGTAGCGGCAGAACTTTTCCCAGACGACGTGGACGTCGCCGCCGAAAACGAGGTTTGGCTTCTCGGTCGCCAGGCCGGCCGCTTCCCGCCGCTCCTTCCATTTCCACTTGAGAGAGAGCGCCCCGAGCATGATCGCCTCGGAAGAGCCCTGGGTGCGGCAGCCGGTCGTCTCCCCCGGCGCGTTGTAGAGGTCGGCGAGCATCCGCACGCAGCGCTGCTCGATCTCGGCGGTGATCGGGTACTCAGCGTGGTCGATGAAGTTTCGGTGGAGGTTCTCGGCGACGATCCGCTGCGCCTCGGGCTCCATCCAGGTGGTGACGAAGGTGGCCAGGTTGCGCCAGGGGTCGCCCTCCAGCACGAGTTCCTCGTCGACCATCCGCATCGCGTCGAGCGAGGTCATCCCGTGCTGCGGGAACTCCTTGTCGGGCGCGTCCTCGGTGAGGAAGCGGTTGCCGTAGAGGAGGGCGGTTTCTTCTGGGGTGAGGTCGGTCATCGCGTCACTCGCTTCGTCGGAGACTGGAGAGAGCGAGCCTATCCGCATGACAGGCGTCCCCATGCGTAGTAGCGTCCGCGCGGGGCGCCTTAGATCAGGATTCCATTCCAATAGTTAGGAGCCACATGTCGTCCGACCCGACCATCGTCTTGATCCACGGCTTCTGGGTGACGCCCCGCAGCTGGGAGCACTGGGTTGCCCGCTACGAGAGCCAGGGCCAAACTGTGCTCGCCCCCGCCTATCCCGGCCTCGAGGCCGAGGTCGAGTCGCTGAACGCCGACCCCTCGCCGCTGGAAGCGCTGACCGTCGAAGGGATCCTCGAGCACCTCGAATCGGTGGTCGCGCCGCTCGAGCAGCCGCCGATCCTGATCGGCCACTCGGCCGGCGGCGTCTTCACCCAACTGCTCATGGACCGTGGCTTCGGCGCCGCGGGGGTCGCGATCAACTCCGCCCCGACCGAAGGGGTGAGGGTGCTGCCGCCGACCCAGTTGAAGGCGACCTTCTCGATCCTCAGCCATCCGAGCACCAAACACAAGCCGGTCCCCCTTACGCCCGAGCAGTGGCACTACGCGTTCGCCACCACGCTCGACGAGGAGGGGTCGCGAGAGCTGTACGACCGCTACCACGTGCCCGCCTCTGGAGCGATCTTCTGGGAGAGCGTGCTGGCCAACGTCAAGCCGGGGCACCAGGCGACCCACGTCGACTACCACAACGACGAGCGGGCGCCGCTGTTGTTCATCACCGGCAGCGAGGACAACCTGATGCCGCCCAGCATCCAGCACAGCAACGCCAAGCACTACAAGTCCGGCACCGTGACCGAGGTCAAGGACTTCGAGGGTCGCGATCACGCAACGATCGCCACGCCGGGCTGGGAGGAGGTCGCCGACCACGCCCTCTCCTGGGCGCGCGAGCAGGCGGCGTCGACCGCGTGACCGCTCGCCTCACCCATCTCGGCGGGCCCACCCTGCTGATCGAGGTCGGCGGCTGGCGGCTGTTGACCGACCCCACCTTCGACCCCGCGGGCGGCAAGTACTCGTTCGGCTGGGGCACCGGCTCGAGGAAGCTCGCCGATCCGGCGATCGGGCCCGAGGAGCTGGGAGAGATAGACGCGGTCCTGCTCAGCCACGACCACCACGACGACAACCTCGACGCCGCCGGCCGGGCGCTGCTGCCGTCTGCCGGCTCGGTCCTCACCACCCAGGCCGGCGCGCGCCGGCTCGGCGGCGACGCGCGGGGCCTGGCGCCGTGGGAGAGGACCGAGCTGGCGCAGGAGGGACGGCCGAGGATCGAGATCACGGCGACCCCCTGCCGCCACGGGCCGCCGCTGAGCCGCCCGCTCGTCGGCGAGGTGACGGGCTTCTCCCTCGCCTGGGAGGGCCAGGAGCACGGCAGCCTCTGGATCTCCGGCGACACCGTCCTCTACGACGGCGTCCGCGAGGTCGGCGAGCGCCTGCGGGTCGGCATCGCCGTCCTCCACCTCGGCGGCGTCCGCTTCCCGGCCACCGGCCCGCTGCGCTACACGATGACCGCGGCCGAGGCGATCGAGCTCTGCGGCGTCGTCTCTCCCCAGACAGTGATCCCGATCCACTACGAGGGCTGGAAGCACTTCCGCCAGGGCCGCGACGCGATCGAAGCCGAGTTCGCGGCGGCGCCCGAGGGGTTCCGCCGCAGCGTCCGCTGGCTGCCGATCGGCGATCAGGTCACGGTCGAGGTTTAAGCCTCCCCGCTTGGCGGAATTAGCCAGGCACCAGTGGAGGGCCTGATCGAAGACCTGACCCGCGGCAACGTCACCGAGGTCAAGGTGGTGCTGGCGACGGTGATCGCCGTCCTGGCCGTCTACCAGCTCGTCCTCGCCGCGGTCTCCTACGGCAAGGTGCGGCCGCGCTTCCTCGAGTCGGGGCCTGCGACCTGGGCGCATCGGGCGGCCGGCGACACGATCCTCGTCCTCGCCGTGCTCGTCGCGATCGCCTGCGTCGCCTTCTACGGCTGGGAGGAGGGCGGCGCCCACGCGATCCTCGGCTGCCTGGTGCTGGGGGCGCTGGCGGCAAAGGTCCTGGCGGTGCGGATCGCCGGCTCCTCCTCATCCCTCCTGCCGTGGATCGGCATCGTCCTCTTCGGCCTCTTCGTCGCCACCTGGTGGACCTCCGCTGCCGACTTCCTCGGGGTCGGATGATGCGGCAGCCCCCCTCGCAGATGACCCAGATCGTCGGCTCGCTGCTGGTGGCGCTGGCGATCGCGGCCGTCGCCGTCGCCGTCGTCACCGCCCACTTCGGACCCACCTCGCATGCCGAGCTGGAGGTGCAGGAGGAGCGGATCGAGCAGCGGGAGGAGGCGCGGGAGGAGCGCGCCGAGGCGCGGGAGGAGCGTCGCGAGTCCGCCGAGCGCTGACGAGCCCCTTGCCACCCACGGTAAGTTGGCTCTCGACAGGTTTTCTTTTTCAATTGAGAGGGGCGGCATGGAGGAGACGTTGGAGATGGGCCCGATCGACTACATCCTGGTCGAGTGGCCCGGCCGTCAACCGAACGGAGAGGTCGCGCCCCACCTGCTCGATCTCGTCGATCGCGGCCTGATCCGCATCCTCGACGTCGCCTTCGTCAGCAAGGACGAGGATGGCGCCGTGGCGGGGCTGGAGCTGGCCGATCTCGGCGAAGGAGCGGCGGAGCTCGAGGTCTTCGCGGGGGCCTCCTCCGGCCTGCTCTCCGACGACGACCTCACCGAGGCCGCCGCGGCACTGGAGCCCGGCACCTCCGCCGCCCTGCTCGTCTTCGAGAACAGCTGGGCCGCCCCCTTCGCCACCGCGGTCCGCCGCTCCGGCGGTCAGCTCGTCGCCAGCGGCCGCATCCCCGTCAACGCCGTCCTCGCCGCGCTCGACGAGGCCGAGGCCAACGCCTAGAAAGAGGAGCAGACAATGCCAGGACTACTTCGAGGCGTCGCCCGCACCGCGGTCATCGCCGGCACCGCCACCAGCGTCAGCAACCGCGTCTCCAAACGCCAGGGGGAGCGCTGGGCCGCGCAGGAACAGCAGCAGTACGAACAGCAGGCGGCCCCGCCCCAGGCCGCTCCCGCCCCGCCGGCCGGCGGCGGCAGCTCGATGATCGACCAGCTGAAGGAACTGGGCGAGCTGAAAGCTCAGGGCATCCTCACCGAGGAGGAGTTCGCCGCCCAGAAGGCGAAGCTGCTCGGCTCCTGAGGAGCCGAGTGGTTCTAGTAGCCGAGGGAGTAGAAGAGGTGGGCGACGCCGGGGGCCTCGACCACCCGCGTCTGCTCGACCTTCACGCTCGGCGGGATGTCGGCGAGTAGCGGCTCGCCGCCGCCGAGGACGAGGGGGACCTGACTGATCACCAGCTCGTCGAGGAGCCCGGCGCGGATCATCTCGTTGATGGTCTGGGCGCCGCCGCCGACCGCGACGTCCTTGCCGCCGGCCGCCTCGCGGGCCAGCTCGACCGCCCGCTCGGTCCCCTCGGTGACGAAGTGGAAGGTGGTCCTGCCGAGAGTGAGGGGCTCCCGCTCGTAGTGGGTGAGGACGAAGACCGGCATCCCGAATGGCGGCTCGTCTCCCCACCAGCCGTTCCAGAGCGGTTCGGTCCAGGGCCCGCGGACGGGGCCGAACATGTTGCGGCCCATGATCTCGGCGCCGACGCCGGCACTCGTTTCCCTCACGACCGCGTCGCTGACGTTCCGCTCGCCGCCCTCGCGGCCGTGGATCTCCTGGAAGTAGGCGGTCTCGAAAGCCCAGTCGTGCAGCCCCTCGGCGCCCTCGCCCATCGGGTGCTCTTCGCTCTGGTTGGGCCCGGCGACGAAGCCGTCGGCGGAGATCGTGATCTGGCACTTGATCTTGCTCATGGGCGGACCGTACCCGCTTCGGCTGGTCGAGCAGGCGCTTGACGCGGAAACTAATCGCGCTATCCTCTTGGAGGACTAACTACAGAAAGTGGACTTGGTTATGACTTATCGGCTGATAGCGCTCGACGACGCGATCGTCTTCCCCACCGTGACCGCGACCCTGCCGATCGACGTCGGCGAGGAGGAGCGCGTCTTCCTGATCCCGCGCCGGGTCGGCGAGTACGGCCGGGTCGGCGTCGTCGCCGAGGTGATCGAGAGCGGTGTCGGCCGCCGCGGCCGCCCCGTCGCCACCGTCGTCGGCCTGCACCGCGGGCTGATCTCCGGTTCCGCCCAGGCCGGCGAGGGCAACTCGCCGCGGGTCGAGGTGCAGGAGATCCGCGACGGCCATCCCGACGACGACCACACCCAGGAGCTGACGACCGAATACCGCGCCGTGGTCGAGGAGATTCTCGAGCACCGCGGCGACGACGGCCGCATCGCCGCCTTCCTGCGTTCGATCGACGAGCCGGGCGCCCTGGCCGACACCTCCGGCCTCTCCCCCGACATCTCCAACGAGAACAAGCTGCGCCTGTTGGAGAAGATCGACGTCACCGCCCGCCTCGAGCTGGCGGTCGAGCTGCAGCGCGAGCGGCTGGCCGAGCTGCAGGTGCGGGAGCGGATCCGCGAGGACGTCGAGTCCGGGGCCCAGAAGCAACAGCGCGATTACTTCCTGCGCAAACAGATGGAGTCGATCCGCAAGGAGCTGGGCGAGGACGAGGCCGACCTGATCGCCGAGTACGAGCGCAAGATCGCCGAGGCGGAGATGCCGGAGGCGGTCGCCGAGCAGGCCGAGAAGGAGCTGCGGCGGCTGGAGCGCCAGGGCGAGCAGTCGCCGGAGAGCTCGATGATCCGCAGCTACCTCGACTGGCTCATTGCCGTCCCGTGGAGCAAGCGCTCCGAGGAGCGGCTCGACCCCGTCCACACCCGCGAGGTGCTCGACTCAGACCACGCCGGGCTCGACGACGTGAAGCGGCGGATCACCGAGTTCATCGCCGTGCGCAAGCTGCGAGAGGAGCGCCAGATCGAGGACGACAGCCGCGCCAACGGCGCGATCCTGACCCTGGTCGGCCCTCCCGGCACCGGCAAGACCTCGATCGGCGAGTCGATCGCCCGGGCCCTCGGGCGTGAGTTCGTCCGCATCAGCCTCGGCGGCATCCGTGACGAGGCCGAGATCCGCGGCCACCGCCGCACCTACATCGGCGCGATGCCGGGGCGGATCGTCCGCGCCCTGCGCGACGCCAAGACGATGAACCCGGTGATCCTCCTCGACGAGGTCGACAAGGTCGGCGCCGACTGGCGCGGCGACCCCTCGGCGGCCCTGCTCGAGGTGCTCGACCCGGCCCAGAACGACACCTTCCGCGACCACTACCTCGACGTCGAGGTCGACCTCTCCGAGGTCGTCTTCATCGCCACCGCCAACCTGGCGGACACGATCCCGGCGCCGCTGCTGGACCGGATGGAGATCATCTCCTTCGACGGCTACACGACCGAGGAGAAGCTGGCGATCGCC
>DATEOT010000017.1:0-10073 GCA_035273795.1 Solirubrobacterales bacterium | reverse complement strand
GGCGAATAACCCGGCGTTCGTCCTTTTTCGCCCTGTGGGCTACAAAGGACGAACGCCGGGTAGCGACTGGCCATGGGACGCCTCGACGAAGTCGATCTCTCCTGCAGTCTCGACCGCGAGGAGGAAGGGCGGGGCCTGAAGGAGCAGGGGAAGCGCCTCACGCAGCTGCGGTTGACGTTGGGCGGGTTGATCGGCGAGGGCAAGGTCGGGCCGCCGCTGGTCGCCGTCTTCGAGGGCTGGGATGCCTCCGGCAAGGGCGGGGCGATCAAGCGGTTGACGGGACCGCTCGACCCGCGCCACGTACGCGTCTCCCAGTTCGCAGCCCCCACGCCCGACGAGAAGCGCCATCACTTCCTCGGCCGCTTCTGGCCGGCGCTGCCGGGGTGGGGCGGGATGACCATCTTCGACCGCTCCTGGTACGGCCGGGTGCTGGTCGAGCGGGTCGAGGGGTTCGCGACCGAAGAGCAGTGGCGGCGCGCCTACGACGAGATCAACGCCTTCGAGCAGACGCTCGCAAACGAGGGCGCGATCATCGTCAAGTTCTGGATGCACGTCTCGCCGGAGGAGCAGCTGAAGCGCTTCGAAGCCCGCGCCGACGACCCGCTGAAGTCCTGGAAGCTGACCGACGAGGACTGGCGCAACCGCGACAAGCGCCCCCAGTACGAGGAGGCGGTGGAGGAGATGCTGGAACGGACCGATCCGCCGCACGCCCGCTGGCACGTCGTCCCCGGCGACTCGAAGCGCTTCGCCCGGGTCGAGGTGATGCGGCTCGTCAACGAGGAAATCGAACGCGGCATGCGGCGCTGGGGACAGGATCCGCCGCCGCCTCCCTAAACTCCGGCCCAGTCCTGCTCTCCGACACGAGGAGTCCCATCCCTTGAGCCGTTTCCGAATCCTTGCCCTGTTCGCGACCGTGGCTGTAATGGCGACCGTCTTCGCCGCTTGCGGCGGGGGTGACGACGACGGTGGCGGCGGCAGCAGCAGCGACGATCCGCAGCAGCTCGTCGAAAACGCCAGCCTCAAAGGGGTTGAAAGCGGCCAGCTCGAGATGTCGGTGCAGGTGAAATCCGAAGGCGAGGAAGGCGGAGAGGTCGACGTCAGCGTCTCCGGTCCCTTCGAAGGCGTCACCGGTGAAGAACTGCCGCAGCTCGAAATGAGCGCGGAAGCGACCGGCTCGGCCCAGGGCGAAGAGCTCGACTTCGAGGGTGGGATCACGCTCCTCACCGACCGCGGGTTCATCGAGTTCGAAGGCACGGCCTACGAAGTCGATCCGACCACCTTCGGGTTCGTCAAGTCAGCGTTCGAACAGGCTCAGCAGAAAGGCGGCAAAGAAGACATCACCGCCTGCCAGGAGGCGGCCGAAGGAATCAAGTTCTCCCAGTTCGCCGAGGACCTCAAAAACGAAGGCGAGGCCGACGTCGAGGGGACCTCGACGACGAAGCTGAGCGGCGACCTCAGCGTCTCGGGCGGGATCGACGCCCTGATCGACCTGACCGAAGACCCGGCTTGCAGCGCCCAGCTCGAAGCGGCCGGCCCGTTGCCGCTCGACGAACTCGAAGAAGCCAAGGGCGAACTGTCCAAGGCGATCGAGAAGGCCCACGTCGAGCTCTACGTGGGCGACGACGACATCGTCCGCAAGGTGGTGGCCGAACTGACGATCGCGCCGGAAGAGGCCGCGGACGAAAAAGTCGAGCTGGACATGGAAGTCACCCTGAGCGAGGTGAACGAGGAGCAGAGCTTCAACTCGCCCTCCGACGCGAAGCCGCTGGAAGACCTGTTCCAGCAGCTCGGGGTCAACCCGCTGGAACTGCTCGAAGGCGGCAGCGGCGGCCTCGGCGGTCTGCTGGAAGGCCTCGGCGGCTCCTCTCTGGGGGGTTCGTCCGGCGGCGGCTCCGGTTCCGGCCAGGCGCCGGATTCGGACGCCTACGTCGAATGCCTGCAGCAGTCGCAGTCGCCGGCTGACCTGCAGAAATGCGTGAATAAGTACAAATAGCGGGTAGGTCCGCCCCAGCACCATGAGCTCGCACGCTCCACGCCTGAGCCCGTCTTTCTTCAAGACGGCCCACGGCTGGCCCTACCTGCTGACGCCGCTGATCCCGATCGCGGTCGTGCTCGAGTTCGCCCACGCCTCGGCGACGATCATCTTCGTCGTCTCGGCGCTGGCGATCATCCCCACGGCGGCGCTGATGGGTCGGGCCACCGAGGAGCTGGCGGCCAAATCGGGGCCCGGGATCGGCGGCTTCCTCAACGTCACCTTCGGCAACGCGCCGGAGCTGATCATCGCCCTCTTCGCCCTCAACGCGGGCCTGCAGGAGGTCGTCAAGGCCTCGATCGTCGGCTCGATCCTCGGCAACATGCTGCTGGTCCTCGGCGCCTCGATGCTCGTCGGCGGGCTGAAACGCGACAAGCAGACGTTCAACCGCACCAGCGCCGGCGTGCAGACGACGATGCTGCTGCTGGCCGGCGGCGCCATGCTGATGCCGGCGATCTTCGAGCTGGTCGAGGGCCAGGGGCTGCCGGGGGTGAACGCCGAGTCGATCGACTACGACAGCACCGTCGAGCAGCTCTCGCTGGCGACGGCGATCGTCCTCATGGGGACGTACGTGCTCGGGCTCGTCTTCTCGATGAAAACCCATCGCTCGCTCTTCAACCCGGAGTACGAGGAGGAAGACACCTGGGGCTGGTCGATCCGCACCTCGGTGATCGCGCTGGCGGTGGCGGGCGTGCTGGTCGGGCTGATGTCGGAGGTCCTGGTCGGTTCGATCAGCGAGGCCTCGGAGTCGATCGGCCTCTCCGAGTTCTTCGTCGGCGCGATCGTGGTCGCGATCGTCGGCAACGCCGCCGAGCACTGGGTGGCCGTCCTGGTCGCGGCGAAAGACAAGATGGACCTGGCGGTCAACATCGCGATCGGCTCCAGCGCCCAGATCGCCCTCTTCGTCGCGCCCGTGCTGGTGATCGCCTCGTTCCTGATCGGCGACCACCCGATGCCGCTGGTCTTCAACGGCTTCGAGCTCGGCGCGATCGTGCTGGCGATCCTGGTCGCCAACCAGGTGACCAGCGACGGGGAGTCGAACTGGTTCGAGGGCGCGCAGTTGCTGGCGCTCTACTTCCTCGTCGGCCTCGCCTTCTACTTTGCCTGAGCCGGCCGCCCGATAGCCTGCGCCGATGGAAGCGCTCCTCCTCCTCTTCAGCTTCGCCGTCGTCCTTGCCGGCGCGCTGCTGTTCACCAACGCGGTCGAGTGGATCGGTCACAAGCTGAACCTCGGCGAGGGCGCGGTGGGGAGCATCCTCGCCGCCGTCGGCACGGCGATGCCGGAGACGCTGATCGCGATCGTCGCCCTGCTCAGCGCCTCGGAGGGCTCCGAAGACGTGGCGATCGGGGCGATCGTCGGCGCGCCGTTCCTGCTCGGAACCCTGGCGATGGGCCTGGTCGGTCTCTATGCCTACCTCTACCGCGGCAAACGCCCCCAGGGAGTCGAGCTGAACGCACACAAGCCGACGCTCGAGCGAGACCTGCTCTTCTTCCTCGTCCTTTTCGCGCTCGGCGGCCTGCTGGCCTGGGGTCCCCCCGCGGGCGTGCGGATCGTCGTCGGGATCGTCTTCATCGTCGCTTACTTCCTCTACATCGCCCTGACCCTGCGCGGCGGCGGCGAGGTCCAGTCCGAAGAGAGTCTCAACCCGCTGATCTTCGAGCGGCGGGCCGAACGCCGCGAAGACCCGGGCTTGGCCCTCTGCATCATCCAGCTCCTGGTCGGCCTGGGGGCGATGGTCGGCGGCGCCCACCTCTTCGTCGAGGAGTTGCTCCACATCGCCGAGGACATCGGCGTCGAGGCGCTGGTGCTGGCGCTGATCCTGGCGCCGCTGGCGACCGAGCTGCCCGAGAAGGTCAACAGCTTCTTCTGGGTGCGGGAAGGCAAGGACTCCCTCGCCCTCGGCAACATCACCGGAGCGATGGTCTTCCAGTCGATGGTCCCGGTCGGGATCGGGATGATCTTCACCGACTGGGACCTGACCTGGACCGCGGTCCTCTCGATCGGGCTGGGGGTCGTCGGCGGTCTTCTCGCCTACGAGAGCCTGCACATCTCGGGACGCTTCAAGCTCCCGGCCGTGATCGGCTGGTTCGTGCTCTACGCCAGCTTCATCGTGGCTGTCGTCGTCAGCGCCTGATCAGGCAGCGGCGAGCTCGTCCAACGCCTTCAGCACGAGTTCGTCGTGCTTTTTCGGCTGGACCTTGGGGAAGACCCTGGCGATCTTGCCCTTGGCGTCGATGATGAAGGTGGCGCGCTGCACGCCCATGTACTTGCGGCCGTACATCGACTTCTCGACCCAGGTGCCGTACTTCTCGGCGACCGCGTGATCTTTGTCGGCGAGGAGGGTGAAGTCGAGGTCGTATTTGCCGGCGAACTTGTCGACGTCCTTCACCTCGTCGGGTGAGATGCCGATCACCCGCGCGCCCGCCGCCTCGTAGTCGGCGCGGCGGTCACGGACGCCGCAGGCCTGGGTGGTGCAGCCGGACGTGTTGGCTTTCGGGTAGAAGTAGAGGACGACGGTCTCACCCTTCAGGTCGGAGAGCTTGACCTTCTCGCCGTTCTGGTCGGGCAGCGTGAAGCTGGGTGCCCTGTCTCCCTCGGAAAGCACTGGTTACTCCTCTGGGTCGGGGTCGGGTTCCGGCCGCTCGTCGTCTTCTTCGAGGTCGTCTTCGCTCTCTTCGAGCACGTCGGCCGGGAGCGCGCCGGCCTGGCTGCTCACCTCGAAGCTCTCCAGGGCGCGGTCGCGCCCGTCTTCGTCGACCGGGACGTCGTCGGAGACCCGAACCCACTCCGCGCCTTCATAGCCCTCGAGGTTGTCGAAGACCTCCTGGTCGGGCGAGGCGGAGTCGTCGACGATCACGACGACCTCCGTTTGGGGGTTGAAGTAGGTCCCCGGCTGGTTGAGCATCTCCTCAACCTCGTAGATATCTCCGTGGGAGGCGGCCATCAGCTCGATCCTATGAAATCGGCCAGTTGCTTTTCGACCTCGGCCTCGACGTCGAGCGGCTGCCGGCCTTCACGCAGGCGCCGTTCATTGCGGGCGACTACCAGCTGTCGCACCTCGGCCCGGAGCTCGGCGTCGATCGCGTCGGTGCCGCGGGGCCGCTCGGCTTCGGCGAGCAGGCGCTCGGCTTCGGCCTCGACGTCCAGCGGAGCCTCGCCGCGCTGCTGCCGGCGCTGCGATTTCGCCTCCAGCATCTGGCGCACCTCGGCCGCCTGCATCGCCGGGTCGATCGGCTCCGCCCCGCCGGCGGTCCGCTTCCGCGGGGGGTCGTTGAGGATCGCGAAGGCGCCGCCGCCCATCGTCTCCCAGCCGCCCCCGATCCGCTTCAGCGCCAGGCCGATCAGGGGCGCGGCCACCCCGGTGAAGATCAGCACCGCAGTGCCCTTCTCCAGAGCCGATAGAGCCAAGGGGAGGTCCATCGGACAAGGGTAGAGAGCCCAATTCAGGACCCCCGTCCGCTAACCTTGAGGACCGGTTGACTGACCAGTCAATCGGTGGAACGTCAGCCTGCCGGCGGCGCTCCCGCAGACTTCAAAAGAACCGCGAAGAAAAGGAGCACCGACCGGTGGTCGACTTCACCCTCACTGATGAGCAGAAGGACCTGCGCGAGCTGGCCCACAGCTTCGCCGAGAAAGACATGCGCAACGTCGCATGGGAGTACGACAAGGACGGCACCTGGCCGCAGGACGTGATCGAGAAGGCCTGGGAGGTCGGCTTGATGAACACCCACGTCCCCGAGGCCTACGGCGGTGCCGGCCTCGACTACCTCTCCGGTTGCCTGATCGAGGAGGAGTTCGGTTGGGGCTGCTCCGGAATCGGCACCTCGCTGGCCGCCAACGGCCTCGCCTCGGCGCCGATCACCCTCGGCGGCTCCGAGGAGACGAAGAAGAAATACCTGGGGATGCTGACCGAAGCCCCCAAGCTCTGCTCCTTCGGCCTGACCGAGCCCGACGCCGGCTCCGACGTCTCGGGGATGAAGACCAAGGCCGTGAAGAAGGGCGACAAGTACGTCATCTCCGGCTCCAAGTGCTTCATCACCAACGGCACCTACGCCGACTACTTCACGGTGTTCGCCAAGACCGACCCCGAGGCCGGTCACCGTGGCATCAGCGCCTTCGTCGTCGACGCCGATCTCCCCGGGGTCTCGGTCGACAAGAAGGAGGACAAGATGGGCCAGCGGGCGTCCAACACCGCGACCATCTCTTTCGACGAAGTCGAGATCCCGGCCGAGAACCTGCTGGCCGAGGAAAACAAGGGCTTCAAACTGGCGATGATGACCCTCGACCGGACCCGTCCCGGCGTCTCGGCAATGGCCGTCGGCATCGCCCGCGCCGCCCTCGAGTACGCGACCGACTACTCCAAAGAAAGGGTCCAGTTCGGCGTCCCGATCGCGATGCACCAGGCGATCCAGTTCATGATCGCCGACATGGCGACCAAGGTCGAGGCGGCCCGCCTGCTGACCTGGAGCTCCGCCTTCCTGCTCGACCAGGGCGTCCGCAACTCGAAGGTCTCCTCGATGGCGAAGCGCTTCGCCGCCGACTCGGCGATGGAGGTCACCACCGACGCCGTCCAGGTCTACGGCGGCTACGGTTTCATCAAGGAGTACCCGGTGGAGAAACTGATGCGCGACTCGAAGATCATGCAGCTCTACGAGGGGACCAGCCAGATCCAGCGCCTGGTCATCGCCAAAGAAGTGCTGCTGCCGCGCCAGGAAAGCACCCCGGCGCCGGACGCCAAGGCCCAGGCCTCCGAGCAGAGCCAGTCCGAGCAGGCCGCCGCGACGGTCTAGCTCCACAGCACAAGCGCCTCAAAAGCCGCCGGCCCCCTCGGGCCGGCGGCTTTTTTCGTGCTCGCAGCGGCCCTTGGCGCGGTGGCGGGGGGAGAAACAGAGGTGTGGTTGAGCTTTGTCCCGGTATGCGGGACAAAGCTCGACCACATCCTGGAAAGACGGGACGGCATCAGGTGCTGGCGGACCTGGCGGATCGCCAGCACGGTGTCGTTTCAATTGGGCAGTTGAAGGAGCTGGGGTATTCGACGAGCGCTGTTGGGCGGGCTGTGGAGAGTGGGAGGCTTCACTTGATCGACCGCAGCGTCTATGCGGTGGGGCATACGCGGCTCTCGCCGCTTGCCAGGTGTTTTGCTGCTGTCTTCGCTTGTGGGTCGGGGCGGTCCTGAGCCACCACTCCGCTGCTTGGCTGCATGGGCTGGCGCGGTGGAGTCCGGAGCCGTTCCACGTCACTGGGCCGGTCGCTAGGCGGCCGCGGCTGCCGGTGCGAATCCACAGGGCGCGGCGGCTGGAGGAGGCTGACCGAGTGCTGGCGGAGGGAGTGCCGGTGACGGCCGTGCCGCGGACGCTGCTGGACTTGGCGGCAGCGGTCAAGCTCGAATCGCTGGAGCGACTGGTCGAGAAGGCGGAAGAAGGCGGGCTCTTCGATCTACGGCAAGTGGAAGATCTCCTTGTACGGACCGTCGGCCACCATGGTTACGGGCGCCTGCGCCGCGCGATTGCGCTCTACAAGCCCTCCAGCTTCACGCGCTCCCTCTTGGAGAAGCGGTGGCTGGGGCTCGTGATCGAAGCCGGGCTGCCGCAGCCGCGGATGAACTTCGTCGAGCAGGGCTTCGAGCTGGACTGCTACTGGCCTGAGCACCGCTTCGCGGTCGAACTCGACGTATTCGAGACGCACGGGACGCGCGCGGCCTTCGAGCGGGACCGCAGGCGCCAGGAGGATCTGCTGCTGGCGGGTATCGCGATGACCCGCGTCACCGGCCCGCGCCTGGAGCGCGAACCGGAGCAGGTGGTCGAGCGGGTCGCGCGGCTGCTCAGCGCGCGGGAGCCGTATCGCGCTTCTTCGAGGCCTTGAGGCGAGCGGTTTTGTCGAGCTCGACCTTGCGCAGGCGGATCGCTTCGGGGGTGATTTCGACACACTCGTCCTCGCGGACGAACTCCACCGCCGCTTCGAGCGAAAGGCGGGTCGGCGGCGCCAGCCGCACCAGCACGTCGGCGCTGGCCGCGCGCATGTTGGTCTGCTGTTTTGCCTTCGTCGGGTTGACGTCGAGGTCCTCGGAGCGTGAGTTCTCGCCGACGATCATCCCTTCGTAGACCTCCTCGCCCGAGCCGACGAAGAGCTTGCCGCGATCCTGCAGGCTGATCAGCGAGTAGCCGGCGGTCTGACCGCGCCGGTCCGCCACCAGCGAGCCGGTCTGCCGCGTGCGCAGCTCCCCGGCCCAGGGCTCCCAGCGGTCGAAGACGTGGTGGAGGAGGCCGCTGCCGCGGGTGATCGTGAGGAACTCGGTGCGGAAGCCAATCAGGCCGCGCGCCGGGACCAGGTACTCCATCCGCACCCACCCGGTCGAGTGGTTGACCATCTGCTCGAGCCGGCCCTTGCGCCCGGCCAGCATCTGGGTCACGTCGCCGACGTGCTCCTCGGGGATGTCGATCGCCAGTCGCTCGACCGGCTCGTGCAGCTGCCCTTCGATCTCGCGCGTCACCACCTGCGGCTGCCCGGCGGTCAGCTCGTACCCCTCGCGCCGCATGATCTCCAGCAGCACGACCAGCTGCAGCTCGCCGCGGCCCTGCACCTCCCAGGCGTCCGGCCGCTCGGTGTCGTTGACGCGCAGGGAGACGTTGCCGACCAGCTCGGCGTCGAGCCGCGAGCGTAGCTGGCGCGCGGTCAGCTTGTCGCCGCCCTGGGTGCCCGCCAGCGGCGAGGTGTTGATCCCGACCACGACCGAGAGAGACGGCTCGTCGACGGTGATCACCGGCAGCGCCTGCGGGTTCTCGGGATCGGCGAGGGTCTCGCCGATCGTCACCTCTTCGATCCCGGCGACGGCGATGATTTCGCCCGGCCCGGCCTCCTCGGCGGCCACCCGGTCCAGGCCCTGGGTCACGTACAGCTCCGAGACCGCCGCCCGGGCGACGCTGCCGTCGGCCCGGCACCAGGCGATCTGCTGGCCGGAGCGGATCCTCCCCTGGTGGACGCGGCAGATCGCCAGCCGCCCCACGTAGGGCGACGCGTCCAGATTGGTCACGTGCGCCTGCAGCGGCGTCTCCGGGTCGAACTCCGGCGGCGGGATCCTCTCCAGCATCAGGTCGAGCAGCGGGGTGAGGTCACTCCCCTCGGCCCCCTGCTCCATCGATGCCCAGCCGTCCTTGGCGTTGGTGTAGACGATCGGGAAGTCGATCTGGTCGGAGTCGGCGTCGAGGTCCATGAAGAGCTCGTAGACCTCGTCGACCACCTCGTCGATCCGCGCGTCGGGGCGGTCCACCTTGTTGACGACGAGGATGATCGGCAGTTTGCGCTCGAGCGCCTTGCGCAGGACGAAGCGGGTCTGCGGCAGCGGCCCCTCGGAGGCGTCGACCAGCAGCAGCGCCCCGTCGACCATCGTCAGCGCCCGCTCCACCTCGCCGCCGAAGTCGGCGTGGCCGGGGGTGTCGACGATGTTCAGCTTCACCTCGCCGTAGTTGACGGCGGTGTTCTTGGCGAGGATCGTGATCCCCTTCTCCCGCTCCAGGTCCATCGAGTCCATCACCCGCTCGGCGACCTCCTGGCCTTTGCGGAAGGTGCCGGTCTGGTGCAGCATCGCGTCGACCAGCGTCGTCTTGCCGTGGTCGACGTGGGCGATGATCGCGACGTTTCTGAGGTCTTTGCGGAGGCTCATGGCGAGTTCGGAGAGTAGGGGACCGGGCGTTTCGGCTCCAACCAAGACGAAGCCCGCCTGGCGGCGGGCTTCGAACTGCCTTAGACGTTCGAAGAAGCTACTGCTGCTGAACGTTCGCGGCGGCCGGGCCTTTGGGGCCGTCTTCGGACTCGTAGGACACTTTGGCGCCCTCGGTCAAAGAGCGGAAACCCTCGCCCATGATCGCGCTGTGATGGACGAAGACGTCCTTCGAGCCGTCATCGGGCGTAATGAACCCGTAGCCCTTGTCGTCGCTGAACCACTTGACAGTTCCAGTCGGCATGCATTGCCTCCACTTCATGTGCTGCGAACGCGGAGGATGCGATGAAGCAACGACTGCGAGCGCTACGCACAACTTTCGC
>DATEOT010000016.1:0-52880 GCA_035273795.1 Solirubrobacterales bacterium | reverse complement strand
GGCGGCGCCGGGTCGGGCGAGGGAGGTCCCGGCGGGCCGGGGCCCGGCGTCGGCGAGGGGGGTTCGGGGTCCGGCTGCGGCGGGCCCGGGACAGGCGTGTCGAGGAAGGTCTCCATGGGTTCGGCTTACCCGGCTGCGGGGTAGCCGAAGCGCACCCGACCAAGGAGGCGAGTCGATGACCCAACCGACCCTGGAGGCTGCGCAGGAGCTGAGCGAATGGCGCCCGGACCTCGGCGTCCTCTCCGTCTACCTCGGCTTCGACCCCGCCGACCGCGGCGGCGCCTGGCGGACCGAGCTGCGCAACGGCCTCGATGCCGTGCTCGAGGCCCACAAGGACGACCACCACGACAGCCGCGTCGCCCTGCGGGCGACGGCGAAGCGGGTGATGGAACGCTTCGAAGACGGCGACCTGCGCCCGCCGCCGCGGGGAGAAGCCGGCTTCGTCGAGGTCACCGAGAAGCAGGGGGTCGAGCATTGGTTCGGCACCGGGGTCGCGCCCGCCGCCGACGCCTGCGTCGAATTCGGCCCCGAGCCCGCGGTGGCGCCGCTGCTCGAACTCTGCGGACGCGGCGTCGCCCGCGGCGTCGCCGTCCTCTCCTCCGAGCGGGTGCGGCTGCTGCGCTGCGACGAAGGTGCCCTCGAGGAGCTCGAGGACTGGGAGTTGAGCATCACCAGCCTCGACTGGCGCGAGCGCAAATCGCAGAGCACCAACAACCCCGCTCGCGCTCAGGGCGTCAGCTCCTCGGGTCACGACCAGTTCGACGAACGTCTCGACCACAACCGCCACCGCTTCCTCGGCGAGTGCGGCGGCCTTGCTGCCCGCGCCCTGGCGGAGAACGGGCTGGAGCAGCTCGTCGTCTTCGGCCCCGTCAAGGACGCCGACCATTTCAGGTCCGGCTTCGGATCCCCCGACGGCAAGCTGGTGATCGGCGGCGACGGCGATCTGATCTCCGTGCCGACCGGGAAGCTGCAGGAGACGGTCGCCGATGTGATCCGGCGGCTCGATCTCGAGAAGCAGCAGGCCCTGGTCGAGCGCGCTATCGGCGGGGCGAAGGGCGGCGGCCGCGGCGCCGCCGGCCTGCAGGAGACGAAGGAGGCGCTGGCCGAAGGGCGGGTCGACCACCTCGTCTTCGACGCGACGATCGGCGAGGAGGCGGAGTCGATGATCCGCGCCGCGCTCTCCAGCAGCGCCAAGGTGACGGTGGTGCGCGACGAGGTCGCCGCGCCGCTGGCCGAGGCCGAAGGGGTGGCCGCGGTCCTGCGCTATTGAGCCGTCATCGAGGCTGTGTGTGACCTCCGTCCGGTTCGGCCGCGGCTCGCCGAGGGTAAGGGAGAGCGAGAAGCCAAGAGGAAGAAATCGAGAAGGAGAACTGTTGAGCGAGCAAGAGCGAGTCGCCCGCGGCCCCCTGGGCAAGGTGGCGGGCCGTGCCAAGAAGTTGGCCGGAGCGGCACTGGGCCGGGAAGACCTTCAGCGCGAGGGGCAGTTGCAGGAGGTCCAGGCCGACGCCCAGTCGGAGGCGGCGGAGCGGGAGGCCGAGGCCAAGCGCAAGGAGCAGGAAGCCGAGATCGAGGCCGAGCGCGCCGAGACCGAGGCCGAGCGCCACGAGGTCGAGCTGGAGGCGGCCGAGATCGAGGCCGAGGAGGAGGCCGAGCGCAAACGGGCTGAGGAGGAGCGCGAGGCGGCCCGCCGAGCCGAGGTCGAGAAGGCCGCAGCCGAGCGCCAGCGGCTGGCCGGTGAAAGCCAGGCGCAGGCCAAACGTCAAGAGGCGGCGGCGGAGAAGGGCGAGGCAAAGCGCGAGGCGGCGGAGCTGCAGCGCGAAGCCGACCGCGCCGAAGCGGCCGCGGCCGCGATCGATCCCAAGGAGGAGAACTGAATGTCGATGCCCACCATCCCGATAGTGATCTTCAACTCGTCGGTGAAGCTGGCGCGCGCCCCGTTCGACATCGCCCTCGGCGCCGTCGGCGGCTCCGATTCGTCGGCCAAGCACCTGCTCGACCGGGCCGAAGCCGGCGCCCGCAGCGCCACCGGCGTCCTCTTCGCAGACCCGGAGCTGCGGGAAGAAGGCCGGGCGGCGCTGCTGGCGACGAAGGAGCGCGAGCGCGCGACGGAGCTGCGCGAGAAAGCCGAGGTGCAGGAGCGAGAGGCGGAGGAGCGGCAGGCGAAAGTCAGCGAAGCCGCCGAGAAGGCCGCCGCGGAAGCGCGCCGCCAAGCCGAGCAGGAGCGCCGCGCGGCCGAGAAGCGGCGCAGGGAACGCGAGGCCCGCGCCAAGAAAGCCGAGGCCAAGAAGAAGGAGAAAACGGCCAAATCCGCTGCCAAGGCAAAACGCTCCAACGCCAAAGCGGAGAAGACCGCGCAGCTGGAGAAGATCGAGGCCAAGGAAGAGAGCCTCGAGGCCAAAGAGGAGGCGGCGGCGGTCGAGCGCGAAGCTGAGAAGCTGGAGAAGGCCGCCGCGGAGGCCAAGAAGGCCCGCAAGAACGGTGACGGTAGCTAGCTGACGAAGGGTCGATGTCGACGGAGCGCCCCAGGACCTTCTTCCACTGCCACCCGGAGGGGGAGGACCCCGGGGTGCTCCTCGATCCCGACAAGCAGGTCACCGAGCCCTGGGGGGAGCCCGACCACGGCCCCTGCGACAAGTGCGGGGGTAAGGGCTCCATCGTCTACGAGTGCTTCTCCTGCATCGAGGCGGGCCCGGACCCCGACTGCCCCGCCTGCCAGGGCCGGGTCCACTTCGAGCAGACCTGCCCGACCTGCCAGGGCAGCGGCGAGATCCACCGCACCCAGCGGCAGGGGATCGCCGTCTTTCCCGCCCGCGAGGGCCTCTACCGTTACCTCGCCTGGAAAAACGACGCCAACGTGGAGGGCAAGGTGGTGGTCGAGCTGGCCGGGGAGATAAGCGACGACTGCGACCTCGACGCCGACCACGGGGCGTTGCTGGTCTTCCCCAGGGAGCTGGTCTCGGTCGAGCCGCTCGACGCCGGGGTCGTCCGCGCGATCCGCGACCGCATCGGCGAAGAGGACGAGTGATCGGTTACGTCGCAGACGCCTGGCACCAGCGGGCGGTGCTGAGCGACGTCGGACACCGCCCCTGGCCGCTGCCGGAGAAGAGCTGGCTGATGGGTCAGACCTGGGTCAACCTCCTCTTCGCCCACTGGCGGGTGCCGGAGGAGGCGCTGCGGCCGGTGGTACCCCCCGAGTTGCCGATCGACACCCACGACGGCTCCGCCTGGGTCGGCATGACTCCCTTCTACGTCCGCGGCCTGCGCCTGCGCGGGACCCTCCCGGCGCCCCTGCTCTCGACCTTTCCGGAGCTGAACGTACGCACCTACGTCAGCGTCGACGGCAAGCCCGGGATCTACTTCCTCAGCCTCGATGCGGACAGCCGGACGGCCGTGGCGGCGGCGCGCCGGAGTTACCGGTTGCCCTATTTCCGCAGCCGGATCGAGGCGCGCCAGGACAAGGAGGGAACGATCGGCTACGACCTGCTCCGCACCTCTGACGACGGCCCGCCCGCCTACTTCAAGGCGAGGTACGGAAAGAGGGGGGAGGAGCTGCCGATCCGCGACGGCTCGCTGGAGCGCTGGCTAGCCGAGCGCTACTGCCTCTACACCCTCGACGGCGCCGGCCGGATCCAGCGCGGCGACATCCATCACCCGCCCTGGCCGCTGCACGAGGGCTGGGCGGATATCGAGACCAACACGATGGCGATGCCGTTCGGGATCGAGCTCGGGGACGAGCCCCTGCTGCACTTCTCCCCCCGTCAGGACGTCGTCATCTGGCCGCTGCGGCCGGCCTGAGCTTGACCCGCGCCGAGGCGGGGGATGGGGGCGCCATGACCGACGCGCTGAAGCCCGACGGGGAGCGGAAGCCCGGGGACGAAGCCCCGCCCGGCGAGCCCTCCTCCGGCGAGAACGCCTGCTCCGAGTGCGAAGGCAGTGGCGAGAAAGACGGCGCCCGGTGCCCCAACTGCGAGGGCACTGGCAAAGTCAACGAAGCCATCGGCGGCGGCTAGCCTGGCCGAATTCAGCGAGCGCTGATTTGTGGCCCTTATAGGGACCCGAATTCAGCGAACGCTGACTTTGGTCCGCCATGGCGCCCTTTGGCCGCCATGGCGTCACCGCGCCATTTGCTTTGCGTAGGATCCCGCCTTTGGCCGGATCGATGTGCTGTGCAGCTCGGGTCGTGACTCGGCGGGGGCCAGTTTTCGGCACCTCGCCCCCGCTCTCCGGGATCTCAATCGTCGCCGGGCTGGGGCCTGCTCTCGAGGTAGAAGACCTCGGCGCAGACGTCCTTCTCGGCGTCGAGGCCGCTGATGAAGGCGCGCACCTTGCGGCCGGTCAGGCGTTCGACGATCTCGCGGAATTTCTCGTGGGTGGCCGCCTGGAAGTACATCCGGGTGTCGCGCAGTCGCTGGTGCTCGCCCATTTCGGCGAGGCTTCGCTCGGCCGGGGTGAAGGTGTTCTCCAGCGAGCAGATGACGATGTCGGGGCCGGCGAATTCGGTCCGCGCTTTGGTCGGGCCGCGCCCGAACAGATCCTTGTAGAGGCGCACCATCTCGCGCGATATCTCGGCCCGTACCGACTCGTGCTGGTTGCCGTCTCCGTCGAAGTTGGTTGGGTTTTCGGGCTGGACGGTCATGGCGATTCCATACCCAAGGAAGGGAAGATTTATCAATCGGACGCATGGGTATCCGTATCTGGATGCCACCCAACCAGTCGCCACAGCCGGTGACCATCACCCCATACCCGGATGGGCCTTACCTCGTGCGCGGAGACTTCGTCGTCCGCGACCAGGACGGCAACGAGCTGCCGACGGAGCGGCGGACGATCGCCCTCTGCCGCTGCGGCAAGTCGCGGATTCGGCCGCTCTGCGACGGCACCCACAAGCTGATCGGGTTCAAGGCCCCGAGCTCGCCGGAGCCATGGCCGGGCGCCTGATCGATCTGCCCCCGCCGCGGGGCCGCCTCAGCGAGCAGCTCTTCGAGGCGCTGGAAGGACCCGCGCAGATGCGGCTGGCGGCGCCCGGGCTGATCGAGTCGCCGGACCCGATCGCCGACGAGGACCTGCAGCTCGCGCTCTACGTCGCCTACGAGCTGCACTACACCGCGATCGCCGGGGTCGACGAAGGCTGGGAGTGGTCGCCCTCGCTGATGGCCTTCCGCGGCGCCCTGGAGCGGCCCTTCGAAGAGGCGGTGGCGGAGCTGGTCCAGCCGGCCGAAGCGCAGGAGCTCGACTCGGTTGGCGAAGCGCTGCAGCAGATCGTCGCCGAGGACCCCGGGCCGCCGCTCTCGCGCTACTTGGAGACGCAGGGAGCGCGGGAGCAGATGCTCGAGCACGTCGTCCACCGCTCCGCCTACCAGCTGAAGGAGTCCGACCCGCATTCCTGGGCGATCCCGCGGCTCTCGCCGCGGCCGAAGGCGGCGCTGCTGGAGGTCCAGTTCGACGAGTACGGCGGCGGCGATGCCGAGCGCATGCACTCGGCGCTCTTCGCGAAGACGATGGACGGCCTCGGCCTCGACGCAACCTACGGCCGCTACCTGGACCGCTGGCCGGGGGTGACGATGGCGACGGTGAACCTGATGACCGGCTTCGGCCTGCACCGCCGCCGCCGCGGCGCCATCGTCGGCCACCTCGCCGCCTTCGAGATGACCTCCTCGATCCCCAACCGACGCTACGGCAACGCCCTGCGCCGGCTCGGCTACGGCCCCGAGGTCACCCACTTCTACGACGAGCACGTCGAGGCCGACGCGGTGCACGAGAACATCGCCGCCTGGGACCTGGCCGGTGGCCTGGCCGCGGAGGAGCCCGAGGTCGCCGCCGACGTCCTCTTCGGCGCCCGCGCGCTGCTGCAGGTCGAGGCCCGCTGGGCCACCCACCTGATGGACTCGTGGGAGGGCGGGAAGACTTCACTGCGCTCGCCCTTGGTCCCAGCCGCGGCGTGACCCAGGGTCGCCGGTGAGCGAGCCGCCAGAGCTCTCCTACGTCGTTCCGATTCGCTGGCGCGACGGCGAGCAGCGCCGGGAGCTGGCCGAGTACCTGGCCCGGATCGCGCCCCACTGCGCCGAGGTGATCGTCGTCGACGGCTCCGCCCCCGAGGTCTTCGCGGCCAACGCGGAGGCCTGGGGGAGGCACGCGATCCACGTGCCCGTCGCCGAGGACGAGCGCTGGCTGATGGGGAAAGTCTCGGGGGTGAGGACCGGCCTGCGGCTGGCCTCGCACGAGCGCGTGGTGATCGCCGACGACGACGTCCGTTACGAGCCCGAGGCGCTGCTCCGCGCCGCTCGGCTGCTCGACGAGCACGACCTCGTCCGCCCCCAGAACTACTTCGACCGGCTCCCCTGGCACGCGCGCTGGGACACGGCGCGGACGCTGCTCAACCGCAGCCTCGGCCGCGACTACCCGGGGACGCTGGCGGTGCGGCGCTCGCGGATGCTGGCGATGGGCCTCTACGACGGCGACGTCCTCTTCGAGAACCTGGAGCTGATCCGCACTGTCCACGCCCACGACGGCCGCACGACCTCGCCGCTCGACCTCTACGTGGCGCGGGTGCCGCCCTCGGCCTCGCACTTCTGGGGGCAGCGGACGCGCCAGGCCTACGACGACTTCGCGCTGCCGCTGCGGATGGCGCTTTGGCTCGCGGTCGTGCCGCTGCTCCTGCTCGCCGCCTTCAAGCGTCGCCCCGCCTTGGCGCTGTTCCCGGCCGCGCTCTCGGTCGCCGCGGCCGATCTCGGCCGCCGCCGCGCCGGCGGCTCCGCCTACTTCCCGGTCACCTCGTCGCTGCTGGCGCCGGTCTGGATCCTCGAGCGCGGCGTCTGCGCCTGGCTGGCGGTGCTCCAGCGCCTGCGCTTCGGCGGCGTCCGCTACGGCGACTCGGTGATCCCGGTCGCAGCCCACTCCGAGCGGCAGCTGCGGCGGCGCTTCGCCGAGGGGAAGAGCGAAGGGGGGGATCCGGGTAGCGAGGAGGGATGCGAACCAAGATCGAACGGGGTGCCGCCCCCGATATCCACCGGATCGAAGACGCCAGCGTCAACTGGTACCTCATCGAGGCCGAGTCGGGGCTGACGATCGTCGACGCCGGGGTCCCGCGCTCCTGGGACTCGCTGCAGCGGGTCCTGGGGGAGATCGGCCGCGACGCCTCCGAAATCCGCGCCCTCGTCCTCACCCACGCGCACTTCGACCACATCGGCTTCGCCGAGCGCGCCCGCGCCGAGCTCAAGGTGCCCGTCCTCGTGCACGAGAACGACGTGCCGCTGGCCCGCAAGCCGCTCCAGTACACCCACGAACGCGCCCGCAGCCGTTACCTGCTGACGAAGCCGCGCGGGCTGCCTCACGTGCTGGGCTTCCTCGCCACCCGCGCCTTCTGGCCGCCCCCGGTGAGGGAGCCGCAGCCTTTCTCGGGCGGCGAGCTCGACGTCCCCGGTTCGCCGCGCGTCGTCTTCGCCCCCGGCCACACGGTGGGGCACTGCGCCCTGTACTTCCCGGACCGCGATGCCGTCATCGCCGGCGACGCGATCGTGATGCTCGACCCCTACACGGGCGCCAAGGGCCCGCGGATCGTCGCCGGTGCGGCCACGGCCGACAGTCATTGGGCGCTGCGCTCGCTCGACGCCCTCGCCGCGGTCGACGCCGGCACGGTCTTGACCGGTCACGGCGAGCCCTGGCGGGGCGGCACCGCCGAGGCGGTGCGCCGGGCACGCGCGGTCGGTCCCAGCTAGCCGGCTATACGGCCGGAAGAGAGGAGGCCGACCTGGGGGAGCCCGTGGTCGAGCGAGCCATCCGCGTGTCGAGGCCCGTCAGACCGAGCAGGCGACGAACGCCACTCGACTTGCTGGGCACGAAGCTCAGCCGTTCCGCGTCGCTGCGCTGCAGGGCGCCAACGAGAAGGGCGATCCCCGTCGAGTCGAGGAATTCGAGCGAGCCGAGGTCGATGAGGACTTTCTTGCTCGAGGCGAGGGCCTCGTTCACCGCAGCCTCGGCCGTCTTCACGTTGGACAGGTCGAGCTCGCCGCGCAGCGAGAGGCGAAGCTGCGCGCCTTCGTCCAGCTGCTCGACGGTCAGCAATCCGTCCTGGATTGAGATGTCGGTATCGGGCACTTCGCGGAACCTCCGTTTTTGTGTGAATCGGAAGTCCCGAGACGCCTCACGCTGGGCGCCCACGGTCTTGCCTCGGACTGGGAAAGCGCCGGCACCGTCCCGCGGCACCGGAAAAAACCCTTCTGGAAATGCTAGCGCAGTCTCGGCACCGCGCTTGGAGTCGGCGAGAGTCGTTTCCGCGCTGCGCGGACTCGCTGCAGCAGCATGTCGCGTTTGAGGGCCGGGCCGATCTCCGGGCCGCGGATCTCGTCGCGGGTCTTGGCTGCGTCCTTGGGGCTGGGGGGTCCAGGTGGGGCGTTCATCTTCTGCTCCGGCTATTCGAAGGTGGGCTGGGCGACTGGGTACCTCTCCCGATCTCCGTGCCGCGGCCGTGAGAAGTGAGGGGTTTTACCTCCCGACACAAACGGCGCTGTGACCGTTGTGCTGAAAGTCGTAATACCCCACGGCTTATGTGAGCAAACAACCGTTTGAAGCCGCGGCGCCGGGGAAGACAGACGCCAGAGCCCTAGTCATGGAACACGCCGGTTTTCAACACGAGGCGCTTATCTATGAGGGCCCCGACGAGTACCTGGCGGGGACCCTTCCCTTCCTGCGCGCTGCGCTCGAGGCTGAGGAGCCGGCCATGGTCGCGGTCGGACGGTTCCAGCGCGAGACGCTCGAAGCCGAGCTGGGCGAGGATGCGGAAGGCATTCGCTTCGCCGACATGGAGAAGCTCGGCCGCAACCCCGCCTGGATCATCCCCTTCTGGCGCGAGTTCGTCGACGAGGCCGGCGGTCGTCCAGCGCGGGGGATCGGCGAACCGGTCTGGGCAGCCCGCAGCGGGGCGGCGCTGGACGAGTGCCAGCGGCACGAGGCGCTGCTCAACCTCGCCTTCGCCCCGGGCCAGCCGTGGTCGCTGCTCTGCCCCTACGACGCCGCCTCGCTGAGCGCCGAGATCATCGGCAAGGTCCCCTGCTCCCACCCCCACGTCCGCCGCGAGGGTGACGTCGAGCTGAGCTCATCCTTCGACCCCAGGCCCGACACCTTCGCGGGGGATCTGCCGCCGCCCGCATCGATGCCGGAGGAGATGGCCTTCGGGGTGTCCGAGCTGGGGGAGGTGCGCCGGCGCGTCGCTGCCGCCGCCGAGGCGGCCGGCCTCGATCCGCTCGCGGTCGCCGATCTCGTCACCGCCACCAGCGAGCTCGCCGCCAACAGCGTCATGCACGGCGGCGGCAGCGGCAAGCTGCGCCTCTGGCACGAGGACAGCAGGCTGCTGGCCGAGGTCGAGGACCGCGGCCGGATCGAGGAGCCGCTGGTGGGCCGGCTGCGTCCCAGCATCTCGCAGGAGGGCGGGCGCGGGCTCTGGCTCGCGAACCAGCTCTGCGACCTGGTGCAGATCCGCTCCGACGAGCGGGGAACGACGGTGCGGCTGCACCTGCTCGATCGCGAGGGCGCCTTCGTCTGAGGGCTGCGTGGTCCCGGGTCGCTGCGGGTAGTGGAGCTGCATGCCCGACAACGATCCGCAGACCCAACTCGTCAAGTACCTGACCGACGTCCACTCGATCGAGGAACAGGCGCGCATCCAGATGGAACGCGCCCCGAAGATGGTCGAGGGAGACCTCTCCGAGTCCTTCCAGCGCCACCTCGGGGAGACGGAATCCCAGGAGCAGCGCGTGCGCCAGCGCCTCGAAGCGCATGACGCTTCCCCCTCGAGGATCAAGGACGCGGCCGGCAAGGCCGGCGCCTTCGGGATGGTCCTCTTTGCCCGCTCGCAGCCGGACACGCCCGGCAAGCTGGTGATGCACGCCTTCTCCTACGAGCACATGGAGGTGGCTGCCTACGAGCTGCTGGCGATCGCCGCCCGCGAAGCCGGCGACGAGGAGACCGCCTCGATGGCGGAGGCGATCGCCGACGAGGAGCGGGAGATGGCCGGCCGGATCGCCGCCGGCTGGGACGAAGCGGTCGAGCAGGCGCTGGACGACCTCGACCTGGACGACGACGATGACGACCTGTCCGACCAGGTCAACACCTACCTGGCCGACGTTCACGCGCTCGAGGGGCAGTCGAAGGAACTGCTGGCGAAAAGCAAGGGGATGGACGTGCCGGAGGCGCTTCGCGCCGTCCTCGCCCACCATCTCGAAGAGACCGAAGGGCACCTGGAGAAACTCGAGCGCCGCCTCGACGACCGCGGCACGACTCCGTCGGCAATCAAGGACGCGATGCTGCGCCTCGGGGCCCTCAACTGGGGCGGCTTCTTCGCCGCCCAGCCCGACACCCCCGCCAAGCTCGCCGGCTTCGCCTACGCGGTCGAGAACCTGGAGGTGGCCGCCTACGAGCTGCTGCTCCGCGTCGCCCGCCGCGCCGGCGACGAGGAGACCGTCGCCCTCGCTGAGGAGATCCTCAGCGAGGAGAAGGCCGCGGCGAAAGCAGTCGCCGACCAGTGGCCGGTCTCGATGGCCATGGCCTAGAAGCGAGCCGGCAGCTGCCGTTCTCACGGGAGGCGAACTGCCGGCTCGAGGTCAGGGAACGCCCTGGCTGCTGCTGGTCGCACTCGGCAGCGCCCGCTGGGTCGCGGCGAGATGCAGGTCCTCGACTTGCTGACCCTGGCGGTCGGCGCGCTCGGCCAGAGCGTGGAAGTCGAAGCCGTCGATGCTCTCGCCGAAGCTTTGCTCGAGCGCGTTCCAGAGCTGCAGCTTGGCGCCGATCCCGGTGGCGAGGCCCTCGAGCTCGATCACGCGACTGAGCGGGGAGTAGCCGCGCAGCTGGCCGTTCAGCTTCAGGCGCCCGAGGCGCTCGGCCACCCGGGCGAGGACCGGTTTGACCGGGTTGCGGTCGACGTTCAGCCGGGCCATCAACTGGATCAGCGTGTCCCGGTCGGCTTCGATCTCGGCGCAGATCTTTGCCAGCGGCTCGCCCATCTCGGCGTCGCCGCGGTTGCTCGACCGCAGGCGGCGGGCCAGCTCGACTCCGAGCGTGGCCGCCGCGAAGTGGTCGTTCAGGTAGATGGCCAGGAGGCGGTCTGGGTCTGCGCTCTGGGCCATCCGGCGATTATGCCTCCTCGTAGGGGTCTTTCTCGCCCGCCAGGCGCAGGGACCCCTCTTTGACCTCGCTGAAGTGCCGTTCCTGGATCGGCAGCGCCCACTCGACGAGCTCGGAGACCTGCTCCTCGCCGGCCTGCTCGTTGAGTTTCTTCAGCACTGCCCAGTGGCCGACCTCGCCCGCCTCGGCCATCGTCAGGAACTCGAAGCCGTCCAGCCCGTCGGCCTCGTCGCCGAGGTAGGTCTCCGCCATCTCGGAGGCCTCGCCTTTGGTCTCTTTCGCCTTTTCAAGGATCGCGGTCTTCTTGCCGTCGCGCTGGTCGGCCAGCTCGGTGCCGCGGCGCGCGGTCTCCTCGGCCTCCTCGCGCATCTGCTGCAGGCTGCTCGCGATCTGCTCGTCCTCGACGAGGCCCTCGACTTTCTCCGTGGTTTTGACCGCGGCTTCGGCGAGCCCGATCACCTCCGCGAGCTTCTCCTCCAAAGTCGTCAGCTCGGCCATCGTCTTCCTCCTGGGGTGGTTGGTTGGCAGGTGCCGTCCACCTACCCCTGCCGCGCCCGGGGCAAAACCGCCGGGGGGACTAAAGCCAGAGGTGCTCGAAGCGCAGGCCGGAGGCGGTGGGGTGGAGGAGGCCCATCGAGTGGCGGGGGGCGCGGCGGCGCTCGGTCGGGCTGCCGGGGTTGAAGATCTGGAAGCCGTCCTCCTCTTCGTGCAGGGGGAGGTGGCTGTGGCCGAAGACGACGGCGTCGGCGTCCGGGAAGCGGGCGCGCATGCGGGCGAGGCGGCCCTTGCTCGGCCCGGCGTCGTGGACGACGACGACCGTGCGCCCGCCCAGCCCGATCCGCAGGGACTCCGGCAGCTCCTCCCGCAGCGCCGGCTCGTCGACGTTGCCGTGGACGGCGTGGACGCGGGGGTTCAGCTCCCGCAGCTCCGCCAGGACCGGGGCGGCGAAGAAGTCCCCGGCGTGGATCACCGCCTCCGCCGCGCGGATCCGCTCCACGCACGCCGCCGGCAGTGCCCGGTTGCCCCTCGGCATGTGGGTGTCGGCGAGAACGGCGATCATGCGGGCGTGCGCGAACGCTACGTCATGTTCTTCGGCGACTCCCACACCCTCGGCACCGGCGACCCGGAGGCGCTTGGCTGGGCGGGCAGGGTCGCCGGCGCGGCCATCGCCGCGGGCATCCCGGTCACCTCCTACAACCTCGGCGTAAGGGGCCAGACCTCGGCCCAGGTCGCCGCTCGCTGGCGGGCGGAAGCGGAGCCCCGCCTGCCGGACGACGGCAGCGACTCACGGGCGGTGTTCGCCTTCGGCGTCAACGACGTCGCACTGCGCGAAGGGGGCCTGCGCTGCTCGCGCGAGGAATCGCTGGAGGCGCTGGAGTCGGCCCTCGACGGCGCGGCGGACCTCGGGATGCGCCCGTTCGTCGTCGGCCCGGCGGCGATCGACGACGAAGACGCAAACGAGCGGATCGTCGAGCTCTCCGCGGGCTTCGCGGAGCTCTGCGGAGAACGCGGTGCGCTCTTCGTGCCCCTCGTGGAGGGGCTGCAGCGGTCGCACCTCTGGCGCCAGGGGGTGGCGGCCGGCGACGGCGCCCACCCCGGCGCCTACGGCTACATGGAGATCGCCCGCCTCGTCCTCGCGGCCGGCTGGCTGGAGTGGCTGCGGATCTGACGAGCCTGCGATCCGACACCTGGGAGGTGCTCGATTGCAGGCTCGCGGTTGCTCAGCCCGCAGCGGCGAGCGGCGGGTCGGCGGTGTAGCCGAACGCCTCCAGGGCCCCGCCGAGCGCCTCGTGCATCGCCTCCTGCTCGGCGGCGCCGAGGTTGTCGCGCCAGCCCCCGGGTTGCGCCTGCCGCGTGAAGGAGCGGGGTCCACGGGACTCCCGCGGCAGCTTCTCGAAGCTGTGCTTTTCGACCACCTCGGAGACCCGGGCGGTGTCGATGCCGGCCATCTCGCATACCCGCGTCACCCAGGTCTCGGTCTCGTCGCGCAGGTCCTCGTAGCGAATCTGGATCCGGTCGGCAGGATCGCGCGAGTCGTAGGCCTCTTTGACCGCCCGGCTGCGGTAGGCCCAGACGGCGGAAAGCCACTTGATCAGGGGAATCCGGCCCTCCTCGCTGACCGGGAAGGCACCGCCGGGGATTGCCCAGGAGCCCTCGCTGTAGGCGTCGAGCCAGGAGTCGACCACGTCGCGCCCGTCGCGGAGGAGGAAGATCACCTTCGACTCGGGGAACAGCTCGGCCAGGAACGGTGCCACGTGGGAGCCGGGCTCCTTGACCACGAAGGCCGCCGCGGCGGGATCGGCGATGCCGACCTCCGCCGCCTGAGCTTCGAAGCGGGCGCCGATCAGCTCCCGCAGCGGCCCCTGCCAGGCGTCGCGGTGGCGCTCGGCGAAGAAGTAGCCCGACTCCTCGGCCTTTACCTCGAGCAGGGTGCTGAGCCCGGGTGGGTCCTCGCAGGCGGCCCAGGCCAGCGGGATCGGTCGCCAGACGCCGAGGTGGTGGCCGAGGTGCGGGTCGTCGACGGGAACCACGCCCTCCAGGTCGGAGAGCATCTTCAGCAGCCAGGTGCTGCCGCTGCGCGACGAGCCGAAGATCCAGGCCAGACGGTTCTCCCGCATGATGGGGGGACGGTACCCCCCGGCGGCCTCGCCGTAAACCTCAAGAGCTCTTCTTGAAAAGCCCCGCGATGCCCCCGATGGCGGCGGCGGCGAAGGCCCGTCGCAGCACCCCTCGCCGGCGGCTGTGCCAGCCGCCTTCGGCGGCGTGCGGCCCGCGGCTTCGCAGGACGTTCCCGGGGGAGGGGTCGGCGGGGACGGTTCCCCAGGTGCCGCGGACGAAGGCGCTGTGGGCGAGGCGCCGGTAGAGCGCCGGCGCCACCGCGTAGAGGATCTCCAGCGCCCGTCCCGCCTGGCCGTAGTTGACCTCGCGCTTCGGGTTCTCGGCGCAGAGTTCGATCCCCCGCGCCACCTCCTCGGCGTCGAGGACGGGCGGGATCGGCCGCACCTGGCGGCCGGTGTAGTTGCCGGCGTGCTCGAAGATCGGCGTGTCGACCGCCTGCGGGACCATCGTCGCCACCTCGATCCCTTCGTCCTCGACCAGTTCCCCGGCCAGGCATTCGGAGAAGGCGCGAACGGCGTTCTTGCTGACGACGTAGGGCGTCACCTGTGGGGAGCTGACCCGCCCCCAGACCGAGGACATGTTGATCAGCACCCCCGCGCCCTGCTCGCGGAACCGCCGCAGCGCCGCCCGCGCCCCGTGCACCTGCCCCATCAGGTTCGTCTCGACTATCTGCCGGAAGACCTCGGAGGGTATCTCCGCGAAGGACCCGTAGGCGATCGTGCCGGCGTTGTTGACCCAGACGTCGATGCGGCCGAATCGCTCAACCGCCGTCGCCGCCAGCGCCTCGACCGCCGCCTCGTCGGAGACGTCGAGCGCCCGGAAGAGAACCTCCGTCCCGTTCCCTTCGCACTCCGCCGCGACCTCGGCCAGCGCCTCCTCCGAGCGCGCGCAGAGCGCCAGCGCCCGCGCCCGCCGCGAGAGCCGCAGCGCCGCAGCCCGCCCGATCCCGCTCGAGGCGCCGGTGATGACGACGACGGCCTCCTCCAGCGGTCGCGGCACGGAGGGACCTACCCGAGGCCCTTCTCCTCGGCGGCCTTGTAGGCGATCTGGAAGAAGTCCGAGATCGTCAGGGCGGCGAAGAGGGAGGCGACGAAGCGGGTCACCCGGGGGGCGAAGATCAGCCCGACCGAGAAGGCGGCGACGACCCAGAGCCCGAGGCAGTAGGGGCAGATGAGGAGCTCCCCAATCGCCTTCCGCAGGCCCGTGCCGCGGGAGCTCTCCTCGAGCTCGGCCGGCCCGCCCTTGCCTTCGAGTTCGGTGAACGGCGCCCGCAGCGGGCTCGTCACCTTGTCCTTGGCGAGGAGGCGGCTGAGTTTGTGGGAGGCGGTCCCGACCAGCAGCATCTGGCCCGCTCCGACCTGCTCGGGCAGCTCGCGGCCCTGCCGCCTGGCAACGAGCAGTGCGGCGCTGACCAGCGCCCCGAAGATGCCCATGAAGGCGAGATAGGGAGCGAAGGGCGGCCGTTCGTCAGGCTGGGCATAACCCTGGACGGCGGCCGGAACGTCTTCGACGGGTGAGCTCATCGCCCCCAGCTACCCATTGCGGCGGAGGTTCCAACCCTCGCTGCTGACCGCGAGATGAAAGGCGCCGTCGGGCCCCCGCCGCTCGATCACGAAGCCCTGCGCGACCGCGCGCCGCAGGGCGCGCCGCAGGTCCCGCGCGCCCAGCTTCGAGAAGCGCTGCGCCAGCTCCCCGCGGCGGCAGAAGCCGTCGTCGGCGAGCTCGACGATCGCCGCGACGATCTCCTCCGGCGGCGGCAGTTTCTGTCGGCGAGACACCGAGAGGACCTTAAGCTAGGATCGCCGTGATGCTCCGGAGCCAGGCGCCGGTGCATTGATCCATAAAGGGAGGCACGGGGTTCGGCTGGACTTGAGTCGATCTACGGACCGAACGAGAAAAATCGATCCCCAGAGGCTTTTACCCCATGTCTTTTTTTCCTTACTACGATTCGCCCAATGCAGCGTTTTAACGTCAGCGAACAAGACCTGCGGCCCGGCTGCAGGGACATCCAGATCGAAGGCGAGCTCGATCTCGCCGTCGCCGGTCAGCTCGACGAGGTGCTGACCAAGGCGGTGACCGAGTGCACCTCTGTCCTCGTCGGCCTCGAGCGTTGCGCCTTCATCGACTCCTCCGGCATCGCCGTGATCCTCAGGGCGCACAACCGGATGGCCGAGGAAGGCAACCGCCTCGCCGTGTACTCGCCGACCGACCAGGTCCTCCGCGTGCTGGCGATGACCGGGCTGACCGCCAACGGCTTGGTCTTCGACAACGCCGAGGAAGCTCTCTCGGCGGTCGGGAAAGCCGACTAGCCGAAGCGGGGCTCGAGGCGCTGGAAGGTGCGCCACCAGCCGTGGTCGAGTGTGGCGTGCTCGACCGCCTCCAGGAGCGAGCCGTCCTCGTCATGCAGCTCGTAGCTGACCACCGGCGGCTCGGAGGCGAGATCGACGTCGACGATGCGGGCCAGCATCAGGTAGGGCGGGCAGCTGAGCCAGACCTCGCCGGCTTTTGGAACAGATTTGACGTTCGATCGCGCCATGGGTCCTCGGTACCCCTGCCTTCGACGCAAAAACCAGAAACCATCCCCGAAATTAGGGGAACGCCGAATGGCCGGTTTGTCTCCCATGTGAAGACAAACCGGCAACCCGGCACTAGTCGCGGAGGTGCTTACTGCTTCTGTCCGACCCCGGTGGCGAGCTCGCGCGCCCGCATCGGTCCGCCGGCGGTCGGCTCCAGCGGTGGCGTCGGACCGCCCTCGGCGTTGCGCATTCCTTCCAGCAGGTCGTCGAGCGCCTCCAGTGAGGTCAGCGTCGGCTCCCAGCCAAGCTCCTCGCGCGCCCGGGTCGTGTCCATCATCGGCACGCCGAGGGCGAGGTCGATCCAGCCCGGGGAGGAGGGCTGCAGCCGCAGCTTCCAGCTCAGGTCGGCGGCGGCGCGCAGCGCCTTCGCCGGCAGCGGGAAGCTGCGGGCGCCGAAGAGCTCCTGCAGCTCCTCGATCCCGATCTCCGGATCGGCGGCGATGTTGAAGGCGCCGTGGACGTCGCGCACGACCGCCTGCCGGTAGGCCTCGCCGACGTCTCGCGAGTGGACCGCCTGGAAGCGCAGCCGCGGCACCTTCGGCAGCAGCGGCACCAGCTGCTTGCGGACCAGGAAGCCGGGCAGGAAGGGACCGGCGAAGAGGCGGCGGATCTCGCTCGCCGCCTCGGATTTGAAGATCAGGCCGGGTCGCAGGCGGACGATTCGCAGCTCGGGCGCGCGCCCTTCCAGCTCGTCGAGCAGGTCTTCGGTCGCCGCCTTGTGGCGCGAGTAGAACGAGGTGGGAATGCCCTCGACCGGCCAGGACTCGTCGACCTGCCGTTCCTTCGGGCCGGGGCTGTAGGCGCCGACCGAGGAGGCGTAGATCAGGGCCCCCGCCTTGGCCGCCGCCGCGGCCTCGAAGACCCGCCGGCTGCCCTCGACGTTGATCCGCTCGGTCACCGCTTCGTCGCGGCTCGGCTGGATCGCCCAGGCGAGGTGGATGACCGCGTCGGCACCCTCGAAGAAGGGCGCGAGATCGACCTCGAGGATGTCGGCGCCGACCCACTCGACCTTCGGCATCTCGACCTCGGGGAGCCGCCGGGCGATCCCGACGACCTCCTTCACCTTCGGCTCGGCGCCCAGCGCCTCCAGCACGCTGGTGCCGACGTTGCCGCTCGCTCCGGTGACGACTACGCGCATCTGGCCCACGCTCCTCTCACGGCTGGATCACGAACTTGATCGCGCCGTCTTCCTTCTTCTGGAAGGTCTCGTAGGCCTCGGGCACGTCGTCGATCCCGATCTTGTGGGTGGCGAGGTCCTCGGTCCCGAGCGGGTCGGCGTCGTCGGTGACGAGCGGCAGGATCTCGTCGGTCCATTTGCGCACGTGGGCCTGGCCCATCCGCAGCTGCACGCCCTTGTCGAAGAGCTGGAACATCGGGATCGGGTCGACCATGCCGCCGTAGACGCCGCTGATCGAGACGGTGCCGCCGCGGCGCACGGTGTCGAAGCACTGGTAGAGCGCCGACATCCGGTCGATGCCGCCTTTTTCGATCACCTTCTCGGCCAGCTTGTCGGGCAGCAGCCCGGCGGCTTTCTGGGCGAACTCGCCGATCGGGGCGCCGTGCGCCTCCATCCCGACCGCGTCGATCGCGGAGTCGGTGCCGCGCCCCTCGGTCATCTCGCGGATCGAGTCGGAGACGTCGTCGTGCTCATCCAGGTTCAGCGTCTCGACCCCGTACTTCGCCGCCAGCTCGAGCCGCTCTCCGACGATGTCGACTCCGATCACCCGCGCGCCCTGGTGGAGGGCGATCCGGGCCGTCATCTGCCCGATCGGCCCGAGGCCGAAGACGGTGACCGAGCCGCCCTCGGGGATCGCCGCGTAGTCGACCGCCTGCCAGGAGGTCGGCAGCACGTCGGAGAGGTAGAGGAAGCGGTCGTCGGGCGGGCCCTCGGGCACCTTGATCGGCCCGAAGTGAGCCTGCGGCACGCGCAGGTACTCGGCCTGCCCGCCCGGCACCTGGCCATAGAGCTTGGTGTAGCCGAAGAGCGAGGCGCCTTTTTCTTCCTCGTGGTTCTGGGTCGTCTCGCACTGGGCGTAGAGCTGGCGATCGCACATCCAGCAGTGGCCGCAGGAGATGTTGAAGGGGATCACGACGCGGTCGCCGGGGGCGAGGTTGGTCACCTCCGGGCCGACCTCCTCGACGATCCCCATCGGCTCGTGGCCGAGGATGTCGCCCTCGGTCATGAAGGGGGAGAGGATCTCGTAGAGGTGGAGGTCGGAGCCGCAGATCGCGGTCGAGGTGACTCTGATCACCGCATCGGTGGCTTCCTCGATCTTCGGGTCCTCGACCTCGTCGACGCGGACGTCGCGCGGGCCGTGCCAGACGGCAGCTTTCATCGCTCCTCCTTCTCGCCGGCGGTCACCGGTTGCGCTTGTTTTCTGTGCATTTCCGCCTTCACCGAGTCGGGCAGGACCTTCGCCGCGGTCGCCTGTGCTTTCGTATTGACTCCGGCGGAGACGACTCTTTCCTTGCCTGCCATCAGTGCCTCGAAGCCCTGTCGGGCGACGTCGGCGGGATCGTCCTTGTCGCCTTCGCCAATCGGGGTGTCTTCCATCCCGGCCCGCCCGAAGAACTCGGTGTCGGTCGGCCCGGGCATCAGCGAGGTGACGGTGACGCCGGTGTCCTTCAGCTCGTTGCGCAGGGCCAGCGCGAACGACTGGTCGAAGGACTTGGAGGCGTTGTAGACGGCCTGGAAGGCGCCGGGCATCGTCGAGGCGATCGAGGACGTGATCAGGATGCGTCCCTCGTCGCGGGCGACCATGTCCCGCACGACCAGCTTGCAGAGGTGGACGGTGGAGCGGACGTTGAGGTCGATCAGCCGCAGCTCCTGGCGCAGGTCGGTTTCGCGGGCGAAGTCGCCGCCGGCGCCGATGCCGGCGTTGAGGCAGAGCACGTCGACGGGGCGCGCCGTGGCCTCGATCCGCTCGTAGAGCCGCGCGACCTCCTCCTCACGGGAGAGGTCGAGGCGCGTGCACTCGACGCTGGCGGTGAGCTGGTTCAGCTCCCGCTGGGCGGCGTCGATCTCTTCGTCCTCGGCGGTTACCAGAAGGTCGAAGCCGTTTTCGGCGAGGACCTTGGCGAGCTCGAAGCCGATCCCGCTGGATGCCCCCGTCACCACTGCGAAGGGGCGTTGCTGCGTGTTCATAGCTGGATTGCCTTCCCTTGCTGTCCGGTTCTCTCTGCTCCCCGCTGCCGGGGGAGGCGAAACGGGTAGAAGAAGCTCTGCCGCTCAGGAGACGAGCTCGATCACTTCCCGCTCGATCTTCAGGCGCTGCTTCGCGGTCATCCGCCCGTTGGCGCTTGCCGCCGGTCGGATCGTCGCCCCGTCGCGGTAGCGGTCGAGGACGCGGGGGTCGATGTAGGAGGCGCGGCAGACGGCCGGGGTGTTGCCGAGCGCTTCGGAGACCTGCTTGACGGCGCCGGAGATCGCCCGCTTGGCGGCCGCCTCGGAGCGCGGGCGCTCCTCGCCGGCCAGCGCCACCGCCGCCAGCACGGTGCCGTGCCAGGTGCGGAAGTCCTTGGCGCTGAACTCGTCGCCGATCTTCTCGTGGATGTAGTCGTTGATGTCATCGGAGCGGACGTCGACCCAGGCGCCGCCGCCGCGGTAGGCGAGCAGATCCTCGGGGCCGCTGCGGCGCCGGTACATCGCCTCGATCGCCCGCCGGGCCGCCGCGTCGCGGATCGACTGCACGCGCCGCTGGCCGCTCTTGGCAGGGAAGTCGAAGACCACCTCGCCGCGCTTGACCGTGACGTGCTCGCGGCGCACCGTGGCCAGGCCGTAGCTCTCGTTTTCCTCCGCGTAGACCTCGCTGCCGATGCGGAAGAAGCCGAGGTCGAGGAGGCGGATGGCGCAGGCAAGGGCGCGCTCGCGCGGCATCCCCGAGCGCCGTAGGTCGGCGGTGACGGCCCGGCGCAGCTTCGGCAGCTCGAGGGCGAACCGCCGCACCAGCTCGAACTTGCGTTCCGCCTGTCGCTGTTGCCAGCGCTCGTGGTAGAGGTACTGCTTGCGCCCCGCTTCGTCGTAGCCGGTGGCCTGGATGTGGCCGAACGGGTCGGGGCAGATCCAGACCTCCTTCCAGGCCGGTGGGATCGCCATCTGGCGGATCCGCTCCAGCGTCTCCTCGTCCTCGATCACGTCGCCGGCCGGGTCCTCGTAGGAGAAGCCACGCCCGCGCCGCCGTCGCCTGATCCCGGCCTCGGCGCAGTCGGCGCGGCGCAGGCGGCCGCGGCGCGCGGCGATCGTGGCGGGGCTCACTTGGCGGCGCCCTGCAGCGCCGTGGCGACGCCTTCGAGGTCGGCGACGAAGTCGGCCAGCTCCGCCTCGCGCTCGTCGTGGTCGCGCAGGCGCAGGATCGCCGAGGGGTGGATCGTCACCGCCGCCACCGGCGCCATGGAAGTCTCCAAGGGCCGGCCGCGGTCCTTGGTCACCTTCACCTTCGGCCCGAAGAGCGAGCGCGCCGCGGTGGCGCCCATGGCCAGCAGCGCCCGCGGCTTCACCGCCTCGACCTCGGCCCGCAGCCACGGCTTGCAGGCCTCGATCTCCCCCGCGCGCGGCGTCTGGTGCAGCCGCCGTTTGCCCTTCGGGCGCCACTTGAAGTGCTTGACCGCGTTGGTGACGTAGGCCTCGGAGCGGTCGATCCCGGCCTCCTCGAGCGCCCGGTCCAGCAGTCGCCCCGCCGGCCCCACGAACGGCTCCCCCTCCAAGTCCTCCTTGTCGCCGGGCTGCTCACCGACCAGCATCAGCTCCGCGCTCTTCCGCCCCCGCCCGAACACCACCTGCGTAGCGTCCCTGTAGAGCTCGCAGCCACGACAGGTTGCGGCCGCCTGCTCAAGCGTCTTTAGCGACTTGGAGGAAGGCAGAAACTCGGCGGCGCTAGACATAAGCGCCCAATACCCACGGACGCGGGGGGAGAATCGAAGCGCCTCCAGCCCTTGTATAAGGGTGAAGCCCGCCGAGACCGCAAACGAAGCCGATAATCGACAGCTGACGCGGTTTCGCGAGAGGGAGCGGGCGATCGCGGTGCTTGCTGACGACCAGCATGGAGTCGTGGCTCGGGGTCAGCTGATCCGACTCGGATTTGAAGAGGGAGCTATTGCGCGGCGGCTGCGGGTGGGGCGCCTTCATGAGGTCCAGCACGGGGTCTATGCCCCTGGTCGCCGACTCGTCACGCGCGAGGGAAGATGGCTGGCGGCTGTATTCGCTTCTGGACCTGCTGCGGTGCTGAGTCACTGGTCGGCTGCGGCGCTCTGGATGATCCGGCCTAACTCGCGCTCGACGATCGACGTCACTTGTGCACGCAAGAGCCGAACTTGGGACGGGATCAGGAGGCATCACAAAGCTCTTCCTGCCGATGAGGTCTCGGTGGAGGAAGGGATACCTGTTACGACCGTGCCGCGGACGATCCTCGACCTCGCGGCGACCGAGCCGGTGGACGTGGTCGAGAACCTGCTGCGTGAGATGGAACGCCTGGAGCTGCGCGACCGGCTGTCTCTACGGCACCTGGTCGAGCGCTATCCGGGCAGGCGAGGAGTGCGCCGGGTGCGGACGGCGCTCGAGCGCCTGGAGGAAGAGCCGCCGGGGACCAGGGCCAGCCCTCTGGAGGAACGCTTCGCTCCGTTCCTGCGCCGCCATCATCTGCCTCTCCCTCGCTTCAACGACTGGATCCTCTTGGGGGAGAAGCGCTACAAGGTCGACGGCCACTGGCCGGGAACCGGCCAGATCGTCGAGCTGGACGGCTGGGAGAGCCACAAGACCCGAGCCGCCTTCCGTGAGGACCGGGCGCGCGACCGCCGGCTTCGCGTCGCCGGCTACACGGTCACCCACATCACCTGGAACCAGCTCGACGACGAACCGGAGGCGGTTGCCGCCGACCTGCGGGCGCTGCTCGGCGGCTAGGAGACGCCGCCGGCCGGCTCGATCCGGAAGGCCGAGCGCAGCGGGTGATCGGGCTTGTAGAACGTCGCCGTCTGGGTCTTGACCCGCCAGGGGAAGGGCAGCTGCCCCTCGGGCGCGGCGAGGAACCTGGTGAAGAGGATCGAGGCGCGGCGGCAGGTGATCCCCGACTGCGCCGGGATGTACACGAGGTACTGGCCCGTGGGGAAGAAGAGGGGGCCGACGTCGGAGCTGGCGTTGACGGTGAAGCTGCCGGAGCAGAGGCGGCCGAGTTCGTCGTTGCCGCCCCCGCCACCACCACTGCCGCCGCTGCGGGCGACGGCGAAGCCCGGCAGGCTGCCGCGCGTGAACTTGGCTTTGCCGGTGCCTGAGGCAACCACCAGCCACGGTTTCGGCAGGCTGCCGTCCCAGTCCTGGAGGAAGCGGGTGAACAGCTGGGAGGCGGCCTGGCAACTGAGCCCGGTGTCGGTGGTGATCGTGTAGTTGCCCGCCGGCAGGTTCGCCGGGCCGATGCGGTCGTCGTGCAGGACTTTGAAGCTGGGGCAGGTCGCGGCCGAGGCGGGAGCGCCCCCGCTCAGCGCCAGCACCGAGAGCGCGGCGACGAGCGCCAGCGAAAAGCCGGCGGCGAAGCGCTTCGGGGTGGCGAGGACGGCGCTCACGGGGGCGGAAACCTATCAGCGCCGATCCCTAGCATGCGGGCACCGATGCCAGAACCCGTCAAGCGCAACCAGCGCTACATGCCTGGGCTGGACGGGCTACGCGCGATAGCCGTCCTCGCCGTCATCGCCTTCCACCTCGGTTTCGACTGGGCGCCGGGAGGCATGCTGGGGGTTGGGGTCTTCTTCACCCTCAGCGGCTACCTGATCACCGACATCCTGCTGGCGCAGCTGAGCGGCAGCGGCCGGATCAAGCTCGTCCCCTTCTGGCTCGCCCGTGCCCGCCGTCTGCTGCCGGCGCTGTTCCTGATGCTGGCGATCGTCGTCGCCTGGGTCACGGTCTTCGGCCCCGCCCAGCCGGACCAGTTCCGCGAAGGCGTGATCTCGGCGATCTTCTACATCAACAACTGGCAGCAGATCTTCGCCGACGTCTCCTACTTCGCCCGCTTCGAAGCCGAAGGCCCGCTCGACCACCTCTGGTCGCTCTCGGTCGAGGAGCAGTTCTACATCCTCTGGCCGTTCCTGCTGCTTCTCGGGGTCAAGCTGGTCCACGAGCGACCGCTCGCCTCAGGGGTCCGCCCGCGCCTGGCGCTGCTGACGATCGCCGGCGCGCTCGCCTCCTCGATCCTGATGGCGGTCCTCTACGAGCCGAGCTTCGACCCCTCGCGCCTCTACTTCGGCACCGACACCCGGGCCGGCGGCCTCCTCTTCGGGGCGGCGCTGGCGATGGTCTGGCCGAGCCGCAAGCTCAGCCGCCGCATCGCCCCACAGGCGCGCAACACGCTCGACGCCCTCGGCGTCGCCGGCCTTCTCGTCATCGCCCTGATGATCTGGCGCAACGGCGAACTATCGCCCTTCCTCTACCGCGGCGGCTTCGTCGTGCTCTCGCTCGCCACCGTCCTCGTCCTGATGCCGCTCACCCACCCCGCCTGCCGGCTCGGCCGGTGGCTCGGGGTGCTGCCGCTGCGCTGGGTCGGCGTCCGCTCCTACGCGATCTACCTCTGGCAGACCCCGGTGATCGTCCTCACCACCCCCCAGGGGGTCCAGCACGAGGACGACCTCGTCCGCAGCCTCCTTCAGGTGGCGGCGATCTTCGCCATCTCGGCCCTCTCCTGGCGTTTCGTCGAGGAGCCGATCCGCCATGGGGCGATCGGCCGTTTCTTCGCCCGTCGCCGCGCCGTCGGCTGGAAATGGGAGACCTTCGCGCCGCCGATGCGGGCGGCGATCGTCGCCACCGGGGTGATCCTCCTGATCGCCGCCGGCGGCATGGCGGGCATCAACTCGACCTCCTCCGCCCAGGGCGAAGAAGCCCGCGTCGAGCAGGCGAAGGCGGAGGGAACGACGAAACCGCCGCCGCTGACCAAAGCCCAGGCCGAAGACTCAACCAAGTCGTCCTGCAAAGCCGTCGTCCACATCGGCGACTCCACCTCCGAGGGGCTCGACGACGCCGAATACCTGCCGGTCGAATCGCAGCGGATCCCCGCCCGCTACACCGAAGTCGGCGCCAGAGAGGTCCACATGGAGGTGCAGGGCGCGACCTCGATCGAAGAGCAGTTCGAAAGCATGCCCAATGCCCAGGAAGTGGCCGCCGCCTGGAAGGCGGAAGGGTTCGAAGGCTGCTGGGTGCTCGCCCTCGGCACCAACGAGGCGGCCAACGTCGCCGCCGGCTCGACCGTCACCGAGCGCGAACGGATCGAAAAAATGATGGCGATCATCGGCGACGAACCGGTGCTGTGGGTGAACGTCCGCTCGCTGGTCGAAGCGGGCGACCCCTACTCGAAGGAGAACATGGAGAAGTGGGACGAGGAGCTGGTCGCCGCCTGCGACTCCTACCCGAACATACGGGTCTACGACTGGGCCTCCGCCGTCAAAGACGAGTGGTTCATCGAAGACGGCATCCACTTCACCTCGCCCGGCTACGCCGCCCGCGCCCAGCTGATCGCCCTGGCGCTCGCCCACGCCTTCCCCGAAAAAGGCGAAACCGAGGGCGGCTCCAAGAACTGCGTGGTCAGTTAGGCGGGGCTAGAGGCCGGAGATCTGGACCGGCTGCGGGCCCCCCGCCGGCTCGAATCCCATGATCCGCCCGTAGAAGTAGAGCTCGGCTTCGAGGCAGCGGATGCTGGTCTCGGCGCGACGGAAGCCGTGCTGCTCCCCCTCGAAGGCCAGGTAGGCATGGGGGATGTCGTTGCGCTCCAGCGCCGCCACCATCGTCTCCGCCTGGTTCGGCGGGACGATCTCGTCCTCGAGGCCCTGGAAGAGGATCACCGGCGAACGTAGCCGCTCGACGAAATGGATCGGAGAGCGCTTGCGGTAGAGGTCGGCGCGCTCGGGATAGGGCCCGATCAACCGGTCGAGATAGCGGGACTCGAACTTGTGGGTGTCGCGCGCGAGCGCCTCGACGTCGGCGACGCCGTAGTAGCTGGCTCCGGCGGCGAAGCCCTCGTGGAAGGTGAGCGCGCAGAGGGTCGCGTAGCCACCGGCCGAGCCACCGCGGATCGCCAGTCGTGCCCCGTCGGCCTCGCCCTCCTTGGCGAGATGGCGGGCGGCGTTGACGCAGTCCTCGGTGTCGACGACGCCCCAGGTTCCCCGCAGCTTGTTGCGGTACTCGCGCCCGTAGCCGCTGGAGCCGCGGTAGTTGACGTCGACGACGCCGATTCCCCGGCTGGTCCAGTAGAGGAATTCGCGATCGAGGGCGGGGGTGGCGTGCGAGGTCGGGCCGCCGTGGCTCTCGACGATCAGCGGCGGCAGCTCACCCTCCGGCGCCTCGAACTCCGGGTTGGCCGGCGGGTAGTAGAAGCCGTATGCGGTCTCGCCCGCAGCCGTCGGGAACTCGACCGGGCGCGGCCGCGAGACGTACGCGGGGTCGACCGGCTCCTCGCTGGAGGTGCGCACCACCTCGGTCTCACCGCGATCAACGTCATGGAGGACGACCGCCGTCTCGCTCTCCGGGCTGGCGGCGGCGAAGGCGACGGTCCCGCCCCGGGCCGACAGAACCGGATAGCCGAACGAGGTGAACGGCAGCCGGAGGTCGGTCGGCTCCCAGCCCTCGGGCCGCAGCAGGAAGAGCCGTTCCTCGCCGACGGCGCAGCGGACGCAGACGATCGCGCCGTCGGCAAGGAAGGCGTAGGTGGCGCCGCCGAAGAGCCACTGGGGGTGGGCGAAGTCGGCCTGCTGCTCGGTCAGTTGGACGAGCGCGCCCTCCTCCCCACTGAGCTCGGTGCCGGGCTCGCGGGCGCGGTAGATGTTCCACCAGCCGTCGCGATCGGAGACGAAGTGCAGGCGCCCGTCCGGCCCCCATTCGGGCTGGAAGACCGACTCCTCCGGCCCGCCGGCGACGAGGCGCTCCTCACCGCTGTCCTCCAGCGGGGCGACCCAGAGCTCGGTCCCGTCCCAGGGCATGTTCGGGTGGTCCCAGCAGGTCCAGGCGAGCCAGCCGCCGTCGGGGCTGATCCGCGGGAACGAGTAGAAGTCGCGGCCGCCGGCCAGGACCTGCGGCTCACCGGCGCCGTCGAGCGCCAGCAGGACGATCTCGCTCACCGGTTCGCCCCCGCCCTCCCGATGGGATTCGCGCACGCAGACGACGCCGCGCCCGTCGGGGGTGGGCCGCATGTCGGCGTAGTGAAAAGCGCCGCCGGCCAGCGGCTCCGGCGAGACCGCCACAGGCTGCTCGCCCAGTCGCTGCCGGTGGAGGCGCTGGCTGGAGAAGTCGACGAAGAGGACGAGGTCCGCGGCGATCAGGCACCAGGCGCCGCCCCCGTACTCGTGCGCGCGGGTGCGGACGTTGACCCCATCGGGGGTGACCGCTTCCGGCTCGCCCCCCGGCGCCCGCCGCATCAGCACCACGCGACCGCCTTCGCTCGGCCGTCCCTCCGCCCACCAGACCGCGTCGTCGGCGGCGATCGCCGCCGAGCCCAACCGCCTCCCGGCACTGGCCACGGCCGCCGCGTCGATCGGCGAGGACCAGGAGCCGTAGGGGGCGACGGTGGGCATCTACTCCGGCGCCTCGACCTCGCGCAGTCGGTGGGAGTCGACGTCGTAGACGAACCCGCGGACCACCTCGCGGTGGAGAAGGAAGGAGGAGCGGCGCACCCGCAGAATCGACTGCCGCACGTCCTCGTCGACGTCGGCGAAGGACTCGACCGCGAACGACGGCGCGGTCCCGGTCGCCTCCTGCAGCTCCGCCCGGAAGCCGTCGTCGGTGATCTTCTGCATGCCGCAGTCGGTGTGGTGGATCAGCATCACCTCGCGGGTGCCGAGCTTGCGCTGGGAGATCGCCAGCGAGCGGATCACGTCGTCGGTGATGACGCCGCCGGCGTTGCGGAGGATGTGCGCCTCGCCGTCGCCCAGCCCCAGCGCGGCGAAGACGTCGAGCCGGGAGTCCATGCAGGTGACGATCGCCAGGTGTCGCTGCGGTTCGACGTCGAGGTGGCGCTCGGCGAGGCCGGCGGCGAAGGCTTGGTTGTTCTCGAGGAGGGTGTCGATCGTGTCCATGGCGGGGCACCATAGCCACAGCCGGGCCCCCTCGCTGGCGCGTTTCCGCGCTCACCCGCCGGGGTAGCCGCTCGGCATGGACGACAGACCCGATCCGCACGAGGCGCCGAGCGGCTTCCCCGAGCCGCCGGGGAAGGACCCCGGCGACGTCTCGCAGGACCGCGAGCCGCACCACGTCCTCAACAACCCAGTCAAAGACCCCGACCCCACCGAGTGGCCGGACCCCTACGACAAGCGCGAGGACCCGCGGGATCCACCCGACCCCGACGGCGAGCCGCTGGGGGAAGGGCCACATCCCGCGCCCGGTGCTCAGAGCACCAGCGAACCGCACCCGTCCAAGGACCCTGAGGCTCCCGACTGGGAGGGGCCGAAGCGGGACAAGCTGGACGACTAACTCGAAGGAGAACCGCGATGGAGACGAGCAGCCTCGACAAGGGGATTTTCAGCGGCGACGCTTCCGGCACCCGGGAAGAGATTGTCGCGCTGCTGACCAAGGCCTACTGGATGGAGATCGAGACGGTGATGAGCTACCTCTCCGCCTCGACCAACCTCGACGGCGTCCGTGCCCAGGAGATCCGCGAGTCCCTGGCCGAAGACATCAAAGAGGAGCTTGGCCACGCGGAAGAATTCGCCAAACGGATCAAGGAGCTCTACGGCGTCGTCCCCGGCTCGGAAGGCTTCTCGGCGGAGCAGAGCTTCCTGCAGCCGCCCGAGCACCAGACCGACGTGATCCACGTGATCCGCGGGGTGATCAAAGCCGAGACCGGCGCGATCGAGCACTACACGCGGATCATCGAGGAGACCGACGGGGTCGACCCGGTCACCCAGGACATGGTCACCACGATCCTGCGCGACGAGCAGGGCCACCGCCGTCTCTTCGAGGGCTTCCTGCGCGAGTACGAGTTCGAAGGCAAGGCCTAGCGCCGCGTTTCGGGCGGCGAGCGATGCGCTACCTCCACCTCTGCGCCCACGAGCAGTTCCCGCCCGACCAGCTGCTGCGCCAGGCGGTCGCCGCCGAGCGGGCCGGCTTCGACGGCATCGGCTGCAGCGACCACCTGCAGCCCTGGTGGGAACCGGGTGAGGCCGGGCACGCCTGGGTCTGGCTGGGAGCCGCGGCGCAGGCAACCGAGCGGGTGGCCTTCGGCACCGCGGTGACGCCGCCGGGGCCCCGCTACCACCCGGTCCTGATCGCGCAGGCCTGGGCGACGCTGGAGCTGATGTACCCGGGCCGCCCGTACCTGGGGGTCGGGTCCGGCGAGGCGCTGAACGAGGCGCCGCTGGGCGAGGGGTGGCCGACGCCCGGCGAACAGGTGCAGCGGATGGAGGAGGCTCTGGAGATGATCCGCGCGCTCTGGGCGGGCCAGAGCCTCACCGACGGCGGCAAGTTCTTCTCCACCCACCGCGCCTACCTCCACTCCCGCCCGGAGGACCGGCAGCCGCCCGTCTACGTCTCCGCCTTCGGCCCCGAAGCGGCGAAAGTCGCGGGCCGCTGGGGCGACGGCATCTGGACGCTGGCCGATCCCGAATCCGCCCCCGGGATCGTCGACGCCTACCGCGGTGCCGCCGAGGACGCCGGCCGCGAGCCGGGGGAGGTGATCCTCCAGGCCGCTTTCTCCTGGGCGCCGGACGACGACGCCGCGCTCGAGGGCTGCCGGGTCTGGAAGGGGTCGCAGCCGAAAGAGTTCTACCGCGACGACTGGCACGACCCGGGGGCGATGTACGAAGAGGCCGAGAGCCAGGTCTCCGACGAGGAACTGAAGGAAGCGATGATCATCTCCTCCGACCCCGAGGCACACGCCGAGCGGATCCGCGAAGTCGAAGATCTGGGGGCGACGGTCGTGGCGCTGATGAACAACTCCGGCGCCGATCCGCTCGCCGCGATCGAGACCTACGGAGGCTCGGTGCTGCCGCGCCTCCAGGGCTCCTAGTCTCCGGGCAATGGAGCTGCGCGCGATCGGATCGGTTTCCTCTCCGCTGACGGACCCCGGAGCGGCGCCGAAGCAGGCCGACGAGGGGGCGCCGGAGGCGGCCTTGGAGCTTTTCGCCGAGTTCGCCCGAGGACTGGATGGCGTCTCCGCGGGTGACGAGGTCCTCGTCCTCACCTGGCTCGACCGCGCTGACCGCGGGGTGCTTGCGGTCCACCCGCGCGACGACGTCTCCAATCCGGAGACCGGCGTCTTCGCCACCCGTTCCGCCGACCGTCCCAACCCGATCGGGTTGCACCGCGTCCGCGTGCTCGCGGTCGAGGGGGGGCGAGTTCGCGTCGAAGCGCTCGAGGCGGTCGACGGGACCCCGGTGCTCGACGTCAAGCCGGTGCTTGGAGCGGTGGAGGGGAGGTAGGCATGGACGCCAACGACCTGCAGATCCGACCGGCGACCGAAGAGGACGCTCAGCTCCTCTTCGACCTGATCCTCGAGCTGGCCGAGTACGAGAAGCTCGCCGACAAGGTCGCCGGCGATCCCGAGGTCCTGCGCCGCTCGCTGTTCGAGCAGAGGGCGGCCGAGGCGCTCCTGCTCGAAACCTCCGACGGCGAAGCGGTGGGTTACGCGATCTTCTTCACCACCTTCTCGACCTTCGAGTGCCGCTCGGGGGTCTGGCTCGAGGACGTCTACGTGCGGCCCGAGCACCGCCGCGGCGGCATCGGCCGCGCCGTCATGGAGCACCTCGCCCAGCTGGTCCTCGAGCGCGGCCACGTCCGCCTCGAGTGGGTCGCGCTCGACTGGAACGAACCAGCTTTGAACTTCTACGAGAAGCTCGGGGCGCGGCGCCTGGACGACTGGGTCGTCCACCGGTTGGAGCGGGACGGAATCGAGCGTCTGGCGCGGGGCACTATTCGCTGACCGCTTGCGCGACGGCGGTTTCCGCGTCTTTCTGGACCTGTGTGGCTTTGTCGGGATCGAGGTGGAGGGCGTAGACCTGCGCCTTCGCCGACTCGGCTTTCTGGTCGTCGCCGGCGGCTTTGGCGCGGTCGTTGCCGGCCTTCACCCCGAAGTAGGCGCCGACGATGGTCGCGATCACCCCACCGGCGGCGCTGGCGATGGTGGCCGCGTCGTCGTTGTCGACGGCGATGGCCACGATGGCGGTGGCGGCGACCGCGAACACCCCCATCCCGACCGCGACCAGCCCCCCGATCGTCTTCACGCGGGCGGAGAGATAGGACTCCTTTTCTTCGACCGGAGGCTTCTGCGGGGGCCGGGGGGTTGCGGATACGTTCATCCGGCCGACCGTAGAGCAGCCTCAACACTCTGCAAGTACCTAAATAAAAAACCAAGTTGTGTCCTTCCTATTTTGCGAGGAACGGTCCTTCAGCTCAACTCGCCCGCCCGGCGGAGCAGCAGCTCTTGCTCGCGCTCGTTCGCGGTCATCCCGGCGGCCCGGCGAAACTCCGCGGCCGCCTCCTCGGGGCGGCCCAGTTTCTCCAGGAGGTCTCCCCGGACGCTGGGGAGGAGGTGGTAATCCGAGAGGGCCGGCTCGTCCTCGATCTCTTCCAGCAGCGCCAGTCCCGCTGCCGGGCCGAAGGCCATGCCCAGGGCCACCGTCCGGTTCAGCTCGACGATCGGGGAGGGGGAGATCTGGACCAGGGTCTCGTAGAGGGCGGCGATCCGGATCCAGTCGGTTTCCTCGGGCTGGATGGCGCGGGCGTGGCAGGCGGCGATCGCCGCCTGCAGGCAGTAGGGGCCGAGGGGGGCGGGCAGCTCTTCCGCTCGCTCCAGAGCCCGCCGGCCGCGGACGATCAGCAGCGGGTCCCAGCGCCCGCGGTCCTGGTCGAGCAGCAGCACGGGCTCTCCATCCGGGCCGCGGCGGGCGGCGAGGCGGGAGGCCTGGATCTCCATCAGCGCCACCAGCCCGTGCACCTCGGGCTCCCGCGGCGCCAGCTCGGCGAGGATCCGGCCGAGGCGCAGCGCCTCCTCGCAGAGGTCGGTCCGCACCCAGTCGTCGCCGGCGCTGGCCGCGTACCCCTCGTTGAAGACGAGGTAGATCACTTCCAGCACCGAAGGCAGCCGCTCCTCCAGCTCCGCCCCTCGCGGCACCTCGAACGGGACCTTCGCCTCGCGCAGCGTCTTCTTCGCCCGCACCAGCCGCTGCGCGACGGTCGACTCGCCGGCGAGGAAGGCGCTGGCGATCTCCGTCGTCGTCAACCCGCCGAGCAGGCGCAGGGTCAGCGCCACCCGCGCCTCGCGCGAGAGCAGCGGGTGGCAGCAGGTGAAGATCAGCGCCAGCAGATCGTCGCCGATCTCGTCGTCGGCCGCGGCCTCGAGGTCCGAGCGCTCCATCGCGAACAGCGCTCCGGTGTCGCGGGCGACCTCTTCGCGCTTGCGCTCGTAGGTCTTCTCCCGCCGCAGCCGGTCGATCGCCCGGTTCTTCGCGGTCGCCATCAGCCAGGCGCCGGGGTTGTCCGGGACGCCCGACCGGGGCCAGGTCTCCATCGCCGCCACCAGCGCGTCCTGCGCCATGTCCTCGGCGAGGCCGACGTCGCCGACCATCCGCGCCAGGCCCGCGATCAGCCGGGCGGACTCGATCCGCCAGACCGCCTCGATCGCCCGCCTGGCGTCGGCCTCGGAATCAGGGGCCCTCGTAGGCGTCCTGCACCTCCTGGGAGAAGTCCTCCATCTCGGCCACGCGCCGGACTTCGATCGCGCAGCCCCGCGCCGGGCAGCGGCTCGCCCACTCCAGCGCCTCCTCCTTCGATCGCGCCTGGATCAGCCAGTAGCCGCCGACGACCTCCTTGGCCTCGCTGAAGGGACCGTCCGAGACCGTCGTCTCGCCGTCGAGCGAGAACCGGACGGTGCCGCCGTCGCTGGGTGGGCGCAGGCCGTCGAGGGAGAGCAGCAGGCCCGCCTTGCGCAGCTCCTCGTTGTAGCGGCCCATCGCGGCGACGCCCTCCGGGGTCGGTTCCCAGTCCTTCTCCTCGATCTCCGGGTACATGAACATCATGAAGCGCATCGGGTCCTCCTTCGTCGGCGGGCGGCGATTCCGCCCTCTTACCTCAGGCGACGAACGGGGAGGAGCGAAATCGACACGGTGCCGCGGCTACTCGTCGCGCGGGGTGATCCGGAAGACCGAGACGACCTCGGCCTGATGGGCCTCGGGGTGGGCGACGTAGGCGCTGGGGCCGCCGCCGAACCAGCCGGCGGCTTCGTTGTCGCCGACGAAGACGCCCGGGTGGCGTTTGCCGTCGCCGTCCTGGACCCAGACCTTGTCTCCCTCCTTGAACCCGTGCTCGATCGCGTCGTCGCTCATCGGAGCAACTCTAGTGCCTCGGGCAGCGCCCGAAACGTCCCAGCTTCTTCCGGTAGACCCGCATCGAGGCGTGCCGCCAGTCGCCGTGGGTCTGCCGCCGCAGGCTGGGGACCCGCTCGCGGTGGTAGGGCGAACGCAGGCTCTCGGCGTGGCCGATCACGTCGCGGATGCGGATCCGGAAGCGGCAGCGCAGCCAGTCGGTCAACCGCAGCGAGGCGCGCAGCGCCCGCCGGTTGCCGAGCACGTCGCCGTCGCCGTAGCCGACGTGCTCGATCCCGATCGCGGTCCAGTTGAGGCCGACGGTGTGGCGGCAGCGGGTGCGGAGGTTGACGAGGCGGAAGATCCGCCCCCGCGGCGAGACGACGAAGTGCGAGCAGACGTTGGGCAGCTCGTGCAGCTCCGGGTCAGGGGCGTCGGGAGCGAAGGTGTTGAAGACGGCGGCGGCGGAGCCGGTCTGTGCCATGTGCTCGACGATCACCCGCGGTCGGCGCAGGCGCCAGGTCCTTTCGCCGTAATGGCGGGCGGAGTACTCCGCCATCTCGCGCTTGCGCTTCTCCCCGTAGGGGATCGGCCAGGCGTCGATCGGGGGAGGCGGGGGCGCGGGGAAGAGCAGCCCGGTGGCCATCGCCGCGATCAGCACCAGCTTCATCGCGGGGATGGTAAGCGGGGTCCCACCGCCAAAGCGATTACCCTCCCGCGGCCGCAGTTTCACCCAAACTGCGCTGGGTAACTAAACGCATCTCAACGAAGCGAGAAGGAGGAGGCGCATTTCGCGATGGCGGATATCAACGAGCGTGACGCGAAGCTGGTCCAGTACCTGAGCGAGGCCTACGGCAAGGAGCGCGAACTGGAGACTGCCCTGCAGGCCCACATCGCGATGACCCCCAAAGGCCCCTACAAAAAGCGGCTGCAGCAGCACCTGAAAGAGACGAAATCGCACGCCAAGCAGGTCGAGCGGCGAATCAAGAAACTCGGCGGCGGCGGGCAGACGCTGCAGAGCGTCGTCGGCAAAGTCACCGCCGTGGCGAAGGGGCCGCTGCACGCGATTCGCGGCGACAGCGAGCAGGAGAAACTGCTGAAGAACGCCAAGACCGAGTACTTCAACGAGCACGAGGAGATCGCCACCTACCTCGCGATCGAGACGCTCGCGGAAAAGGTCCAGGACTCCGAGACGGCGAAACTGGCCCGGGCGATCCGCCGCGAGGAGGAAAAAATGGCGGGCTTCCTCCAGGGTCAGATCAAGTCGCTGACCGGCGCCGTGGTGCGCGAGAGCGTGCCGGCCAAGCTGCGCCGCGCTGCCGGTTCCTCGAAACGCAAAGCGAGCTCGAAAAAATCAGGCGGCGCCAAAAAATCGCCAGCCAAAAAAGCCAGCGCCAAAAAATCGCCGGCTAAGAAAGCCGCCAAAAAAAGCGCGAGGAAAATCAGCGCCAAAACCAGCGCCAAAAAAACCGGTCGCAAAGCCAGCGCTAAAAAAGCGCCGGCGAGGAAACCGGCGGGCGCGAAAAGCTAGCCGGCTCCAGCGGTCAGCTCCCGGGGGGCCTCGGCGACTTTCGAGGTCTCCCGGGGGCGGACGGCAAGCACGACAAGGTCGTCCCGCAGGCTTCCCGAGCTGCGGCCGACGGCGTCGGCGCGCAGGCGCTCGGTCAGCTCATCGAGCTCGAGGCCGGTGAGCGCCTGCGTCATCTCCGCGAAGCTGTCCGGCCCCTGGTGGGAGGCGACCGGTCCCGCCTCCAGCCAGCCGTCGGTGCAGAGGGCCAGGGTGTCGTTCGCCGACAAGGTCCTTTCGTAGCGCTCGATCTTGGCCTCGCGCCAGGCTCCGAGAACCGAGCCGCCGCCGAGCAGCTCCGGTCCGGCCTCGGTGGCCAGCACGGCGGGCGGATGGCCGGCCGAGGCGATCTCGAGGTGCCAGCCGAGCTCGCCGCGATGCAGCCGGGCCAGCATCACCGTCGCGAAGTCGTTGAGGCTCTCGCCGGTCAGCAGCAGCTCGTTGACCCGCCGCAGCACCTCGTCGGGCTCGGCGATCTCCCGGGTCAGCCCGCGCACCGAGTGGCGGACCGCCACCGAGACGCCGGCCGCGGTGCTTCCCTTGCCGGCCACGTCCCCGACCAGGACCCAGCAGCCGTCCTCGACCGGCAGCACGTCATAGAGGTCGCCGCCCACCTCGATTCCCTCGCCCGCAGCCTCGAAGACGACCGAGATCTCCAGCCCCGGCACCTCGGCCGGGCGGGGCGGGCGCAGCCCGCGCTGCAGGTTCTTCGCCACCCGGTCCCGCTCCTGGTACAGCCGCGCGTTGTCGAGGGCGAGGGCCGCCCGTTCGCCCAGCTCGGCGAGGAATTCGAGGTCGCCCTGGTCGTAGCGCATGTCGCCGTCGGCGTGGAGGAAGGAGAGGGCGCCGAGGGTGCGCCCGCGGGCGACGAGGGGCACGACGGCGGCCGAGTTGTAGCCGGCGTCCTGCATCAGCCGCAGGTGGTCGGGGCCCTGCGAGACCTTGTCGACCACCTCCGGCGCCTTCAGGTCCCGCCAGATCATCGGCTGTTTCAGCCGCAGCACCTGCGCGACCGGATGCTCGCCGGAGGGGTCGAGCGGTCGCTCTCTGCGGATCCGTTCCAGCCGCGCTGCCATCTCCGGGTCGGCGCCGGCGACGATGCTGTCTCCGAGCCAGCCGTCGGGGCGCTGGAAGTCGATCAGGCAGATCTCGGCCAGCTCCGGAACCGCGGTGGAGACGATCGTTCGCGCCGTCTCTTTGGGATCGAGGGAGCTGTCGAGGAGGCGGCTGGCGGCGACGAGGAACTCCTGGGCGCGCCGCCGCCGCACCTCGGCGGTGATGTCACGCGCCACCACCGAGGCGCCGATCAGCCCTCGCGCCGGGCTGCGGATCGGCGAGACCGTCAGCGAGACCACGACCCTGCTGCCGTCGGCGCGAACCCGCTCGGTCTCGTAGGTGTCCAGCCGCTCCCCCCGCTTCACCCGCTCGAGAATCATCTTCTCCTCGTCTTTGTGGTCAGAGGGAACGAGGAAGGAGATGTGGCGGCCGATCGCTTCCTCGGGGCGGTAGCCGTAGAGGCGGGCGGCGGCCGGGTTCCAGGTGGTGACGATCCCGTCCAGGTCCTTGCTCAGCACCGCGTCCTGGGTGCCGCGGACGACCTCGGCCAGGTGCTGGCGGAAGCGCTCGGCTTCGGCGCTCTTCGCCTCCGCCCGGCGCCGGGCGATGAAGGTCCCGAGCTGGTCGGCGAAGGCCGCGAGCAGCGCCATCAGTTCCTCTGATTGCGCTTCGAAGGAGGTGGTGTGGAACTCGGCGACGGCGAGCACGCTCTGCGGCGAGCCGATCGGGACCGGGATCGCCAGCGCCGCCTCCAACCCCATTTCGGCGGTGACGTCGAAGCGGGGTGCCGGGGTGGGGTACGTGCGGTAGTTCGGGGCCAGGGCGATCTGGCCGCTCTGCCAGGCGTCGCCGGGGAGCCCGACGCCCTGCTTGAAGCTGAGCTCGCGGCTGCGGCGCCAGAGCGGCCTGGCGTCGAGGTCGTGCCTGCTCCAGCCGGCGACCAGCCGCAGCGGCTCGTCGTCGCCCACCACTTCCCAGAGGGCTCCGATCTCCCACCGCAGCAGGTCGGCGACGATCTCGAGGAAGCGGGGCGCCACCTGGTCGAGCGAGTCCCCCTCGATGAGGTGCGCCGCGAGCTGGCGCTGACTGCTCAGGTAGCGCCGCAGTTCCAGTTCCTGCGGCTCTTGCATTCGGCTCAAAGCTACCCCTTCGCGCGTTCTCCCAATTCGCGGCTGTTCTGGCCGGGAAATCCGAGTTTGCCTGCTTGTCCCCTGGGTAGTCAATAACCCGACGGGTTTAGACAGACGGGAGAAGACCATGTTTCGGTGTGACAACTGTGGAAGCGGATACTCGACTCAAGCTGCATCGTCCTGGACTTCCTGTCCCCGGTGTCTGGCCAAGGAGAAGGTTCAGGTTCCGTTGACGTTCGAGCTCGGTTGGCAGCGGCAGCGGACCGAGGTGGAGCCGGCGAAGCCCGCCTCGGACGAGGCCCCGGCCGAGCAGCCTGCGCTGCGGTAGCGCCTCGTTTGCCCCGCTCGGCGAGGGGTAGCCGGGAGGGGACCGGAAACGAGGAAAGGGGCAACCATGTCCGACCGCCTGCAGGGAAAGAAGATCGCCTTCCTGACCGCGAACGAGGGCGTCGAGCAGGTCGAGCTGACCGAGCCGATGCGGGCCGTGCGCGAGGCGGGTGGAGAGGCGGAGCTGCTGGCACCCGAGGCCGGGGAGGTCCAGGCCTTCAACCACCTCGACAAGGGCGACACCTTCGAGGCCGAGCGCGCCGTCGGCGATGCCGATCCGAGCGAATACGACGGCCTGGTCCTGCCCGGAGGGGTCGCCAACCCCGATCAGCTGCGGATGAAGCCGGAGGCGCTGGAGTTCGTGCGCGGGATCTTCGCGGCCGGCAAGCCGGTGGGCGCGATCTGTCACGCCCCCTGGACCCTGATCGAGGCCGGGGTGGCGAAGGGGCGCACGCTCACCTCCTTCCCCAGCCTGCGGACCGACCTGCGAAACGCCGGGGCGGAGTGGGTCGACGAGGAGGTCCACGTCGACCAGGGGCTCGTCTCCAGCCGCAAGCCGGACGACCTGGAGGCTTTCACCGCGAAGATCGTCGAGGAGTTCGCCGAGGGCGTGCACGAGGGTCAGCGCGCGCAGGCGCACGTCGGTTGAGTCGAATCACAGGAGGCGACGACGAATGCCACCACGTGGGGTGAAAAAAGGCAGCAAGCGGGACCGCCAGTACAAGCACATCAAGGAGAGCGAGAAGGAAGCCGGGCGCTCGACCAAACGCGCCGAGGAGATCGCCGCCCGCGCGGTCAACAAGGAAAAGGCGCGGTCGGGCGAATCGAAAACCTCCTCGCGCAGCTCGACCAAGGGCCGCTCGGCCAGCAGCCGGGGCGGAAAGCAGTCGGGCAACGGTCCCGGGGGTCGGACCCGCGACCAGCTCTACAACGACGCCAGGAAGCTCGGCATCGAAGGGCGCTCGAAGATGAGCAAGAACGAGTTGCAGAAGGCGGTCGCCGGAGCCAGCTAGCCCACGGCTACTCGGAGACCGCCTCGAGGGAGGCGGGGTCGAAACGCAGGTCGGCGATCGATTCCACCACCTGCGAAGCCCCCGCCTCCCGCAACTCCGCCTCCGAGAATCCCCCGGTGAGCACGGCCAGCGTCGGCAGGCCGGCGGCCCTCGCCGCCTTCACGTCCCAGACCGAGTCGCCGACCATCACCGACGGGTTGCCGTCGCTGGCCTTCTCCAGCGCCGCGTGGACGAGGTCGGGATCGGGCTTGGTGTTCTCGACGTCGGCCGAGGTGGTCCAGCCGTCGACCAGCTCCCGCGCGTCAAGCAGGTCGACGTAGTGGTCGACCTCCTCTTCCTTCGCGGAGCTGGCGAGGATCACCGTCGAGCCTTCCTCCTTCAGCTTCTCGATCAGCTTCCGCGCGCCCTCCAGCGGCTCGACTTCGCCGATCAGCTGCTCGTAGGCGTCGGCCTCGGCCGCACGGATCGCGTCCCCGTCCGCGGCCGCCGCCTCCGCGCCGATCAGCGCGTCGAGGATCTGGTCGCCGCCCATGCCGATGTGGCGGTGGACCTTCCACATCTGGACCTGGTGCCCGTGCACGTGCAGGGCCCGATGCCAGGCGAGCGCGTGGTGGTAGTTGGTGTCGACGAGGGTGCCGTCGACGTCCAGGATCGCGTTCAGCGGCATGGATGCGGGGTACCCAGGCTGACGATGAAACATGTACGGATCGGCTGTTCCGGGTGGGTCTACGACTCCTGGCGCCACGGCATCTACGAAGGGGTGCCGCAGGCGCGCTGGCTGGAGCGCTACGCCGAGATCTTCGACACCGTCGAGGTCAACGCCACCTTCTACCGGCTGATCAAGCGCTCGACCGTGGAGGGGTGGGTCGAGCGCACCCCGCCCGGCTTCGTCTTCGCGGTCAAGGGAAGCCGCTACCTCACCCACATCCGCCGCCTGCGAGGCATCGAGGAGGGAGTCGCCCGCTTCTGGGAGCCGCTGGAGCCGCTGCGGGAGAGCGGCAAGCTGGGCCCGGTGCTGTGGCAGCTGCCGGGCAACTTCCACCGTGACGACGCGGTCCTCGCCGCGGCGCTGGAGCTGCTGCCGCCCGCCCGCCACTGCTTCGAGTTCCGCCATCCCAGCTGGTTCGTCCCGGCGGTGCGGCGGATCCTCGAGCAGCACGGGGCCTCGCTGGTGATCCCCCACGACGCCCGCCGCCCGCTGCCGGAGGCGCGGCCGGCGGGCGAGGTCGCCTACCTGCGCCTCCACCACGGTGCCCGCGGCCGCAACGGCAACTACTCGAAGACCGAGCTCGACCACTGGCGGCGCCGGATCGCCGCCTGGCGCTCGCGCCGCGAGGTCTTCGCCTACCTCAACAACGACTGGGAGGAATTCGCTCCGCCGAACGCGATCTCCCTGCGACAGGGACTCTCGGTCCCGCAGCTTGTGTAGTCCCCGTGGCGGCGGGTAGAAGCCGGCCATGTCAGCGATAAGGAAGACCCTCGCCCGCAAGACGGCCAAGTCGGCCGTCAAGCACACCGTTCACGGGGCCGCGTCGAAGTTGAAGCGCGACCCCATGCGCACGATGACCCTGCTCGGCCTCGGCGGCGCCGTCGGAGCCGTGGCGGGTTGGATGGCCGGTCGCAGCGCGACCGGCACCGCCTCGGTCAGCGCCGGCTCCTAGCCGGGCCGACCGGGGCGCCGGATTTCCTCAGGACGAGAGGCGCGAGCGCAGGAGATCCTTGCCCTGCTCGGCGCCCTTCCGGCTCGTCTCTTGAGCGCGACGGAAGAAGTCCGCGAGATCGGAGTCCCCGTCCCGCTCGGCGTCTTCGATGTAGGTCTCGAGTCGCAGCACGTTGCTGAGGCACTGCTCGACGAACCAGATGACGTTGTAGTCCTTGTCCTTCGTACCGGTGACGTTGCCGGCCTCTTGAGTCCCCATCCTCACTCCTTACGGTTGGGTGCGTTCACCTCTGCGACTACCCATTCGCGGCGAGGAGGAAAACGAGAGGGCGAGTTTCGTGCCTGGGCGGCAGGGGTAACCGCCCGGCATGTACTTCATACCGCTTGCCCTGATCCTTCTGATAGCGCTGGTCGCGGTCGCCTGGTCGCCGATCTTCGCCTTGATCGTCTTCGTCGTCGGCTTCGTCGCTTTCCTCGCCTACGCGGGGATGAACCGGAGGGCCGACGAGAAGCTGGCGCCGCCCGAGCAACCGGGGCGGCAGCCGCATCACGAGAACGAGACCCCCACCGGTGCTTGGGGAGAGAGGCGGCCGTCATGAGCGAGGCAAGTCGGGACGAGGCTGAGGTCAGCCGTATGGAAGCCGAGCGCCAGGAGGATCCGCTGGCCGAGGAAGAGACCGAGGCCGCCGCCGCCGAAGCGGCCGGGATCGGCGGGCCCGCTCCCGACGACCCGGTCGACGATCCCGCCGAACGGCCCGTGGTCGAGGGCGGCGAGGGCCAGGCGGAGGGCTTCGAGCTGGCCGAGGCGGAGCTGATCGACAACGCTGCCCACGGCGACCAGAAACGGTTCCCCAATCGCGACGCTCCTCCGCCGGAGGAGCCGACGGAGACCGCCTTCGGCGAACCGGACGAAGCGATTCCCCAAGAAGCGGACCGCGACGTCCGCGAAGACCAGTAGGAGGCCAGTCATGCCGCGCCGAGTCATCGCGATCGTCACCGACGAACTCCACGGGCCTGAGCCGATCGAGCAGTTGCAGGCCAACGCCAACGGCGACGGCGTGGAGGTGCGGATGGTGATCCCCGCCGTCGAGGCGAGCCCGTTCCGGCACACGATGGGCGACATCGAGGAGCCGAGGAAGCAGGCCGAGGAGCGGCTGGAGAGGAACCTGAAGCTGCTCCGCGAGAAGGGCGTCGAGGTCAGCGGCGAGGTCGGCGACCCCGACCCGGTGCAGGCTGCTCAGGACGCGCTGCTCAAGGGGCCGGCCGACGAGATCCTGATCTTCGAGCACGCCGAAGGGGAGGCCGAGTGGTACGAGAAGGGCCTCTACGAGCGCGCGCAGGAATCGCTGGAGCCGCCTTTGCGCCTGATCGTGCTCGAGACCGGCAGCCAGGAGAGCCCCGACCACGTGGTCGACGTAGAGGAGACCGGCGAGGGCCTCGTCAACCCGATCGCCGACAAGGAAGTCGCCGGCGGCGCCTACGTCCCCGGGATGACCCGCTCCGACTTCGCCGGGATGGTCGCCGGCATCTTCGGCACGATCGTCGTTGCGATCCTCTCGGCGGCGGTCGCCTCCGGCAACGGGCACGAGTCCGGCTGGGAAGCGACGGCGATCCTGATCGCGATCGGCGTCGCCCTGATCAACCTCGCCCACGTCGTCGGGCTCGGGATCATGGAGAGCATCCGCTACCGCGGCGGCTTCGCCAAGTTCTTCCGCACGATGGCGCTGACGCTGACGCCGCTGGCGATCGTCGTCAACACCGCGATTCTGATCTTCGCCGGCTAGGAGCGACGCCGGCGACTAGGAGGGGCGGCGCGATTCCGCCGTCGTCGGTTCCGAGCGCCGCAGGGCTTCCAGCACCTCCTCGGCCAGCTGCGAGCCGTCTTCCGGGCGCAGCGGCGTGGCGTTGACGCGGAAAACGGCCCCGTCGGCGTCGAGTTCCTCGACCGAGACGCTCGGTTTGTAGCGGGTCGGGACCGTGATCGCCTGCAGCAGCCGCTCCTCGATCTCCTTCGGGCTCGCCTGGGACGGGAAGCGGACCCGTACGTCGACCTTGTCCGGCTCCCGCAGCGGCACGACGACCAGGGTGAGGAGGACGTTGTTGGGCACCAGCAGCCGGTCGGCTCCCTGGCTGAGAGTCGTATAGAAGAGCCCCAGCGAGGTGACCGTCCCCTCGAGGGAGCCGGCGAGGGCGCCGCCGACCAGGCGCACCCGTTCGCCGACCCGGAAGGGGCGCGTGCTCTGGAGCACGATGCCCGCGAAGATCCCGCTCATCGCCTGCTGAGCGGCGAGGCCGAGCAGGACCGCGGTGAAAGCGCCGCCGACCGCGAGCGTGCTCGCGTTGACCCCGGCGATCCGCAGCGCCAGGACCACCACCGCGCTCGTCGCCAGCAGGCGGATCACGAAGCCGGTGGTCCCCGCCGTTGCCGGATCGAGCCGCCGGTAAAGGCGGGGGGAGAGGCCACGCACCAGCCAGTGGGTCGCCGCCAAGCCGACGACGACGAGGACGAGGACGGTGCCGTAGCGGATCCATAATCCGTAACCGGGAGCGATCTCCCGCCGCTGGTCGTAGGCGAAGAGCGTCGCGGCGATGACCAGCAGCGCCAGCAGCAGGCCGCCAAATTGGCGTTTGGAGAACTTGGGCGCCAGCTCGTCGCCCAGCCCGAGCGAGTGCCAGGCGTGGCTGCGGGTCTCGAACAGCTCCCGCGGGAGCCGGCGTCGGCGAGGCGGGGGAGGGGACATCCTCGATCGGCTACCCGAGGTCCAACCGGGGTATGCAGCTAAGGGGCTGGACGGATGTTGAGGCGACTCAGCCGCTGAGCGCGGCGATCGCCTCGTCCCGGGTCAGGTGAACCGGAATCGAAAGCTCGAGGCCGGTGATCTCGAGCACGCGCCGCACTTGGTCGTTCTGGCTGCAGATCACCAAGGTGCGTCCGTTCTCACCGGAATCGAGGCGCTGCCATGCGCGCACTATCAGCGCGATACCGGTGGAATCGATGAATTCGCAGCGGGAGAGATCGATCAGAAGCGAGCCCTCGCCGCTGCCGAGCGCCTCGTCCAGCGGACCCTCGAGAACGGGAGCGGTGCTGAGATCCAGCTCGCCGTGAACGAAGATCGTCCGAACGCCGTTCTCCAGACCTCCGACTTTCACCTCGAAAGGGGCGGGATTCACGGCTCGATGCTACCGCAGGAGGCCGAGCTTGCCGAACCTTGTTTTGCGTCCCCGGCCCAGGGGTAAGCAGCTCCTAATGCGAGTTGGCCGGATATGCTCGCAGCCCTATCGATGAGCCTTGACGTTCCTGGGGGCAGGCTGGAACTTTGAATACCTCAACCAATGACCGCTCGGGGCTTCAGATGTCCCTTCCCGCTCGCGCCGAGAACGTGGCCGTGGTGCGGCATGCCCTCGCCGGCCTGGCCGAACGCCTGGGGATGGACGAGGCCTCCCTCGCAGACCTGAAGACGGTCGTGACCGAGGCCAGCATGAACGTCGTCGTGCACGCCTACGCCGGCAGCAGCGAGCCAGGTCCGCTGGAGGTGGAGGCCGAAAGCGACTTCGCCGGCCTCACGGTGATCATCCGCGACCACGGCACCGGGATCAGGCCCCGGCCTGATCCGGAGCGGCCGAGCCTGCGGATCGGCCTCACCCTGATCGCCGCGCTTTCCAGCAGCTTCGAGATCAAGGGCGGAGCCGACAAGGGCACGGAGATTCGGATGCACCTGCCGCTGCAGGCCCGCGAGGACGGAGCCAAAGCGGGTTCCACCTTCACCGTGACGGCCGACGAGGAGACCCGTATCCGGGTCGGACCCCCCGAGATCGTCGGACCGGTGCTCAGCCGCGCCCTCTCGGCGCTGGCCGCCCGCCAGGACATCAGCGTCGATCGACTCTCGGACACGATGCTGCTCAGCGACGCGATATCCGCCCGCGCCCCCCAGGGCTTCACCGACGGCCACGTCTCGCTCAGCATCTCCGAGCTGCCGGAAGGGATCGAGCTCAAGGTCGGCCCGATGACCCACGGCGGTGCCGAGCGCCTGCGCCAGAGCTTCGAGCTCCCCGAGGTGGGCGGCTCCCTGGAGGCCCTGACCGACGAGCTTCGGATCGAGGAAGGCGACGAAGGCGAATACCTCGTCGTCGGCATCTCCTCGCTCTCCAAGAACTGACTCTGCGGTAGACGCCCTAGGGGCTGACCTCTCTTAAAAGCTGCTGGACCCTGAGCCGTCCTGCTGCTACGTGTCGCAGAGGGGGCGGGTGCACCTCCTCCAGACACTCAACCACGAGCCCAGCTACTCGGTCTCGGAGCTGCTGGCGGCGCTCTGCTCGGCTACCTCGGCGCGAATGCGCTCCAAGGTGCGCCGGAGGATCCTCGAGACGTGCATCTGGGAGTGGCCGATCCGCTCGGCGATCTGGGACTGGGTTAGGTCCTCGACGAAGCGAAGCTGGAGGACGAGGCGCTCGCGCTCGTCGAGGTGGGGGAGGGCTCCCTCCAGCGCCAGTTTGTCCTCGACCAGCTCGTAGCCGGAATCTTCGTCCCCGACCCACTCGGAAGCCGGCGATTCTTCGGAGTCCTCGCCGCCGACGGGCCGATCCAGGGAGAGGGGCCGGCGATTGTGGTTCGCCTCCAGCACCTCGAGGACGTCGGTGGGGTCGCACTCCAGCCGCTCGGCGATCTCGCTCACCGAGGGGGAGCGCTGCAGCCCCACCGTCAGCTCCGAGATCGCCTTCTCGACCTCGGCCATGCGATCGTGGAGGCCGCGCGGCACCCGCACCGTCCAGACCCGGTCGCGGAAGTGTCGCTTCAGCTCGCCGAGGATCGTCGGCGAGGCGAAAGCGGTGAAGGGGGCCCCGCGCTCGGGGTCGAAGCGATCGATCGCGTTGACGAGCCCGAGGCTCGCGACCTGAAGCAGGTCGTCGAACGACTCGCTGGCTCCCCGGTAGCGGAGCGCGAGGTTTTTCGCGAACGGCAGATAGCGCCGGACGAGCTCCTCGCGGATCGCGGGATCCCTGTCTTTGACGAAGCGGGCCCAGAGCACGCGCTCGCTGGCGAGGCCCTCGCCAGGGCCCGGAGCTGACTGCTCTGCGCTTGAAGTCTGGTCGCTGTTCACGGCATCGAATCGATTAGGCGGCGTTACTTAACCAACGTCGCTGCCCTGAGGGCGTCAGTCCGAGGCCGTGCAGCGCGACGGCAGAAGCCACCGTCGAGGCAACGATAGCGATTGGCGAACACGGCCTTTTCCGAGCTCGCAAAAAAGCGAGACCCGCCGCCGCTCATGCCGAGCGGCGGCGGGTCTCGAGGTTCGAGGCGCTTAGGACGCGGCGGGCTTGGACGCACCCTTGGGGGCGCCCTCGGCCATGGATGGCGACTTGAAGTGGAGCATGACGACTCGGGACGGCACGATCTCCTCGTCGCTCTTGGCGAGGCGCTCGTTGGATTCGGCCTGAATCTCGATCAGTCGGTCCAGCGTCTCCGCCAGCAGCTCGGCGGCGTCCTCCCACCCTTTTTTGTCGACCGCCATCGGCGTCCGACTGAGGTGACGGTCCTCGAGCTCGTCGAAGGTTTCCTTGTCGAGGGCCTCCTCGATGTCGTCGAAGGCGGACTTCAGCGCCGCGCCGGACAGGCCGGGGCGGAGGCTCGCCGGCAGGCTCGACCATTCCGTGTCGGTGAGGAACTGACGCCGGGTGGCGCGGTAGAAGTGCTCGGTCGCCCCCCGCCGCTGCTTCGTGTCGACCAGTTCGATGCAGTCGTATTTCTCGAGCACCCGGACGTGGTAGGCGACGAGGTTGAGGCTCTGATCGAGGTGCTGAGCCAGCATGTTCGGGCTCGCGACCTTTTCATTCAAGATGATCAGGATCTGCACTCGCAGGGGGTGGGCGAATGCTTTGGCGACTATCTGTTCTACGCCCTCTTTCTTGTTTTTAGTTCGCGGCAAGGCCTTTTATTCCTTAGTTCGGATGCAGGGGTAATGGCCGATACGAAGACATTACAGCCTGTCGATCAGGATTTTCACAACGGTCCCGCTTTTTCCGATTATTGACGAGTTTTGCTGGCCTCTCCTTGATTGCTGGAGATCTTTCCAGTAAATATGCTCAATCGCTTTTGAGCGATAGGCCGCGAAGGGGCGGCAGAGGCATCAAGGGAGAGGAAGGAGGTGGATCGTGAAGATCGAGATGAACGAGCGCGTGGTGCCCATCGAGGGGATCACCAAGGGGTACTGAGTCAGGGAGTTCTTGCTCTAGGGGGCGGCGTTTCGCACCTGAGAGGCTTAAGGGGTGAGCGCTTGGAAGCTGCCCCTCGTCGCTGCTGCGATCGCCGTCCCCACCACCGTCGCCTTTGTCTCCGCTGGGCCGGCCGTCGGAGTGGCCGTCGGGGCTCTCGTCGCGGTGGCGATCGTGGTCTTCGCGGTGCGGCAGCGTCCCCGCGAGACGATCGCGCCCGCGGGCGTCGACCCGAGCGCGTGGCGCGTCCTCGTCGTCGTCGCTGACCCGCTCGAGGACCCGTCGGTCGTCAACCGGGTGGCCGACGCGATCGGCGACGACGAGGAGACGCGGGTGATGGTTCTCGCTCCCGCTCGCATCGGCTTTCTCGACCGCTGGGCATCAGACGTCGAGCCGGCGCGCCATGGCGCACAGCAGCGGCTGGTGATCAGCGTTGCCGCGCTTGCGGCAGCGGGCATCGACGCAGAGGCGCGGGTGGGAGACGAGGACGTCGTGCAGGCGGTCGAAGATCACCTCGGCAGCTTTCCCGCTTCCGAGGTGATCCTGGTCGGCGCCGGGGGCGCAGAGGACAAAGCTCTGGCCGCGGCGGCCGACGAGCTGCGGGCACGACTGCAGGTTCCCTTCCGCTGGGTGGCTACCGATCCAGGAGCTCGCTGAACCGGAGCGCTGCCCGCGTCGGGGTGACGAATCCATCGCTCCGGTGCAGGAGCCCCACGGCGGCAAGGTCTCTGATCGCTCGTTCCAGCGCATCGCGCTCGGCAAAGCCGCCGCGATCGTCACCCAGTTCACGCGTCAGCTCCGAGACCGTCAGTCGCGTCGGGTGGAGATCGAGCAGCTGCCGCAGAACGGCCGACTCGAAGTCTTCGTCTTCGACCAAGGTGGTCCGGCTGTCGTTGTTTTCGTTCATCGGCCCCTCCCGTAGTTCAAGTCGAGGTGCCACTGGAGTTCTCCCCGGCACCGTCGCCTTCGCTTTCCCTAGATCCGAGTACTTGTTGCGCCCAGGGCGCGGTAACCGCGCTGCGGTAGAAGTGCTGCACCGAGCCGCGCGTGGGTTTCGTGTCGACAAGCGTCACAGCGGCACACTTGGCCAGGACCCGGATGTGGTAGCTGACGTTGCTGAGCGGGTGCCGCAACGTATTCGACAGCTCTAGGGGGCTGATCACCTTCCCGTCCGCCATCTCCCGCAGAATCAAGCGCCGCAGTGGATGGCGGAGGGCGATGAGGAGGTCGTTCTGGTCCGGGCGGTCGGTCGCTTCCATGACCACGCGGACTATAGAGAAAAAGGAAACCTGTTGTCTGTAGTCTTTTTGTCTACGACCCGGGGTTCGCGAGGGGCCCTCAGCCGTCCTCCCGCACCCCACCCATCTCGGTGAAGACGGCGGTGACCCCACCGTCTTCGCGCTGCTCGTCGGCGATCACGTGGGAGACGGCGTTGATCAGCGCCAGATGGGTGAAGGCCTGCGGAAAGTTCCCCAGGTGCCGGCCTGATTCGGCGTCGAGCTCCTCGGCGTAGAGATCGAGCCAGCCGGCGGCCTCCAGCAGACGCTCGCAGAGCTCCCGCGCGCGGTGCCGCTCGCCGATCTCGGAGAGAGCCGAGACAAGCCAGAAGGAGCAGATCAGGAAGGTGCCCTCCTCGCCCTGGAGGCCGTCGTCGGTCTCGTCGACCTTGTACCGGCAGATGAGGCCGTTCTGGGCCAGATCCTCGGCGATCGCGTTGACGGTGTCACGGACCCGCGGATCGTCCGGGGGCAGGAAGCGGAAGAGCGGAATCAGCAGCAACGAGGCGTCGAGGGCGTCGGTCTCGTAGTGCTGGCGGAAGACGCCCCCGCGAACCCCACGGCCGAGGATCTCCGCTTTGAACTCGTCTGCCTTCGCTCGCCACTCGTCGGCGATCTCGTCGAACCCCAGGGTGCCGGCGAGGCGGGCGCCGCGGTCGACCGCGACCCAGATCATCAGCTTCGAGGAGACGTAGTGCTGCGGCTCCCCGCGGGACTCCCAGATTCCCTGGTCGGGCTGCGGCCAGGCCGCGATGGCCGCTTCCACCTGGTAGCGGATCAACTCGCGATCGGCCGGCGCCCCGCTGCCGCGGAGGGCCTTTTCGTGGAGGTAGATCGAGTCCAGCAGCGATCCCCAGACGTCGTTCTGGCGCTGGTCGAAGGCGCCGTTGCCGATCCGCACCGGCTTGGCGCCGCCGTAGCCATCGAGGTGGTCCAGGGTCTTCTCCTCGAGGTCGCGCTCGTGGCCGATCCCGTACATGATCTGAAGGTCGGGTTGCTCCTTGCAGACGTTGACGATGAAGCGCATGAAGTCGCGCGCCTCCTGGTCGAAGCCGAGGGTGTGCAGCGCCCAGAGGCTGAAGGTGGAGTCGCGGATCCAACTGAAGCGGTAGTCCCAGTTGCGTTCGCCGCCGGGCGTCTCGGGCAGGGACGTGGTGGCGGCGGCGACGATCGCGCCGGTCGGCGTGTAGGTCAGGCCCTTGAGGACGAGCGCAGAGCGCTGCAGGTGCATCCGCCAGGGGTGGTCGGGGAAGTTGCCGTCGCGCAGCCATTCGCGCCAGAACTCTTCGGTCGAGTCGATCCGCTCGAGCGCCTCCGGGGCGCTGCGGGGGCCGCCGACGTCTTCGTTTCCCCAGGTCAGGGCGCAGAACGCGGTCTCGTCTTCGCGCAGGGTGACCCGGCCGCGGGCCGCCTCCTGCTCGAGTTCGAGCTCCATGTCGCTGGTCAGCAGCAGCTCCGTTCCGTCGACGGCGACGGCGACGGCCTCGCCGAGCTCGCCGCCGCTCCACTTCGCCTCTTCGAGGCCGTAACCGAAGCGGGGAAGGCACTCCATCTCCATCTCGACTTCGCCGTCGATGCAGGTGATCGTCCGCAGCAGCGAGCGGTCCGACTCGTGTTCGGTCTCGGGCCGTCCCTGCCGCTGCGCCTTGTCGCCGCCGGCGGGTACCCAGTCGGCGATCGTCAGCGCGTCCTTGACCACCACCCAGCCCGTATCGGTCACCCAGGTCGTCTCGATCACCAGGGTTCCGGGCGAGTAGCGCCGGCTGATCGGGACGATCACCCCCCGCGGCCGCAGGGACATGTGGCCGGCCTCGCGGTCGAGCAGGGCGGCGAATGCGCTGGGCGAGTCGAAGCGGGGGAAGCAGAGCCACTCGATGCTGCCCCCGAAGGAGACCAGGGCGGCGGTGTGGCAATCGGAGAGGAAGCCGTAGCTCCCGATCGGGGGGAAGCGGTGGTTCTGGGAGCTCACGGTCGCGCCAAGCTAGCAGCGGGCTACGCTGAATCCGATGAACTTGCCGTTCGCCCACGTGGAGGCGGTTTTCGCCCCGCTGGAGCTGCTGCCCCTGACGATCGTCGCGTTCCTCTACGCGAAGCGATCGCTGACGCTGTCGCAGAAAGGGCGACCCATGCCGGTCTGGCGCCAGCTCTGTTTCGCCGGCGGGCTGCTGATCATCGTCCTCGCGCAGGCGTCGCCGATCGCCCATCTCGGCGAGGAGCTGGTGATCGCCCACATGGTCGAGCACCTGATGCTGGGCGACGTCGCGACCCTGCTGATGGTGCTGGGGCTGACCGGACCGCTGCTGCAGCCGATCCTCGCGATCCGCGTCTTCGATCGGCTGCGGATCCTCGCCCATCCGCTCGTCGCCTTCCCGCTCTGGGCCCTCAACTTCTACGTCTGGCACATCCCCGCCCTCTACGACGCCGCCTACGGCGGGGCGCCGATGCACGCGCTGGAGCACATGTGCTTCATCTTCTTCGGCTGCCTGATGTGGATGCCGGCCTTCGGCCCGCTGCCGAAGCCCCCCTGGTTCACCAACGCCTGGAAGGTCGGCTACGTGATCGCGGTTCGCTTCGCGGGGGCGATCCTCGGCAACGTCCTGATGTGGTCGGGGAGCGTGCTCTACCCGGCCTACGCCGAGGGGGAGCGCTACTGGAACATCTCGCCGCTCGCCGACCAGAGCACCGCCGGGGTGGTGATGATGGTCGAGGGGACCTTCCTCGGCCTCGGTCTGCTCGCCTGGGTCTTCTTCGAGGTCTCGCGCGAAGGGATCGAGAAGCAGCGGCTGCTCGACCTGGCGTTGGAGCGAGGGGTCGAGCTCGACGAGGCGCGGGCGCAGCGCGCGGTCGCGGCGGGGCAGGGAGAGCGCCTGGAAAAGCAGTTGATAGGAGCCGGGGATGACCGAGACCGCCGGGCCTGATCGCCGCCTCCTGGGAGCGCTCGTCTTCGTCGTCGGCGCCTCCAGCCTCGGTGTCGAGATCGCCGCCGCGCGGCTGCTGGCCCCTTACTTCGGCTCCTCGACCATCGTCTGGGCGAACACGATCGGGGTCGTCCTCGTCGCCCTCTCGATCGGCTACTGGTTCGGCGGCCGCTACGCCGACCGCCACCCGCACCTGCGCGGTCTCTGCCTGGTGGTCTTGGCCGCTTCGGCTTTGATCGCGACGATTCCGTTCGCGGCGCGCCCCTTCCTCGGCTTCTCCGTCGACGCCTTCGACACGGTCTCGGTCGGCGGCTTCGCCGGCTCTCTGTTCGGGGTGCTGGTGCTGGTCGCGGTGCCGGTGACGCTGCTCGGCGCGGCCGGCCCCTGGGCGGTGCGGCTGGCGGTCAGGGACATGGACAAGTCCGGAGAGGTGGTCGGGCGGCTCTACGCGATCTCGACCGGCGGGTCGCTGCTGGGAACGATGGTCTCGGCCCTGGTCCTGATCCCGTTGCTGGGCACCCAGCGGACCTTCTTCGTCTTCGCCCTTGCGCTGGCGCTTGTCGCGGCGGTGGGAGTGGGCGCCCGGGCGCTCGTCGTCCCGGTCGCGTTGCTGGCGCTCCTGGCGGTCCCGGTCGGGACGATCAAGGGGGACGCCGACGGCCGCGTCCTCTTCGAGGCCGAGACCACCCATCAGTACGCGCGGGTGATCGAACGCGACGACGGGACCCGGGTGCTGGAGCTGAACGAGGGCCAGGCGGTCCACTCGCTGTACGAGCCGGGCTCCTACCTCACCGGCGACTACTGGGATGGGCACCTGGTGCTGCACGCGGCGGCGAACCCGTGGCCGCCCCGCCGGATCGCGATTCTCGGCAACGCCGGGGGAACCGTAGCCCGCTCCTTTGGCCACTTCTTCCCGGCGACCGAGGTCGACGCGGTGGAGATCGACCCCGAGCTGACCGAGCTCGGCCGCCGCTATCTCGACCTCCGCAACCCGCGGATGCGGACCTTCGCCGAGGACGCGCGACCCTGGCTGGAGCGCTCCGAGGGCGGTTACGACGTGATCATGGTCGACGCCTACCGGCAGCCGTACATTCCCTTCTACCTGGCCACCCGGGAGTTCTTCGAGCTGGCGCGGGAGCGGCTGGCGCCGGGCGGTCTGGTGATCGTCAACGTCGGTCACCCCGAGGGGGGAGAAGAGCTGGAGCGGGTGCTGGGGCGGACGATGGCGGCTGCGTTCCCGCGGGTACTGCGCTATCCGATCGAGGCGACCAACACGCTGCTGGTGGCGGGGGAGGGAGCGTTCTCGGCGGACCGCCTGGGGGCGAACGTCGAGGCTCTGCCCACCGCCCTGTGGCCCGAGGCGCGCCGCGCCGCCGCCGCGCTGGAGCCGCGGCTGCCGGGCGGCGAGGTCTACACCGACGACCATGCCCCGGTCGAGTGGCTGGTCGACGAGTCCCTGCTGGAATACGCGAATGAGTGACGTATCCGAGCGGCTGCGAGCCTGGTTGGTGACGGGAGCCGTCGGACGCGGTCTCGCCTTCGCGATCGACTTCGGAGTGGCCTTGCGAACGATGCTGGCGCAACGTCGCTAGGGTCCGAAGCTCATGGAGACCACCCTTAAAGAGCTGCCGAATTCGCGCGTCGAGGTAGTGGCCGAGGTTCCCGCCGCCGACGTGGAGAAAGCGACCGCCCGCGCCGCCCGCGCGATGGCGAAGGAGATGCGGATGCCGGGCTTCCGCGCCGGCAAGGCACCGCCGTCGCTGATCATCCAGCGGCTGGGCTTCGGTGCCGTGCTGCAGGAGGCGATCCGCGAGGCGCTGCCGGAGTGGTACGAAAGCGCCCTGCTCGACGCCGAGGTGAGCCCGATCGGCGACCCCGAGATCGAGATGGTCTCCGCCCCCGAGGACGAAGGCGAATCGCTCACGTTCAAGTTCGAGGTCGGAGTGCGACCCGATGCGAGGCTCGGCACCTACAAAGGTCTCGAGGTCGGCAAGGAGGAGCAGGAGGTCCCCGACGAAATCGTCGACACCGAGGTCGACCGGATCCGCGAGGGTTTCGCGCGACTGGAGCAGGTCGATCGCGCCGCCGCCGAGGGTGACTCGCTGCTGATCGACTTCGAGGGCTTTCTCGACGGCTCCGCCTTTCAGGGAGGGGCGGCCGAGGACTACCTGCTGGCGCTCGGCTCGGGGCAGTTCATTCCCGGCTTCGAGGAGCAGCTGGTCGGCGCGAAAGCGGGTGAGGAGCGCGAGGTGAACGTGACCTTCCCCGAGGAGTACGAGCAGGCGGAGCACCTCGCGGGGCAGGCCGTCGTCTTCAAGGTCAAGGTCAAGGAGGTGCGGGAGAAAATCCTGCCCGAGCTCGACGACGACTTCGCCGCCGACGCCTCCGAGTTCGACACGCTGAAGGAGCTGCGCGCGGACATCCGCGAGAAAGTCGGCACCGCCCTCGGCAGCCGTGCCGAGGAAGACTTCCGGGTCGCCGCGATCGACGCCGCGGTCGGCGAGGCCACCGTCGACGTCCCTGCAGAGCTGGCGACGGCGCGGGCGACCGAACGCTGGGAGCGGATGGAACGGCAGCTTGCGCAACGGGGGATGGACCCCAACGCGTTCCTGCAGATGCAGGGAAAAACGCGTGACGAGCTGATCGAGGAGACCAAGCCGGACGCGGAAAAAGAGCTGAAGCGCGAGGCGGTGGTGACGGCGATAGCGGAGGCCGAGGGAATCGAGGTCTCCGAGGAGGAAATGGTCGAGGCGCTCGAGCACAGCGCCGAGCACGAACGCACCACCCCGGAGAAACTGCTCGAGCGGCTGCGCAAGAACGGTCGCGACGCGATGGTCCGCGAAGATCTGCGGGCCCGCAAGGCGATCGAGCTGGTCGCCGACTCGGCCAAGCCGATTCCCAAAGAGGTGGCCGACGAGCGGAAGGGGAAAGCCGAAGCACGGGAGAAACTCCTGACCCCTGATCAGGGACAGGAGAAATCCGGAAAACTCTGGACCCCTGGCAGCTAGGAACGTCTTCCGGTAGGGAGGGATGGGTATTCCCTTCCCTCCCTGGGATTTTCGCCGTTAACTCAGCAGCTCTCGCCAACGGGCACTGCGAAAATCAGGACGCCGGTCGGGAAGGGAACACCCATCCCTCCTAGCGACAGCTGGCGAACT